>JAOBWF010000020.1 GCA_025463215.1 Acidobacteriota bacterium | reverse complement strand
CCCGCCCGCGGCCGCCGCGCGCGGCGATGCGCCCGCTGCCGGCCCGGGTCGTTGTCACGACGACTACGCCCTTCTTCGTCGCGTAATCGATCGCCTCCTGCTGCGTACCGCTGGTAGCCCCCGCGCCGGCGCCGGCAATCACGATCCCTTTCGCGCCTGCGTCCGCGGCCGCCTTGATCAGGTCGCCATCCGCTCCCTGATAGACGAGGATGACGTCGACGCGCGGCAGCTTCGTCACCGCCGCGATGTCGAACTCGCTCTTCGCCGTGTGCCGCTTGAGCGAGCTGCGATAGAACGCGACGCGATCGGCATCGACGACGCCGAGAATGCCGTAGCCGCGGCTCTGAAAGGTGCTGAGCCGCAGCGCGTCGGTCTTGGTCACTTCGCGCGCCGCGTTGATCTCGTCGTTGAGCACCACCAGCGCCCCCTTGCCGCGCGCGTCGGGCGATGCGGCGACGCGGAACCCCTCGAGCAGATTGGCCGCGCCCTCGTAGCCAAGCGTGCTCGGGTTGCGCATCGATCCGACGACGACCACCGGCTTGTCGCTGCGGACGGTGAGATCGAGGAAATAGGCGAGCTCCTCGAGCGTGTCGGTGCCGCTCGTGACGACCAGGCCCGCGATCTCCGGCTCGGTCTTGAAGATCTGGTTGAGCCGCTTCGCGAGCGACACCCACTGGTCGAGCGTCAGCTCGCTGCTCGCCACGTTCGAGAACTGCTCGAACTCCGGCGTGGCGTAGCGCTCGATGCCGGGCATCGCCAGCACCAGCTCCTCGGCTGACAGCCGGCCGCCCGTGCGATTCGAGATCGTCCCGCCGGTCGCGACCAGGCGCACGCGCGGCACGTCCTGCGCGCGGGCGATGGCCGGCGCGAGCCAGGTGAGGAGGAGGACGCCGAGAACGGCGCTACTTCGTCGACGAACGCATGTCGGCATGAAAAGGATCCAGGTGCCAATCGAGAAACGTCCAGACGCGGTTCCACGAATCGCGCTGCTCGCGCGTGTTCTCTGGCTGCCACGTTTTCGGATCGACGCGGCGGTCGAACGTATGGCCGCCGGGCGGGTTGTCGTAGACCGTCGTTTCGGCGAGCGCCGGCTTGCGCGCGCGCAGCGCGTCCACCAGCTGCATGTCCTCTTCGATGTTGACGTCCTCGTCGTTCTTCGTCACCCCGACGTAGAGCGGAATCTGCAGCCTGTCGACACTGTAGACCGGCGAGCGATCCTTGTAGACGTCGCGGCGCTCGGCCGGCAGGCCGCCGTAGCGGTTCGCCGGATCGATCAGCTCGTGCTGCCGTTCGACCCCTTTGTAGGCGAGCCGCTGGAACAGGTTGGTCACCGGCACCATCGCCACCGCCGACTTGAACAGCGTCGGGTTCCTGAAGATCGACAGCAGCGTGATCATGCCGCCGTGGCTCCACCCCATGATCCCGATCCGCGCCGGATCGACCTGCGGGTATTTCGTCTTCAGCACCTCCGCCGCCGTCACCACGTCGTCGACTTCCAGGCCGCCGTAGTCGATCGCGTCGTAGAACGCTTTGCCGTAGCCGATGCTGCCGCGATATTCCGGCGCGATGACGATGTAGCCCTTGGCGGTGGCTTCGCGGATGTACGGAATGTAGTGCTCGTACAGGTGGCCGCGGATGTTTTCGTGGACCCACACGATGGCGGGGTGCCCCTTGGCGCCGCGCAGCTTCAGCGGCTGGAAGACGAACGCCGGAATGTCGATGTCACCCGCCTTGCTGCGGTAGGTGATCTTCTCGACCTGCATGTAGCCGTCGCCGGCCGCGCGCCAGGTCTTGTCGGTGTCGGCTTGCTGCTCCAGCTGGCGGGCGAAGTCTGGAGCGCGTTGTTGAAACGGGGCGAGCAGGGCGACGAGAAGCGTGGCGGCGGCGCGAACGGCTGGGGCGCTCATGCCCCAGATCCTACACCGTGCTGGACGGCAACGCGGCGCGGGCGTGAGCCCGCGTCAGCCACTCGCACAACTGATGTGCCGCGTCGGCCGGGGTCGTACCGTAGAACGGCATCAACGCCGCCGGTACGCCGGGGATTCGAACGATGTACGCCCGCCAGCGATCCTTGGACACGTGGGTGACCTCGATCAGGTACGGGCGGCCGGCGATGGATTCTTCGAAACGATGAACGGCGGCGGTCACGGAGAAATGGATTCTACGCTCCTGTGCCGCGCAAACAAGCGAAGCGGATCACGAAAGCACACACACAGGTGCGTCGGCCGGCCTATGAGAGGGACCCGCGTCGAAAAATATTTCGGCTGTCGATCCGTCCACAGGAAATGCACCTTCCGTCCACAGGTTTTCCACAGCTTGACCTGCTTCGGCCTGCACACTACGCTTGAAACTTCATGCACAGTCGCACGTTGGCGGCCGTCGTTCTGGCGGCTGCCGTGGTGATTCCGTTGCGCGCGGCGGCAGCTGCGGCCGTCGACGAAGCGACGTTGCTGCGTGTCTTCCTGACCGACGGCACGTCGCTCGTCAGTTACGGCGAGCCGGCGAAGGTCAACGATCGCGTCATCTTCTCGATGCCGACGGCAACAACGCCGAACCCGCCGCTGCATCTGGTGAGCCTGCCGGCGTCCCGTGTGGACTGGGAACGCACCAGCCGGTACGCGGCAACCGCGCGCGCCTCGCATTACATCGAAACGCAAGCGGAAAACGACTATGCGGCGCTCTCCAACGACGTCGCGTCGACCTTGAACGAGGTCGCGCTGACGGCTGAGGCGTCCCAGCGGCTCGCGATCGTGCAGCGGGCGAGGCAGACGCTCGCCGACTGGCCGCAGAGCCACTTCAACTACCGGGCGGCCGAGGTTCGCCAGCTGCTCGGCATGCTCGATGAGGCGATTGCGGATCTGCAGGCGTCGCGGACGCCTGGCCGGTTCGCGCTGACGCTGTCGGCGTTCTCCGATCCGCCCGCGATCGTCGAACCGCTGCTGCCGCCGTCCGCAGACGCGCGCCAGGCGATCGAGCAGGTGCTGACCGCGGCGCGTGCCGTGGACATGAGCGCAGAACGGACGTCGCTGCTTGCGACCGCGGTGGCGGCAATCGATCGCGACAAGGCAGCGCTGCCCGCCGCGTGGGCGGCCACGGCCCGCGCCGACGCGTCGGCGGAGATCGCCCGGGAGCTGAAATTCGATCGCGCCTACCGTTCGCTGACCAACCGCATGATGGCGGTTGCCAACCGCCGCGCCAGACAGGCGGATGTGCGAGGCATCGAGCGGGTCGTGCGCGCGATTCATCAGCGCGATGCCGCGTTGGGCACCAGACGGCCGGATGCGGTGAACTCGCTGGTGGCCGCCGTCGAAGCCAAGCTCGACGCCGCCCGGCAGCTGCAGCTCGCGCGTGATCGCTACGCCCTGCGCGCGCCGGCGCTGGTGCAGTATCGCGTCGCCATCCGCACGCCGATGGACCTGTTTGCGCAGCTGAAGCCGTCGCTCGAAGCGGTGAAGGCCCTGTCCGGGTCGGCCCCGGCGACGTTAACCGCCGTGCAACGCACCGTCGCGCGCATCCTGACGCTGGCGTCGGCGATCGCGCCGCCCGAGGAGCTCGCCTCGGCGCACGCCCTGCTCATCAGCGCGGTTCAACTCGCCGGCAGCGCGGCGGCGATCCGCCGCGAGGCGACGCTCGCCAGCAATATGCCGCGTGCGTGGGACGCTTCGTCGGCCGCCGCCGGCGCGCTGATGCTCGGCGCGCGCGCCCGGTCGGACATTCAAACCCTGTTGAAGCCGCCTCAACTCAGGTGATTACACCCCGCACGACGCGGCTGATCCGCGTCCCCGAACTCCAGACGTTCCGGCGCGCGATTGCGGACCTGGCACCCCGCGCCTCGCACCTCCCAGCTCCCCTCGTCATCGTGCCAACGCGCAGCGCGGCCCGGCTGCTGACGCGCTCGGTCGCCGCCGACGTCGTGACACGCGACGAGATGTACGACCGGCTGCACGCGCGCCTCGTCGATCCACCGCGCCGGCTCACGCCGCTCGAGCGTGACGTCATGGCGCAGGCGGCGGCGCGCGCGGCGGCCGCCGTCGTCAGCGGTCTGTCGTTCACGCTGCGCCCGGGGCTCATCGCGGAGATGCTCCGCTTCTACGATCAGCTGCGGCGGCAGTCGCAGCAGGTCCGGCGATTCGAGGAGCTGATCGACGAGGCGCTCGGATCCGACGATGTGGATCGGGCGACGCAGCGGATGCGGACGCAGACGCGGTTCCTGGCCGCGGCGTTTCGCGACTACGAGCGGCGCGTGCGCGAGTCCACCGCCTGCGACGAGCACACCCTGCGCGAGCGCCTCGTGGCGGAGCCGTCCGCCGCTCCGATTCGCCACGTCATCGTCACCATCCCCGATTGGATCGCCGACGCCCAAGGGCTCTATCAGGCTGACTTCGATCTGCTGACGCGCATCCCCGGCCTCGCATCGCTGGACATCGTCTCGACTGAACGGGTGCTCGCGTCGGGGTTTCACGAGCGGCTCCACAACTGGTGGCCGGGCCTCGAGGAAACGGATCTGGCAGGGGTAACGCCTTCCGCTACACATGGGGCGGTGACCGGCGTCGCGCAGCCGCCGGCGACCGATGTCGCGCAGGTCTCGGCCACGGATGGAGCGCAGGCGTTCAGGCCTGCCCGGCCGGTGCTCGTCACACCCCCGAACGCGCCGCCCGACGAGCCGTGGTGGACGCTGCGCGACCGCGAGGAGGAACTGGTCACGATCGCGCGTCAGCTGAAAGCCGATCGCCGCAACGGCGACGCGATGCCGCTCGATCGCGTCGCGATCGTCTACAAGAACCCGCTGCCGTATCTGTATGCGGCAGCGGAGATCTTTCGCGCCGCCGGCATCCCGTACCGGATGTCGGACGCGCTGCCGCTCGCGGCCGAGCCGACGTCGGCGGCGCTCGACCTGATCCTCGATACGGTGTCGTCGCGGTTCTCCCGCAGCACCCTCATCGCACTGCTGCGCTCGCCGCATTTCCTGTTCCCGGCGGTGACGCGCCACTCGGTGAGCGAGCTCGATCGCTCGCTCAGCGCGGCGCGCTACCTCGGGGACGTCGACCGCCTGGACGCGCTCGCCGGCGAGTGGGGCAGCGGCGCGTCGCGGCCCGCCCTGGATGCGGCGCTCGCGGTCGCGCATGGACTGGCGCCGCTGACCGAACCGCATCCGGCATCCGAGCAGATCGCCTGTCTGCTCGCGTGCTGGTCCGCTCACGCGCGGCCGATCGGCGACGAGGATCCCTTCGCGTCGCGCGAGCGCCGGGCCCGCGCCGCGATCCTCGACATGCTGCCGTCGCTCGCCGCCGTCCACGCGGCGCACGACGATCCCGCCTGGACGATCGACGATCTCAGCATCGCGGTGCGGCGGTGGATCGAGGATCAGACATTCGTGCCGGAGGCCGACGAGCGCGGCGGCGTCCACCTGCTCGACGATCAGGCGGTCCGTTACGCCGGCTTCGACGACGTGGCGATCGTCGGAGTCGTCGATCAGGACTGGCCCGAGCGTCCGCGGCGGAACATCTTCTATCCGCCGGCGCTGCTCAAGTCGCTGGGCTGGCCGTCGGAAAAAGATCGCCGCGCCGCCGGCGACGCGCGGTTCCTCGATCTGCTGACGTCGGCGTCGCGCCGCACGACGGTGTCGACATTCACGCTCGATGAGGACGCGATCGTCTCGCGATCGATGCAGCTCGACGAAATACCGCGGGCGCGGCTCTCCACCGTCGCGCGCGAGCGATTCGAAGACGCGCGGGTGTTCGCCGACGAAGCGCTGTCGCTCGACCCGATTGCCTTCGAACCGTTCGAAGGCGACGCGCGCCGCTGGGCGGAGATGCGGACGCGACGATCGCCAGCCGACAGCCCCGGCTTCCACGGCACCGTCAGCGGCATCGAGGCACGGTCCTGGTCGGTGAGCGCGATCGAGACGTATCTCGACTGTCCGTTCAAGTTCTTCGCGCAGCACGTCCTCAAGCTCGAGGAAGAGCCGGAGGATCAGGAGGTCATGGATCCCCGCCGGCAGGGGCAATTCGTCCACCAGGTGTTCGAGCGGTTCTTCGACGCGTGGCAGACGGCTGGCCGTCGCACCGTGACGCCGGAAAATCTGGACGCCGCTCGCGAGATGTTCACGGCGGTCGTCGACGCCGCGCTCGGCCAGTTGCCGATCGCGGAGGCGGGGCTCGAGCGCACACGGCTGCTCGGGTCGTCAGCCGCGGCTGGACTCGGCGAGGCGGTGCTGCGCATGGAGGCGGAGCGGCCGGTCGCGGTCGTCGGCCGCCTGCTCGAGGAGAAGCTCATCGCCGATTTCGTATTCGCGACCGCGGATGGCCCGCGGACAATCGCGCTGCGCGGCAAAGCCGACCGCATCGATCTGCTCGAGGACGGTACCTTCCGGCTGATCGACTACAAGCTCGGATGGCCGCCGCAGCGCGGCCGCGCCCTGCAGCTGCCGATCTACAGCCTCTGTGCCGAGCAGAAGCTCGCCGGCTACAAGGGCCGGAACTGGAGGCTGGGCGAGGCGGCCTACCTCGCGTTCAAAGGACCCAAGCGGGTCGTGCCGCTCTTCGCGGCGGCGGCCGATCGCGGCAAGGTGCTGGCGGAGGCGCAGCAGCGTCTTGCCGATACGGTCGCGGCGATCGAGCGCGGCGAATTCCCGCCGACGCCCGACGATGTCTGGCGCTGCGAGACGTGCAGCTTCGCGTCGGTGTGCCGGAAGGACTACGTCGGCGATGTCTAGTCCACGTCTCCCTTTCGATGACGACGCGGACGCGGACGCGGACGCGAATTGCGGATCGCGGATTGTGGATTGCGGATTGGCCGATTGCGGATTGATTGCGGACCGCAGCTTCGCCTCCGCAATCCCAAATCCGCAGTCCGCAATCACGGGGCCGGAGCTTCCGGACGAACCGGCCCGGCGGTATGCCGTCGATCCGGGGCAGAACGTCATTCTGGAAGCATCCGCGGGGACGGGAAAAACGCGTGTCCTGGTCGAGCGCTACGTCAACCTGCTGCGCGCCGGGGTCGAGCCGGACAACATCCTCGCGATCACGTTCACGCGCAAGGCCGCGGCGGAGATGCGTCAGCGCATCGTCGAACGGCTGAAAGAGGCGAGCCGGCTGTCGCAGTTCGACGCGGCGCGCTGGCGCGATCTCAAGGAGCGGCTCGGCGACATCGCGGTCTCGACGATCGACGCGTTCTGCCTGCAGCTGCTGCGCGAATTTCCGCTCGAAGCGGACGTCGATCCCGGGTTCGATCTCGCGGACAACACCGAAGTGCCGCGGCTGGTCGGCGAGTCGCTCGATCAGGCGCTGCGGATCTGCCGCGGGATCGCGCGCGAGGAGGACGATGTGGCGCTGGTGTTCGCGCAGCTCGGCGAGCGGCGGCTGCGCGCCGGCATCTCGGCGCTGCTGGACCGGCGGCTGGTCGCCCCGCACGCGCTGCGGCGCTTCCTGCAGAACGGACCGCGCGACCTGACGGCGGCGACCGCGTGCGCCGCATCGGCGGCGCGCCTGCGCGAGATCTTCGCGGGCGTCCGCGGCGGGGTCGACGCATTCCTCGACGACGGCCCGCGCCAGCATCGGCAATTCGCCATGCTCGCGGCCGACATCGGAACCCTCAGCCATCACCCGGCAGCGGTCGGCAATCGCGAGACGCAGGCCGCGTTCCGGGCGCTGATCGATCGGCTGCGCGGCTATTTCCTGACGCAGGACGGCAAGCCGCGCGGCGAGAAGTTCATGGGCACCGGCTTCAGCGCCGAGCACTGCGACTCGCCCGACGCCTGGAAGCGGCATCGCGCGTCGGCGTTCCAGCTCGCGCCGGCGATCCACGACGCGATCCGCGCCTTTCGCCGCGACCTCAACGCGGTGATGTCGCGCGGCGTCTGGCGGATCTTCGCGATCGCGATGCAGCAGTATCGGCACACGCTCGAGTCGCATGCCCTGCTCGATTTTTCCGGCGTGCTGGAGCGCGCGGTCCAGCTGCTGAAGGACATGGACGAGTTCGCAGAAAGCCGGCTCCGGCTCGAAGCGCGCCACCGCCACGTGCTGGTCGACGAGTTCCAGGACACCAGCCGGGCGCAGTGGGAGCTGGTCCGCCAGCTGGTCAAGAGCTGGGGTGAAGGGTTCGGTGCGGCCGCCGACGCCATTCCGCCGTCAATCTTCATCGTCGGCGACCGCAAACAATCGATTTACGGCTTCCGCGACGCCGATGTCGCGATGGTTGACGAAGCGGCGGGGTTCATCGACGCGTTACGGCCCGAGGGATCGCCTCGTCAGGCGATTACCGTCAGTTTTCGGTCCGCGCCCGGGATCCTGACGTTCGTCAACGACGTCTTTACCAGTATCGTCGCCGGTGACACGACGAATGCGGCGGCGCGGCGGGACGCGTTCCGCTATCGCGAGTCGGATCGTTTTCCGGTCCGGCTCGAGTCGCCTGCCGACGGCAACCAGAGCGGCGGCGACCGGCTTCCGGATCTCGACGATCCGGTGCGCTTCATCGCCGCGGACACGGTGCAGCACGCGGCGGACGCGGTGGCGGGCGAGATCGTGCGGCTGCTGTCGGGCACGACGATCCGCGATCGCGCGACCGGCGTCGCGCGGGAGGCGGGTGCGGCGGACATCGCGATCCTCTTCCGCTCGCGCGACAGCCACCGCGACTTCGAGGCGGCGCTCGATCGACGCGGTGTTTCGACCTACGTGTACAAGGGGCTCGGGTTTTTCGACGCCGACGAGATCCAGGATGCGGTGGCGCTGCTGCGATACCTCGCCGACCCCTTGTCGGACCTGCGTGCCGCCACGCTGCTGCGATCGCGGATCGTGCGGCTGTCGGATGCCGCCGTCGCTCGGCTTGGCAAGGCGTCAGCCGATGCCATCCTCAGCACCGCGCCCCGTCCGGAGCTGACGGCGCTCGGCGACGAGGACCGTCGCGTCCTCGACATGCTGCGGACCGCGGTGCCGCGGTGGTTGTCGTGGGTCGATCGGCTGGCGCCGTCGGAACTGCTCGACGCGGTGCTGCACGAAACCGCGTATGCGTTCGAGCTCAGAGGATCGCGGCGCCGGCAGGCGCGCGAGAACGTCAAGAAGCTGCGCGGCATGATCCGCCGCGCCCAGAACCGCGGCTACGCGACGCTGGCACGGATTGCCGATCATCTCGAGCGGCTGGCGGTCGGCGACGAATCGAATGCGGCGATCGACGCCATCGACGCGGTCAGCCTGATGACCGTGCACGCGGCCAAAGGCCTCGAGTTCCCGATCGTCTTCGTCGTCAACATGGGACGCGGGACCGGCGGGATTCGCGCGCCGATTCGGGTGACGGACGATGCGGGCGGGGACGCGTCGGTGGCGATCGCGGACTATCAGTCCGAGGCCGACGAAGATGTGGCGGCGCGTGAGCGCGAGGAATCGAAGCGGCTGTTATATGTGGCGCTGACGCGCGCGCGCGATCGGTTGTATCTGTCGGCGACCGTGAAGGACGGCGTCTGCCGGATGGGAAAGGGGAGTCTTGGGGAGGTGCTGCCCGCCAGCGTGCGCGCCAGGTTCGTCGGCGCGATGGCCGCTGACCGGAGCGATGAACCGGCGGCGACGATCGAACGCCCCCCGGCCGCGCCGGCGGCGCTCGACGACTTCGCGCCTCTAATATGAGGACTGATCGGCCCAGCGCCGGGCGTTGGCTTCGGCTTTCTCCTTGGTTTCCGCGACCAGGACGACCGATCGGTCGGGTTTGCCGCTGCCGTCGCGGCTGATCCAGGCGATCCAGTGTGGACCGCGCGCTTCGGTGTGAATCTGAAACGAGCCGGAATCGGTAGACATTTGGAGTCAGAATCTATCAGATTCAGGCCGATTTCGCGAAGATTACGCGGTTTTGGCTCGATTTACATTGCGCCGGGGCCCGACCATTTCATAGAATCGAATGGCTAAGGAGTCATAAGTGACGTTGACCTGTCCGAATTGCGGCAACGACCGGAACTTTCTGGTCAAAACGCTGCAGATGCACGTTGTGAATGTTGAAGGCGGCCGCGTGGAAGTCTCGGAAGAGAGCCGCCCGGCTGTGCTCGAAGTGCTGTGCGACGAGTGCGAGTCCGCGCTCAAGTTCGAAGAGTTCGAGGATACGCTCCGCAAAGAAGTCCTGCTGACGATCGGCGCGCGCTAGCACGCGCGGCGCGCCCGGTTCTCACCTGCTCCTTTCCTCTTCGGCTTCTTCAAAGTAGTCGCAGTCAGGACAAATCCATTCCATGGTGGTCCGAGTGGTGGCACTCGGATTGCCCGGCACGTGCGTGACGGTCTCGCTTTGCTTGACCTTCATCGTGCCGCCGCACAACGGGCATTCCCGGCTCGCAGGCATGGTTTTTGTTCTTTGTAAATTGTGGAACCGCGTCTGGAAATAGACGCTAGCACCGGCGTTGTCGTCTTGACAAGCCTGTGATCGACTCCTATCGTTAGCGGAACTTCGATGTCGCAGATGATGCACGAGTGTTTCGACGATGAAATCGCCATCGACTTCCCGTCCGTCGGGAATGTCGTCGATCGGATGCGCCACGCCTTCCTCGGCGAGCGCGTCGACGCCGATGTGCTGCGCGCGGATGTATCGTTGTCGCATCGCGAGGCCCAGGAGGGCCATGTGGTGTCGCTGAAAGTGCCGGTGCGGATCACCTGTCCGAACTGCGGCGGCCGCGGCGAGACATGGACCGAGCCGTGCGCGCTGTGCGTCGGCACCGGCGAGTCGCTGTTCCATCAGGCGCTGCGCGTGTCGGTGCCGCCCCGCGTGGCCGACGGCGCCTGCGTCCGCTTCCGCCTGAAGTCGGCCGACGCGGCGTCGATCCGCGTCGAGCTCCGCGTCGCGATCCGTTCGTCCGCCGCCTAGCACCCAGCTCCTACCCTCCAGCACCAGCACGCAGTCCCCGCCGTGAAGCCGCACGTGGATTTCCTCGGCACGCTCTTCGTGGTGTGGGGCCTGCTCACGGTCGTGATCGGCTTATCGACGCTGGCGCTCGGCGTCGGCGCCGTCGCCTTGATGACGTCCCCCGGCGAAGGGGGCCAGGTCGCGGCCGGCGTCATGGCCGCGGCGTTCACGACGTTCGCCTTCATCGCGATGTTCTGGGGTGCCGTCCACGTGGTCGTCGGCATCCCGCTGCGACGGCAGACGCCCTGGTCACGCCTGGCCGCGCTGATGCTTGGGTCGGTGGATCTGCTGCTGCTGCCGTACGGCACCGCGCTCGGGGTCTACGCGCTGTACGTGCTGCTAAACGAGAGAGGAAAGGCGCTCTTCAGTGCGGATCGCGGATTGCGGACTGCGGATTGATGTCCGACTGTTCCGCTGGATGTCGGATTCTTCCGATGAACGTCCGATTTGTCGGCCTCGAGATCCCCAATCCCCCCAACAACTCAATCCTCAATCAACAACCATCCGCAATCCCAAATCCGCCGTCCGCAATGTTCATGGCCGGTCCGCCGTGCCAGCCGGCGTCCACGGCCCGCACCGCGCGATACGCCGCAGCGCTTTGAGCCCGCCGCGCGCGATTCCGTCTCTCGTGATCACCACCTCGGCGTAGCGACTGCAGGTCGGCGTGAAGCGGCAGCGCAGGCCGATGCGCGCGGCCGGGCCGGAGAGCGCGGTCTGGTAGACGTGAATCGAGCCGAGCGCAAGCGTCTGCGCGTTCCATGCGAGCAGGCCGACGACGACCAGCGCGAGCGCGCTAAAACCGGTCCGCGTAATGGCTGAGTCCCGGCACGATCAGGCGGGTGCCGCCGACACCTTTGAGGATCGCGACCACGTGCAGCGCGAGAATTCCGATCCAGCCGAAGACGAGCAGGATGCTGAGCGCGCAGCCGAGCCCGAGCGCGGCGAGGCTCACCACGCTGGTCAGCGCGATGTAGCCGACGAACCCGAGCAGCTCGGCGATCATCAGCACCAGGCCGTGTTTGGCGTGCCACTGCACCTCGGGATCGTGTTTGTCGAGCAGCAGCGGGACCAGCGCGAGGGGCCAGAGGTAGGCGAGGACGATCATGACGCCGCGATTCGGTGAAGCCTCGACGTCCGCCATGCGGGGGCAAGTGTACGATATTCTTGTCGGCATGCAAGTTGAGCAAGGCTCCGTCCTGGCGGCGCTGAAGGTTGTCCGCGATCCCGACCTGCAGCGCGACATCGTGAGCCTCGGATTCATCAAGGAACTGACGATCGACGGCGGCCGCGTCGCGTTCACGATAGAGCTGACGACGCCGGCGTGTCCCGTGAAGGATCAGCTGCGCGATCAGGCGCGCGCCGCCGTGATGCAGGTGCCGGGCGTCAGCAGCGTCGAGGTCCAGATGACCGCGCGCGTGCGCGAGGCAGTGGGCTCGGACGGCGCCCGGCAGTCGGTGCCCGGCGTAAAGAACGTGATCGCGGTCGGCGCCGGCAAGGGGGGCGTCGGCAAGACCACGGTTGCGGTCAACCTCGCGATCGCGCTTGCCAAGTGCGGCGGCCGCGTCGGCATCATCGACGCCGACATCTACGGCCCGAATGTCCCGATCATGCTCGGCATGAAGACGCAGCTCACGACCGACGGCAAGAAGATCGTCCCGGCCGAGAAATTCGGGCTGCAGGTCATCTCGATGGGCTTCCTCACCGGAGACGATGCGCCGATCATCTGGCGCGGGCCGATGCTGCACGGCGCGCTGCAGCAGTTCTTCCGCGAGGTCGCGTGGACCAACCTCGATTACCTGATCATCGACCTGCCGCCGGGCACCGGCGACGTCGCGCTCAGCCTGAGCCAGACGGTGCCGGTGGCGGGCGCGATCCTCGTGACGACGCCCCAGCAGGTGTCGCTGGCCGACACGCGGCGCGCCGTCGCGATGTACAAGAAGCTGAACATCCCGCCGATCGGCATCATCGAGAACATGAGCTACTTCGTGTGCGGCAACTGCCACCACGAAGCGGACATCTTCGGCCACGGCGGCGGCGAGCAGATGGCGACCGATTTCGGCATTCCCTTCCTCGGCCGGATTCCGATCTACCAGCCGATCCGCGAGGGCAGCGACGCCGGCGTGCCGCTGATGATCAGCGAGCCGGACTCGCCATCAGGCAAGGCGTTCATGGGCGCGGCGGAACGCACCGCGGCGCAGGTCTCGATCGCCAGTTACAGTCGTCCGACGATTCAGCTGACCGTGGTGAAATGATGCGCGCACGACCGAGAACTGACGATTGGCGGCTCGCGGCCGCGCTCCTGATGACGATCGGTGCGGCCGCGTGCGCGCCGGCGCCGGGGACCGGCAAGACGCCGAAGGCCGGCACCGAGATGAGCCGCGCCGTCGTCGATCCGTACCTCAAGATTCAGGAAGCGCTCTCCGACGACAAGCTGGACGGCGTCAAGCAGAACGCCGGCGAGGTGGCGACCGCCGCGACCGCGCTCGGTGCGCCGGCGATGAAGATCGACACCGCGGCCCTGCAGCTCGCGTCGGCGGTGGAGATCGAAGACGCGCGCGAGAAGTTCGGCACGCTCAGCGAAGCGATCGACATCTACATGACCGGCCTCAAGCTGAAGGCGCCGGATGGCGTCAAGGTCGCGGTCTGCCCGATGGTGCACAAGCCGTGGCTGCAGGCGGCCGCCGCGATCGACAACCCGTATTTCGGCAAAAGCATGATCAGCTGCGGCACCTTCCGGTGAACATTCCCTTCACCAGGCACACGCTCGACAACGGACTCGATGTCCTGCTGCACGAGGACCACGCCTGTCCGATCGTCGCGGTCAACATCTGGTATCACGTCGGCTCCAAGAACGAGCAGCCGGGGCGGACCGGCTTCGCGCACCTGTTCGAGCACCTGATGTTCGAGGGCTCGCAGCATCACGATCACGGGTTCTTCCAGCCGCTGCAGGGCGCGGGCGCGACGCTGAACGGATCGACCAACGCCGACCGCACCAACTACTGGGAGGTCGTGCCGACCGGCGCACTGGAGCTCGCGCTCTGGATGGAATCCGACCGCATGGGCTATCTGCTGCCGGCGCTGACCGAGGCCAAGTTCACCAATCAGCGCGACGTCGTGCTCAACGAACGCCGGCAGAACTACGAGAACCGCCCCTACGGCCTCGCGCCGATGGCGCTGCTCGCGGCGTTGTTTGCGCCGGATCATCCGTATCACTGGACGACGATTGGCGACATCGCCGATCTGCAGGCGGCGCAGCTCGACGAGGTCCGCGCCTTTTTCCGCCGCTACTATCACCCCGCGAACGCTTCGATCGCGCTCGCCGGCGACATCGACCCGGTGCAGGCGCTCGCGCTCGTCGATCGCTACTTCGGCGAGATCGAACCGGGCGAGCCGGTCGCGAAGATTCACGTCGACGCCTCGCTGCCGCGCGACGTCCGGATCTACTTCGAGGATCGCGTCGAGCTGCCGCGCCTCTATCTCGCGTGGATCACGCCGGCGATGTTCGCCGAAGGGGACGCCGACCTCGATCTCGCGACCGACCTCCTCGCCAACGGCAAGACCTCGCGGCTGTATCGCCGCCTCGTGTTCGACGAGCGTCTGGCGACCGACGTCTCCGCCTCGCAGAATTCTCGCGAGATGATGGGCTATGCGCAGATCACCGCGACCGCCGCGCCCGGCCACACCCTCGCCGAGCTCGAGCGCGTCATCTTCGAGGAGATCGCGCGTCTCGCCGCCGAGGGTCCGACCGACGAGGAGATCGACCGCGGCCGCGTGCAGGCCGAGGCGCAGTTCATGTTCCGGCTGCAGACCGTCGGCGGCTTCGGCGGCAAATCGGATCAGTTGAACGCCTACAACACGTTCCTCGAGGACCCGGCGTACTTCCCGAAGGATCTGCAGCGCTACCAGGTCTGCACCAAGGCGTCGCTGCAGGCGGTCGTCAACCGCTATCTCGATCCGTCGCGGCGCGTCACCCTCAGCATCGTGCCGCACGGCCGCGCCACGCTCGCCGCGCCGGACTCGGTGATGGCGGCTGTGTCGTGACCCTTCGACCCGGCTCAGGGCAGGGCCTGAAAGTCGACCGCACGCAGCTGCCGACGCCAGGACCGACGCAGCCCTTTCCATTTCCGCCGATTGAAAAATCGACGCTGCCCAACGGGATGCGCATCTGGACCGTGCGCCATACGCAGGTGCCGCTCGTCGCCTTCACCCTGCTGATCCGGCGCGGCGCTTCATCCGATCCCGTCGGCAAGGAAGGGCTCGCCGCGGTCACCGCCGACATGCTCGACGAAGGCAGCGGGCAGCGCTCGGCGATCGAGATGCACGAGGCGCTGGCGCGGCTCGGCGCCCAGTTCGACACCGACATCGGCTCGGACGCGACGGTCGCGAGCGTCACGGTGTTGAGCCGGTTCGCGCAGCGCGCGCTCGACCTGCTCTCCGACGTCGTCGTTCGTCCCGCGATCCGCGAGGCTGATTTCCTGCGCGTCCGCCAGCTGCGGCTGCATCGCCTGACGCAGCTGCGCGACATGCCGGGCGCCGTCGCCGATCGCGCGTTCCTGCGCCTCGTCTACGGTGGGCATCCCTACGGCCACTCGCCGATCGGCACCGAAGCGTCGCTCGCGTCGATGGATGTCGACGATGCCCGGACCTTTCATGCGCGGGCGATCCGGCCGAACGTGGCGACGCTGATCGCGGTCGGCGACTGCGATCACGCCGCGATGGTGCAGATGGCCGGCGCCGCGTTCGCCGATTGGCGCGGCGATGGGGACGGCGAGCCGGCCGATCGCGCGGTGCTGCCGCAGTCGGCGCGCCTGAACGTCGTGCCGCGGCCGCGGGCGCCGCAGTCCGAGCTGCGCATCGGCCAGGTGTCGGTCGCGCGCGATACCCCCGACTACCACCCGCTGGTCGTGGCCAACACGATCCTCGGCGGCCAGTTCGTCAGCCGGATCAATCTGAACCTCCGCGAGGACAAGGGGCTCACGTACGGCGCGCGCACCGCGTTCGAGTTCCGCCGCCGCTCCGGCCCGTTCGTGCTGCAGGTCAGCGTGCAGACGAGCGGGACCGCGAAGGCGATCGAGGAATCGTTGTCGGAGATTGCCGGCATCCGCGGCTCGCATCCGGTGACCGCCGCCGAGCTCGAGCTCGGCATCGCGGCGCTGACGCGCGGTTACGCGCGCAGCTTCGAAACCGGCGAACAAATCGGCCGCGGCGCGCTGCAGCTGGCGCTCTACGATCTCGCGGACGATTATTTCGCGCAGTTCGTGCCGCGGATCGAGCGCGTGACGGCGGAGGACGTCTCGCGGGTCATGTCGCGCCACCTCGACCCCGCCCGCATGGTCACGCTGGTGGTGGGCGATCTCGACGTGATCGGGCCGGACCTTGCGGCCCTCGGCCTCGGCGATCCAGTGATCCTCGCGCCCGACGCCTTCTGATAGCATCTGCCCAATCGGCGACGTGGTGGATCAACTCACCAACTCGCCAACTCACCAATTGCCATGAAAGCCGTCCGGTTTCATCAGCACGGCGGGCCGGAGGTGCTCTCCTACGAGGACGCGCCGGAGCCGGACCTCGCGCCGGGCGAGGTGCTGGTGCGTGTGCGCGCCTGCGCGTTGAACCATCTCGACGTCTGGGCGCGCGGCGGCCTTCCCGGCGTGACCATCCCGATGCCGCACATCGCCGGCAGCGACGTCGCGGGGGACGTCGCTGCGTCGGCCGCGGCCGACGTGTCGGTCGGGGGCCGCGTGATGCTGCAGCCGGGCATCAGCTGCGGGCGCTGCGCCGCCTGCCTGTCGGGCAGCGATAACGAGTGCGCGCGCTACGAGGTTCTCGGCTACCTCCATCACCCGGGCGGCTACGCCGAGTACGTCAAGGTGCCGGTGCAGAACCTGATCTCGATTCCAGACGAGATCGACTATGTGCACGCCGCGGCGTTTCCGCTGACCTTTCTCACCGCGTGGCACATGCTGATGACGCGGGCGCGGCTGAACCGCGGCGAGGACGTGCTGGTGCTGGCCGCCGGCAGCGGCGTCGGACAGGCGGCGATCCAGATCGCGTGCCTCCACGGCGCCCGCGTGTTCGCGACCGCGGGCACCGACGAGAAGCTCGAACGGGCCCGTGCCCTGGGGGCCTCCGAGGTCATCCACCACCATACCCAGGACATTGCCGGAGAGGTCAGGCGGCTGACGAACAAGCGGGGCGTGGATGTCGTCATAGAACATGTCGGCGAGGCGACGTGGGCGAAAAGCGTCCGCGCGCTGGCCCGCGGCGGCCGGCTGGTCACCTGCGGCGCGACCACGGGCGCCAACGGCGCGATCAACATCAATGCCTTGTTCTCGAAGCAGCTGTCGATCCTGGGTTCGTACATGGGCACGAAGGGCGAGCTGATGCGCGCCGCCCGCCTTTTTTTCGCCGGCCAGATCAAGCCGGTGATCGACCGCACGTTCCCGCTCGGCGAGGCCGCGGCCGCGCACCGGCGGATGGAAGAATCGGGACAGTTCGGCAAGATCGTCCTCGAAGTGCCATGAGCCTGCAGCGCGTCGGCATCAGCCTGTTCACGCTGGTTGCGATCGTCACGATCGTACTGGCGGCGGCGACGATCTGGCTGTTCGTCACCAACCCGGTGACAGTCGCGACCGCCGTCAACGAAGGTGAAATCTCGCCCCTGGTCCGCAGCCTCGCCGACGTCCTGCTCCAGGCGCTCGGGGGGCTGCTCAAATACCTCTGAACGGCGAACGCGGAACGGCGAACCGCCCAGGATCCCTGGGTGTCGGTCGTCGTTCTACGTTCGCGGGTCGGCGTTCAGGGCATGCTTGAGAAACCGCGTGAGGATGTATCCGTCGACGAATTTGAAGGGGGCCTTGCCGGTGCTGTAGTGGCCGCAGCGCAGCACCGCGACTTCGTGCGGAATGCCGAGATCTTTGAACGCCTGGACCAGCTCCTCGGACAGGTCGACCGGGAATGTCAGGTCGTAACGCGCATAGACGAGCAGCGTCTTGCGGTTGCGCAGCCGTTCGAGATACCCGCGCGGGCTGATCGGCTGCCAGATCGACCGCAGCAAATCGAGTTCGACGTGGCCGTTCAAGCCCGCTCGGACGTGCGCGGTCGAGAGGCCGCGCCACACCACGTCGGCGAAATAGGGCGAGATGTGGTTGAGCGCTTCGGCGTCGACCAGCGGCTCGTGCGCTGCAGTCAGCAGGGCCAGGCACGAGCCGAGGCTGGTGCCGAGGATCCCGATCCGCTCGTAGCCCTGCAGCTTGAGCCAGGCGATCGCGCGCCGCGCGTCGAGGACCGCCTGGCGGCAGACCTGCAGCGTCCGCATCACGTTGGCGCTGACGATGTAGTCGGCGCGGTGGAGCTCGGGGGGCATGCGGTCGTCGTGATACGGCAGGCTCAAGCGCAGCGCGCTCATGCCGTTCCACGCCAGCAGCTTGCACAGACCGACGTGTCCGCCCGCATCCGAATTCCATTGCGGCATCACCAGGACCGCCGCTTTTGTCGACCCCTTCTCGATCGCGTCGCGCCGGGGCCGGAAATACCGGCAGCGAACCGTGTTGTTCGACTCGTGCGGCGTGGTGAACGCGCTGGGAAACGTCAGCAGATCCCCGTCGGCGGCGGATGTCAGCGTATAGTCGGCGGTCGGCGGCGGCGTGAAAAACGCATCGGTGTCCGCCATCACGCCAGACACGTAGCGGTCGATCACGTCCACCGGCACGGCGGCCGCATCGCGCCCCTCGTCTGGAATCCAGTCGAGCCCCCATTCGAAGGGACGGACCACGCGATCTTTGGTGATGGAGGCGAGGCGGCGCTCCCAGGCGTGGAAGAACAGTTGAAGCATCAGCCCTCCATGCTATACTGCCTGCCTCATGCGCTTCACCTCCGACAATCGAAAGCGTTTCGGCCATAAGCGGGCCGGCCGTGTCGGAGTGTGTGTGCTCGAGCGCTGAATACCAGTTCGACCGAGCGACTGCTGCCGACCGGCCAAAAACCGCGTCGGCTTTTTTTTTGGATCACGGCACGCACGACAGGGCAACACGACGGCACGAAGCAGACGGGCACGAAACACACGAGACAACAGCGCGGCGCCGCGAACACACGAACGAACAAATAAACAAGACCTAAACAAGGATACGAAAAAAAGACGATGACGATCGAGGTCGGGATTCTCGGCGCGACAGGAATGGTGGGACAGCAGTTCATCGCATTGCTGGCGAAGCATCCGTGGTTCAAGGTGACCTGGCTGGGGGCGAGCGAGCGGTCGGCGGGCAAAGCCTTTCGCGACGCGGCGGCGTGGCGGCTGCCGACGCCGCTGCCGGACGAGATCGCGGCGCTGACCGTCGAACAGGCCTCCGAGGCCGCCGGCACGGCGCCGAAGCTGGTGTTCTCCGGACTCGATTCGTCGGTCGCCGGCGAGATTGAAGGCGCCTTCGCCAAGGCGGGGCACATCATCGTCAGCAACTCGCGCAATTACCGCATGGACGCGGACGTGCCGCTGCTGATCCCGGAGGTCAACGCCGATCACCTGGCGCTGCTGAAGGCGCAGGAGGCCCGCGGCTGGAAAGGGCGCATCATCACCAACCCCAACTGCGTGGTCGTCGTCTATGCGATGGCGCTCGCGCCGCTGCGGCAGTTCGGGCTCAAGACGTCGATTATCACCACGCTGCAGGCGATCTCGGGCGCCGGCTATCCCGGGGTGCCGTCGTGGGACATCCTGGCGAACGTGATTCCGTTCATCGGCGGCGGCGAGGAAGAGAAGATCGAAACCGAGACGAACAAGATTCTCGGCGCGCTGAAGAACGGCGCGGTGGAGAATCATCCGCTGACCGTGAGCGCCGCGGTGACGCGCGTGCCGGTCCACAACGGCCACACCGGATCGATTGCCGTGTCGCTCGAGCAGCGGCCCGACGCGGCCGCGATCATCGCGGCGTGGAACGGGTTCCGCGGCAAACCGCAGGCGCTCGATCTGCCGTCCGCGCCGAAGCAGCCGATCGTCTATCTCACCGAGCCGAACCGCCCGCAACCGGCGCTCGACGCCAATCGGGACGGCGGCATGACCGTCACCGTCGGACGGCTGCGCCGCTGCCCGGTGCTCGACTACAAGTTCGTCGCGCTCGGCCACAACACCATCCGCGGCGCCGCCGGGGCTGCGATCCTGAACGCCGAGCTGATGCATCGCGAGGGGCTGTTATGAGTCGACGCTGCCGACGAGACCGGGGGATGCAGTCGTGAGCGTGGTGATGAAATTCGGCGGGACGTCAGTCGCGGATCCCGACGCCATCAATCGGCTGATCGGCATCGTCCGGCAGCAGCAGGCCAAGACCGGGAGCGCGCCGGTGGTCGTCGTATCGGCGCTGGCGAAGGTGACCGATGCGCTGGTCGCGATCGCACAGCTCGCGGAGGACGGCGCGTCCGACCGGGCCGCGGCCGAAGTGCAGGCGCTGATCGAGCGCCACCTCGCGGTGGCGACGGCGGTGACGAGCACCAGCCGCGCGAAGCTGCTCGAGGAGGTGACGCGCGAATTCGACGAGCTGAATGGTCTCGTGCACGCGCTTGCAGTGCTGCGCGAAGTGTCGCCACGGTCGCGCGACGCGGTGCACGCCGTCGGCGAGGTCGTGAGCAGCCGCATTGTCGCGGCGGCCTTCGCGGATCACGGCATCCCGAGCGGCTGGATCGACGCCCGCACGGTGCTGGTTACCGACGCGGAGCACAACGCCGCCGCACCGGACATGATGGAGACATGCGACCGGGCGCGCCAACGCGTCGCGCCGCTGCTCGCGGAGGGCAAGGTCGTCGTGCTCGGCGGGTTCATCGGATCGACAGCCAGCGGCGTCACGTCGACGCTGGGCCGCGGCGGCTCCGATTACTCGGCGGCGATCTTCGGATCGTGTCTCGACGTCGACGAGATTCAGATCTGGACCGACGTCGACGGCATGCTGACGGCGGACCCGCGGATCGTGCCGCAGCCGCGGCTGGTGCCGCAGCTGTCGTTCGCGGAAGCGTCCGAGCTCGCCTACTTCGGCGCGAAGGTGCTGCACCCGAGCACGATCCTGCCGGCGGTGGCGAAGAACATCCCCGTCCGCATCCTGAACTCGCGCCGCCCGGAGAACACGGGTACGCTGATCACCGCGGAGGCGCGTCATGCCGACGGCCGTCTCACGGCGCTCGCCTGCAAGCGCGATGTCACGGTGATCGACATCACGTCGACCCGCATGCTGATGGCACACGGTTTCCTGCGCCGGCTGTTCGAGGTCTTCGAGCGCTTCAAGACCGCAGTCGATGTGGTCACGACGTCGGAGGTCAGCGTCTCGGTGACCGTCGACGACACACGCCGCCTCGAGGCCATCCTCGACAACCTCCACAACTTTGCCGAGGCGAGCTGCGAGCGGGAGATGGCGATTATCTGCGCGGTGGGTGAGAATCTGCGGGCCGACCCGACGCTGTTCGGCCGCGCGGTGACGTCGCTCGAGCGGATCCCGCTGCGGCTGGTGTCGCAGGCCGGCTCGCGCCGCAATGTCACGTTCGTGCTGCGCGACGCCGACGTCCCTCATGCGATGATGCGATTACACGAGACCTTCTTCTGACGAGGACACAGTGGACCTGAGGACACCGAGGCGATCAGCGACGGCGACCCGGAGCCGCAGAGATTTCTTCTGTGCGGAGAAGGTTATCCGTGTCGTTGTGTCCGTGCGGCTGATCGTCTCGGTGCCCTCCACGAACGCTGGGCCGGCATGCAAGCGATGAGGGTGCTGCTGGTCGGCCACGGAAAAATGGGACAGCTGGTCGGCTCGCTCGCGCCGCAGTACGACTTCGAGGTGGCCGGCGTGATCGATCCGGGATCGCCGCTGCACGGCGGCGGACCCGACGCGGCCGGATGGGCCGGCGTCGAGGTCGCGATCGATTTCTCGACGCCCGATTCCCTCGTCGACAATGCCCTGATCCTCGCGAAGCGCGGCGTCAACCTGGTGATCGGCACCACCGGTTGGTCGGCGCGCGAAGCCGAATTGCGTGCGGCGGTCGCCGCCGCCGGCACCGGCATCGTCGTGGCGCCGAATTTTTCGACCGGGGTCGTGCTGTTCGAGGCGCTCGTCGCACAGGCCGCCAGGCTGTTCGCGCCGCAGCAGGAGTTCGCCGCGTTTCTGCACGAGGCGCACCACTCGGCGAAGAAGGACGCGCCCTCGGGGACCGCGCTGTCGCTGCAACAGGCGATGCAGCAGGCCGGGTTCGCGCGGCCGATTGACGTCAGCTCGACCCGGGCCGGCTTTATCCCCGGCACGCATACGATCGGCTTCGACGGTCCGGCGGAAACCATCACGCTGACGCACACCGCGCGTGACCGGACGGCCTTCGCCCGTGGCGCCCTCGCGGCGGCGCGGTGGGTCCAGGGCAGGCAGGGTTGGTTCACAATGAAGGACGTCCTCGGGATCGCCGAAGGCAGGCAGGTCGGGTAGGTCGGGTAGGGCGGTCGTAGCGCAGGCCTTCAGGCCTGCCGGAGAGTTGCATGAGAACACCGTTTACTGGAGTAGGCACCGCGCTGGTCACGCCGTTCACGAAGAGCGGCGATCTCGACGAAGCGGCGGTGCGCCGGCTGGCGCGGCGTCAGATTGATGCCGGCATTCATTTCCTCTGCCCCTGCGGCACCACCGGCGAGAACCCGACGCTGACCGATGCGGAACGGCTGCGCGTCGTCGAGCTCGTGGTCGAGGAGTCGAACGGCACGGTGCCGGTGCTCGCCGGTGCCGGCGGCTACGACACCCGCGAAGTGATTCACACCGCCGGCGAGATGGCGCGCCGCGGCGTGACCGGCTTCCTGTCGGTGACGCCGTACTACAACAAGCCGACGCAGGAAGGTCTCTACCAGCACTATCGCGCGTTCGCGGCCAGCACGCCGCTGCCGATCGTGGTCTACAACGTGCCCGGCCGGACCGGCGTCAACGTCGAGCCCTCGACGCTCGCGCGGCTCGCGCCGATCGCGAACATCGTCGGGGTCAAGGAAGCGTCCGGCAACGTCTCGCAGATGTGCGAGATCGTCCGCGCCGTGCCGCCCGGCTTCCTCGTGCTGTCGGGGGACGATGCGCTGACGCTGCCGCTGATGGCGGTCGGCGGCCACGGCATCATTTCGGTGGCGGGCAACGAGATTCCGGCAGAGATGGTGGCGATGGTCGAAGCGGCGGAGCGCAACGACTTCGCCGCGGCGCGCGCCGTCCACGCGCGGATCATCGCGCTGATGTCGATCAACTTCGTCGAGTCGAACCCGCAGCCGGTGAAGTACGCGATGGCCGCGATGGGCCTGCTCGAGGACACCTTCCGCCTGCCGATGGTGTCACCCGCACCCGCGTCGAGAGAGAAGATCGACAACGTGCTCAAGGAGCTCGGGCTGCTCAAGGGCGCGCTGGTCTGATGCTGGAAAACGACATCAAACAGCTGATCGCCGCAGGTCCGTCCGCCGATCGCGCGACCGCGCGCGCCGTGTTCGCGGAACTCCGCGAGGCGCTGTCGTCCGGCCAGGTTCGCGCGGCCGAGCCCGACGGCACCACCCCGATCGGGTGGCGGGTCAATCTGTGGGTGAAACAGGGAATCCTGCTCGGCTTCAAGTTCGGCGACATGGTCGATGCGTCGATGGATCACGGCAAGCTGCCGTTCTACGACAAGGACACGCTGCCGTTGAAGCGGCCGGGACTCGCGGCCGGTGTGCGAATCGTCCCGGGGGGCTCCGCCGTCCGCGACGGCGCCTATCTCGCCCCCGGCGTGATCTGCATGCCGCCGATGTACGTGAACATCGGCGCCTACGTCGGCGAAGGGTCGATGATCGACTCGCACGCGCTGGTCGGGTCGTGCGCGCAGATTGGCGCGCGCGTCCACGTCAGCGCCGCGGCGCAGATCGGCGGCGTCATCGAACCGATCGGCGCGCTGCCGGTCATCGTCGAAGACGACGTGCTGATCGGCGGCAATACCGGCATCTACGAAGGTGCCATCATCAAGTCGCGCGCGGTCATCGCCGCCGGCACGGTGCTGACCGGCTCGACGCCGGTGTACGACCTGGTCAGGGGCGAGATCATCAGGCCGACCGCCGATCGTCCGCTCGTCATCCCCGAGGGCGCTGTCGTCGTCCCCGGCGCCCGCGCGGTGACGTCCGGCAACGGCGTCGAGTGGGGCCTTTCGCTGGCGACGCCAGTGATCGTCAAATACCGCGACTCGCGCACCGACACCCGCACCGAGCTCGAGACGTGGATCCGGTAGACATCGTCGCGCTGACCCGCAGCCTGGTCGACATCGATTCGACGACGGGGCGCGAGGGGGAGTGCGGGCGGTGGCTCGCCGATTTCCTGCGGGGCCGCGGCTGGGCGGTCGACGAACAGGGCGTGGACGCGACCAGGTTCAACGTGATCGCGATGCCGCACGCGCACCTCGCGCCGGGCACTGCGCACGGCGCACCTCGCCGCTCGCACCCCGCCGCTTCCGTCGTATTCTCGACCCACTTCGACTGCGTCCCCTCGTTTTTTCCGAGCCGCGTCGACGGCGACAAGCTGTTCGGGCGCGGCTCCTGCGACGCCAAGGGGATCCTCGCGGCACAGGTGTCGGCGGCCGAGCAGCTGCGGCGCGAAGGGGAATCGCGCGTCGGCCTGGTGTTCGTCGTCGGTGAAGAGCGCGGCAGCGACGGTGCGCGCGCCGCGAACCAGGCGGCGGCCGGGACGGCCGGGACCGGGCCGCGCTTTCTGATCAACGGCGAGCCGACCGACAATCGCCTCGGACTGGCGACGCGCGGCATTCTTCGCCTCAAGCTGCGCGCCAGCGGCCGCGCCGCGCACTCGTCGTTCCCCGAGCTTGGCGAATCGGCGATCGACAAGCTGATCGACGCCCTGATCGAGCTGCGCGGAATCCCGCTGCCGTCGGATCCGGTGCTTGGCCAGACGCATTACACCGTTGGACTGATCAGCGGCGGCGTCGCGCCGAACGTTGTCTCCGCGGCGGCGGAAGCCGAAGTCATGTTCCGCACGACGAGTGATGCGGCGGAGGTGCGAAAGGCGGTGACGCCGCTGGAGCGCCGGGTCGCAATCGAGCACGTCCTCGACGTGCCGCCGGTGAAGATGACGGTCGTCCCCGGGTTCGACACCGCGGTCTTTCCGTACACCACGGATATTCCGTTCCTGCAGGCGTGGGGCGAGCCGCTGCTGTTCGGCCCCGGATCGATTCACGTCGCCCACACCGCGGACGAGTGGGTCTCGATCGCCGAGCTGACCGCCGCGGCCTCTCACTACGTGACGCTGGCGAAGGCGCTCCTCCGGCAGGCGTGAAGGCCTGCACTCCTTCCCGCGCTGAAGGCGTGCGCTACACTCGTGGCGTGGCTCCTCGCCCCAGCGCTCCGTGACCGACCCGAAAGCGGAATACGAAACGCGCCTCGCGCTCCGGCGCGAGCGGATGGCGGCGCTCGATCGCGCCAACTTCATGGTCTCGAATATCCGCCTGGCGATCGCGCTGGTCGGCGCCGTGCTGCTGTGGCTGGCGTTCGTGCGCGCGTCGATCTCGCCGTGGTGGCCCGTGGCGGCCTGGCTGTCGTTCGGCGCGCTCGCGGCGATTCACGCCAAGCGGCTGCAGGGGTTCGAGCGCGCGAAAGCGGCGGAACGCGTCTATCTGCGCGGCCTCGATCGGCTGAACGATCGCTGGGCGGGCACCGGCCGGGACGGGGCGTCGTTTCTCGCCGGCCATTCCTATGCCGGCGACCTCGACCTGTTCGGACCTTCGTCGCTGTTCGAGCTGCTGAACACGACGCGTACCGAAATCGGCGAGCTGACGCTGGCGGACTGGCTGCGCGAGCCGGCGCCGCTCGACGAGGTCCGGGCGCGGCAGGCGGCGGTCGAGGAGCTGCGCGGCCTGCTCGACTTCCGCGAAGACGTCGCGGTGCTCGCGTCCGAGTCGCCGGTCGGCCGCACGGGCCCGCTCGCCGCCTGGGCCGGTTCGCCGCCGGTGCGGTTCTCGACGCTGCTGCGCACGGGTCTGGCCGGAGCCTCGATCGTGACGATCGCGCTCGCGGCCGCCGTTTACCGCGACGC
Organism: Acidobacteriota bacterium; assembly: GCA_025463215.1. Taxonomy (GTDB): domain Bacteria; phylum Acidobacteriota; class Vicinamibacteria; order Vicinamibacterales; family CAVVIG01; genus CAVQFC01. The sequence continues at coordinate 5,364 of JAOBWF010000020.1, read as the reverse complement.
GATTGTGCCGGAGTGGCTCTTCGCCTGGCTGTTCGTCGAGCTCGGCGCCGCGTCAGTCTGGCGGCGGCCGTTCCACCAGGTGCTGCACGGCATCGATACGCCGGAACGGGACCTCGGCCTGCTCGCCGACCTGCTGGCGCGGATCGAGTCGGAGCGTTTTTCGTCGCCGCGCCTCGCCGCACTGCACCAGACCCTGCTGACCGGCGGCGTGCCGCCTTCGATCCGGATCGCGCGACTGCGCCGGCTGGTGTCGTGGCTCGACTCCACGCACAACATGATGTTCGCGCCGATCGCCATCGTCCTGCTGCTGCGGCAGCAGCTGGCGATCGCCATCGATCGCTGGCACGGGGCATACGGCCCGGCTGTCGCCGCATGGCTGCGCGCCGTCGGCGACCTCGAAGCGCTCGGCGGCCTGGCGACGTTCGCGTACGAGCGTCCCGGCGATCCGTTTCCAGAGCTCGCCGACGAGGGGCCGGTCTACGACGCGGAGGGCCTCGGCCATCCGCTGATCGCCGGCGGCGCCGCGGTCCGCAACGACGTCCGTCTCGGCGGCAACGGCCCGCGCGTGATCATCGTCAGCGGCTCGAACATGTCGGGCAAGAGCACGCTGCTGCGCTCGGTCGGCGTCAGCGTCGTGCTGGCGCTCGCGGGCGCTCCGGTGACCGCCCGCCGCCTCCGCGTCTCGGCGCTGGTTCTCGGCGCCACGCTGCATGTCGAGGACTCGCTGCAGGCCGGACAGTCGCGCTTCTACGCTGAGATCCTGCGGATCCGCACCATCGCCGACGCTGCCCGCGGGCCGGTGCCGATGCTGTTCCTGCTCGACGAGATCCTGCACGGCACCAATTCCCACGATCGCCGGATCGGCGCCGAAGGCATCGTCCGCGCGCTTGTCGGCCGCGGCGCGATCGGCCTGGTCACGACCCACGATCTCGCGCTCACCGAATTGCCCGCGACGCTGCCGTCAGCGATCAACATGCATTTCGAGGATCGGCTCGAGGACGGCAAGATGATCTTCGACTACCGCATGCGCCCCGGCGTGGTCGAGCACAGTAACGCGCTGGCGCTGATGCGGGCGATCGGGCTGGATGTCTAGAGCGCGTTCATGACCTCGCACCGCGCCTTCAGGGCGGCTACGCCGCGGGCTGAAGCCCTGCACTACACGAATAGGCAAACCGGTCTAACAGCCGGGCAGGGTTGTTGCACTAACGGCGCCATGGCCATTGAACAACCGCAAGCCCCGACGCCGCAGCCCGACTTTCCGCGACCGATCGATCCGATCGATTCGCCGCCGCCTGACATCAAGCCGGTGCCGCCGCCGGATATTCCGGTGCCGCCTCAGCCGCCGGCTTTTCCGGAGCGCGGCGCAGACGGCGAGTTCGTAATGTGAGTCTCGCAGGCGAGCGCCACCCGTAGCAGCGCGTCCGTCTGCATTCGCCGGCCGACGAGCTGCACCGAGCACGGCAGCCCGTCGCGGCTGAAACCGGAGGGCATCGCAATCGCGGGATGACCCGTGATGTTGAAAGGCTGCGTCAGTCGCAGCATCACGTTGCGGACCGGCTCGGCCGTGGTGCCGACCTGAACCGTATCAGCGCCGATCGGCGGCGCCGGAATGGGCAGCGATGGCAGGATGAGCGCGTCGCATTGCGCCATGGCCGCGTCGACCTCGCGTGTGATCCGCTCCCGTCCCGCGAGCGCCCGCACATAGTCTTCGGCCAGCACGTAGCGGCCCATCTCGAGCCGGATCCGTACGTTCGGCGTGTACTTCTCCGGCATCTCCTCGAGCATCGTCGCGTGGTACGCGGCAGCGTCGCCGAGCACGATGTGGAGATACACCGGCGCGATGTCGGCCGCGTGCTGGATCTCGATCTCGTCGATCTGCGCGCCCGCGGTGCGCAGCCGATCGAGCGCCTCCTCGAACCGCGCGCGGACATCCTCGTCCAGCAGATCGCAGAAATATTTTCGCGGCACGGCGAGCCGCAGCCCGTGGATCGGCCTTGGCGCCGGAGGGAGCGCGTGCGCGTCGCCCATCAGCGCGTGATAGATCACCGAGGCGTCGGTAACGCTCTGCGCCAGCGGCCCGATGTGGTCGAGCGTGCGCGACAACGGCACCACGCCGTCGACCGACACCTCGCCGAACGACGGCTTGAGCCCGACGATGCCGCAGGCGGCGGCCGGGATGCGAATCGACCCGCCGGTGTCGGTGCCGATGGTGGCGAGCGCCATCCCGGCGGCGACGCTTGCCGCCGATCCGCCGCTCGACCCGCCCGGCGAACGCAAGGGATCATGCGGGTTGCGCGCCGGCCCGAACGCCGAGTCCTCGCTGGTGGTGCCGAACGCGAACTCGTGCAGGTTCGTCTTGCCGATGAAGATCGCACCGGCCTGGCGCAGGTGCGCGATGCATGGCGCGTCGCGCTCGGCGACGTGGCCATCGCGGACCCGTGACGCCGCTGTCGTCGCCAGGCCGCGAATGTCGAGCAGGTCCTTGATCGAGAACGGCACGCCATGGAGCGGCCCGCGGTCGTTGCCGGCGGCGAGCTCCTGATCGGCCTCGCGCGCCTGCCGCATCGCTTCGTCGGCCATCACCGTGATGAAGGCGTTCAGCCGCGGGTTGTCGGCCTCGATGCGGCGCAGGCATTCGTCGGTGACGCGAACCGCGGTGAGCTCGCGCGCCCGAAACCGGCGGCCGAACTGCTCGATCGTCATCATGACTGACGACCCGGGGCCGACGACTGCGGACCGGCGACCGAAGACTGAGGACCGCCGACCGACGACCGAGGACCACCGGCTGCCGGCTGATGACTGCCGACTGACGACTGACGACTGGCAACCGACGGTTGTCGTCCGCTGGCGTCGGCGTTGAAGTCGGCCGCGCGCAATGCGGTCGTCGTACGCGCGAGCCCCTGGAGAATCGGCTTCAACTCCGGAAGACCACGTCTCTCGGCGTCGGCAATCGCCGCCTGCAGCCACGTTTCAATCGTCATGATGTTTTCACCGAGATCGACACGCCGTCGCGCAACGGCACGATGCTGGTCAGCAGCTGCGGATGGGCGGCGACGCGCTGGTTGTACTCGATGATCGCGCGCGTATCCTCAGGATTCTGGCGCGGCGCGGTCTGGAACCCGGGAACCACTTCGCCGTCCCAGAGCACGTTGTCGGTGATCAGCAGACCGCCGGGGCGCAGCAGCGCGACGAGGCGGTCGAGCAGCGGAGTGTAGAGCTTCTTGTCGCCGTCCTGGAAAATCAGATCGAACGGTCCGGACACCTTCGCGAGCTTCAGCTGCGCGTCTCCGACCACGACGCTGACGCGGTCGGCGACACCGGCACGCTCGAAGTTGGCGCGCGCCTCGCGCGCGCGATCTTCGTCGAACTCCATCGTCACCAGCATGCCGCCGGGTGCCAGCGCCCGCGCCAGCCAGATCCCGGAGTAGCCGATCGCCGTGCCGATTTCGAGAATTCGCGAGGCGGACAATGTGGTCGCCAAGACCCGCAGCAGCGCCCCGACTTCGGCGTCGACGAGCGGCAGGCCGCGCGTCGCGTTGCCGGCGGCGATGCTGTCGAGCACGGGATCGCCCGCGCGGTTGAGCCCCGCGAGATACCGCTCGATGGCGTCCGGCACGATCTGCCCCATCGCAGTATTCTAGGACGAGATGCGCCACACGAAGATCATTGCGACCGTTGGCCCGGCCAGCGACACCCCGGAAACGCTCGAAGCGCTGATCGCCGCGGGGACCGATATTTTCCGCCTCAATTTTTCCCACGGCACCCACGAGACGCACGCCGCGACGTTCGCCCGCGTCCGCGCCGCGTCGAAGCGCACCGGTTGTGAGGTCGCAATCCTGCAAGATCTCAGCGGCCCGAAAATCCGCACCGGGCGGCTCGAGGGGGGCAAGGCGATTGCGCTCACGCCGGGACAAACCGTCACGATCACGACCGGCGACGACGTCGGCGGGCCAGGCAGGCTGTTCACCACCTTCGCCGGACTGGCACAAGGCGTTCGCGCCGGCGATCGTCTGCTGCTCGCCGACGGCCGCGTCGAGCTGCGCGTCGACTCCTCCGACGGCCGCGAGATTCAGACGACGGTCGTCGAAGGCGGCGACATCGGCGAGCACAAGGGGATCAACGCGCCCGGCGTGTCGCTGCCGACGTCAGCGGTCACGCCAAAGGACGTCGAGGATCTGAAGTTCGGGCTGTCGCTCGGCGTCGACATGGTGGCGCTCAGCTTCGTCCAGACCGCCGCCGACCTGCACGACGCGCGCGCGGTGATGACCGCCGCGCACGCCGCCGACGTGCCGCTCATCGCCAAGCTGGAGCGGCCGCTGGCGCTCGAGCACCTCGACGAAATCCTGAACGCCTGCGACGCGGTGATGGTCGCGCGCGGCGATCTCGGGCTCGAGATGCCGCTCGAGCGCGTCCCTCGCGCGCAGAAGGACATCACGCGGCGCGCGCGCCTTGCCGGAATTCCGGTGATCGTCGCCACCCAGGTGCTGGAGTCGATGACCGCCGAAGCGCGTCCGACCCGCGCCGAAGTCAACGACGCCGCGAATGCCGTCGAAGACGGCGTCGACGTGATCATGCTCGCGGGCGAAACCGCCGCCGGCGCGTTTCCGGTGCGCACGGTGCGGACGCTCAACGCGGTGATCGGCGACGCCGAGGCGGCGCCGCCGCACCGCCTGCCGGCGACGCGGTCCGGCGACGGCTACTCGGACCACGCCCACGCGCTCTGCGCGGCCGCGGTGACCCTCGCCGATCGATCGGCGGCGCAGGCGATTGTCGCGGTCACACGCGGCGGCACGACCGCGCGGTGGCTGTCGGCGCTGCGCCCGCAGGCCCCGATCATTGCCGCCACCGAGCGCGAGCGCACCGCGCGGCGGCTGACGCTGTACTGGGGTGTGGTGCCGCTGTGTATGCCGATCGGCGAAAACCTCGACGAGGCCAGCGCCCGTATCGGCGCGGAGCTCGTCTCGCGCGGGCTGGCGGCTGCCGGATCCGCCGCGGTCTTCGTCAGCATCAGCGCCGATCTCAGCCGCCGCGACGCGAACTATCTCAAGATCCATCGACTCTGATGTCCGCGTTCCGCTACACCACGGCCGCCGCGGTGCTCCTCGCCTTCGTTCTCGCCGCGGTCGCGGCGCGAATCGCGCACGCGGTGATCCACCGCATCCTCGACGCGCTCGACATCGTCGGGCCCGAGAACCGCGCCGCGGTTCACCGACGCGGCCAGCAGCTGATCCGGGCGCTGACGATGCTGGCGTACGGCGTCGCGGCGCTGGCCAGCATCTCGCTGGCGCTCGAGCGCTTCGGCGTCTACGAGCCGCGCTGGAACCCGCGGCTGCTCGGCCACTGGGCGCTGACCCACGGCGTCAA
>JAOBWF010000373.1 GCA_025463215.1 Acidobacteriota bacterium | reverse complement strand
CGGCGCATCGAGATAGGCCGGCACCAGGTTCGGGTGATTCGGAAACAGCTCCCAGAGCACGGCGAGGATCACCTTGTTCGACCACAGCATCTTCCAGATCGGTTCGATCCACTGCACCCGCTTGTAGGTGTCGAGTGCGTGCGCGCCGAACTCCTCCCACACCATCCATTCCCACGGGTACAGCTTGAAAATCGAGCGCATGTTGCGCTGCTGCAGATCGACGAACTCGTGCGCGTCCGGATCCCAGCCGATGTCGCCGACGAGCAACGCGTCGGTCGCCAGCCCCGCTTCGATCGCGGTGTCGCGCATGTACGTCGCGGTCATCAGATCTTCCGCCTGCTGCTCGGGCAGCGCCGCGAAGTGCAGCACGTCTCCGGCGAGGGATGCCCTCAGCTCCGTCCATTTCGCGACCAGCCGTTCGTGGATGCTGTTGAACTGATCGGCGCCGGCGCGGACGTCTTCCTTCCAGTACCACTGCGCGATCGACGCTTCGATCAGGCCGGTCGGCGTGTCCGCGTTGTACTCGAGCAGCTTGGGCGGCGTCCCGCCGTCGTAAATCAGATCGAAGCGGCCATAGATCGCCGGCGGCTCGTTCTCCCACGCCCACGTGATCGCCGGCACCGCCGCCGCGGGGATGCCGAATTCGGCAAAGCGGTTCTTGTCGATGACATGCTGCGCGGCGTCGAGGCAGCGGGCCTGCAGTTCGTTGGTCGCCGCTTCGAGCTCGTCGACCTCGCGCGCGGTGAATTGATAGCAGACCGACTCGTCCCAGTAGACGCCGTCGGCGGTGTGATGATAGATGAGCCCCTGGGCTTCGACGATCGATTCCCACCTGGTGCGCGGCGGCGAGGTCAGGCGCTGCATCTCAACTCCCGGCCGACGATCCGCTGCCGGTCGCACCGAACCCGCCGCGCACCACGCCGGTCCGTGGCGCCGCCACACCGGCCGGCACCCCCATGGTCTGCGTCGGCACGCCCGCGTGCGGCTCGTTCGAGTAGCTGCCGCCGAGCGGGACGCCGTAGCCAGGCGGATAAGGCCGGCCGCCGAACGGGTAGTAGTACCAGCGGTAGAGGCCCGGACGGTACCCGGCATTCCGGGAATCGCACTGGCGCTCGTCGACGACCCGACCTTGCTGATCGGTGCAGGTCTGCCAGCCGGCGGACGGATCCTGCCCCTGCGGCTGGGGTTTCGAGCCGCAGCCGGCCGCGATCGCGGCCGCGGCGAGCGGCGGAATCAGCCACAGCCGTTTCATCCGGTTAAGTTTAGAATGACACGCTATGAGGAAGACACTGTTGTTCGCTGCCGCCGGCTTCTGTCTCGTTGGCACGGTGTCCGCCACGCGTCCGCGGGCCGAGGCGGACCCGGTGACGCCGTGGAATCGCAAGGCCGCGGCGGCATATCTCGATCAGCGCGCGACCTGGTGGACCACGTGGCCGACCGCGCAGCGCGATCACGGCACGTTCTGCGTGTCGTGCCATACGGCGCTGCCGTTTGCGCTGGCGCGCCCCTCGCTCCGTCGCTCGCTCGGCGAAACGGCGCCATCGGCGCCGGAGTCGGCGCTGCTGGCCAACGTCACCAAACGGGTGACGATGTGGCGCGATGTCGAGCCGTTTTATCCCGACCAGCTGCGCGGCATTCCGAAGACCAGCGAGTCGCGCGCAACCGAAGCGATCCTGAACGCCGTGATCCTGTCGCGCCGCGACGCGGCGGCCGGCACGCTCAGCGACGAAGGGCGCCGCGCGCTCGACCACCTGTGGCCGCTGCAGATGAAAACCGGCGAGCAGGCCGGCGCGTGGACCTGGCTCCAGTTCCACAACGAGCCGTGGGAAGGGGACAGCTCCGCGTTCCACGGCGCGACGCTCGCGGCGATCGCGATCCATTCCGCGCCCGGCGGCTACGCCGCGGCGCCGGAGCTCGCCGATCGCGTCACCGCGCTGCACGACTACCTGCGCAAGAACAACGAGCAGCAGCCGCTCCTCAGCCGCGCGATGCTGTTGTGGGCGTCGGTGGGATCGAGCGCGATCCTCGCTCGCGATCAACAGCTGGCGATCGTCGAGGCGCTGCTGCGGGCACAGCAGCCGGACGGCGGCTGGAGCACGGCGACGATGGGATCGTGGAAGCGCGCGGACGGCACCCCGCTCGATACGCGGACCGACGGCTACGCGACCGGGTTGGTGACCTACGTGCTGCAGTCGATTCCGGATCCGCGCACGCAACCGGCGGTGACTCGCGCTGTGGCGTGGCTGGTCGCGCACCAGGATCCCGCGACCGGCGCGTGGTTCGCCGCCTCGCTCAACAAGCAGCGCGATCCGACGTCGGACCCCGGCCGATTCATGAGCGATGCCGCGACGGCGTACGCGGTCCTGGCGCTGACGAAGGCGCAGGAGCCGTAGCGGGGTCGGGCAGCTCGCGATCGAGCGCGGCGGACAGCCGGTGGATGTCGGTCTGCTCGAGCAGTTCCCCGTCCGCGTCGGCCGGCGCCGGCTCCACGCCGAGCTGCTGACTGAGCGTCGTCAACATCCGCAGGATCGCGGTCAGCTCCTGTTCGGCGAGCAGGTTGACCTGCAGATCGAGGTGCGCGCGTTTGTCCGCCTGCCGCTGCATCCGGTTCTGCGTCATCAGCACCGCCGCGCTGAGGAAGATCGCCTCGAGCGACACCACCAGCATCAGCAGGCCGAACGGATACGGATCGAACGGGCCAGGGCGCAGCACGTTGAACGCGATCCAGCCGCCGAACCACAGGCCGTGCGCGACCAGAAACAGCGGGCTGCCGGCGGCGCTGGTGACCGCGTCGGTGAACCGGTCCAGCCGGGTGCGATCCTGGCGCGCCGTGCGCTCGAGATCGGCAATCGCCTGGATGTTGCGCGCCGCCAGCTCGGGAACGCGCGGCGTGCTAACGGGCAACGCTATAGGCGGCCAGGGTCCACCCCTGGCTGCGCAGCTGGTCCGCGATCGCCGCATGACGGCGGAACGCGCCGACCCCGGCATCGTAGGTTTCCGAGACGGCCTGCTTGACGTCCCAGTGTGGAACGAGCGACAGAGTGTAGGCAGCCTGATGACGTTCGCGGTCGACCTGGCAGGTCAGAAACTGGTCTTCCCGCTGAAATACCCAGCGGAGGAGGCGGATCGTGCGGTTTTTACGAGCGATTCTCTTCATGCCACTGAGCAATACAACTCCGATGCCAGATGAGCGCAACTGGCACCGCGCTTGCTCTAGGGATGGGTAACTTCCTCGTTCCGCAGCCTGCGGGATGAACAACGACCCACCCCAACGCCGGGAGGCGCGAACTAGGCCTCCCGACCCGCACTCTCTCGAATCAAGAAATGTGAATCCGGAATTACTGCTAGAACGGGATCCGCACGCCGACGTGGAGCGCGCGCGGCGGCTGGCTCGCCGATTTCTGCCGTGACGTCGGGCCCGAGACGGTGATCTCTTCGACCTCGAGGTACTGGTTGAACAGGTTGTAGGCGTCGACGATCAAATCGACACGCCGGCCGCCGACGGTCAGGCCTTTCTGCAGCCGCGCGTCGACCGTCATCTCGAACGTGAAGCGGGTGCGGCCGTTACGGAAGGCGCGCACCGCTTCGGCCCCCTGATTCAGGTCCGGCAGGATCACCAGACGCGCGAAGTGCTGGCCGTCCTGATAGCGGCCGATGATCCCGAACGTCGTGTCGTGCGCGAACGAGTACGTCGCCGCCGTCTTGATGGTGTAGCCGCGCTCGGTGAACGTCCGCCCCTGCGCGTGCGCCAGCGCGTTCGGGTCGACGTACGCCTCGCCGATCACGCCGTTATCGTTTTCGAGCGGGCCGAAGCCGCGGTTGGCGGCGATCCCTTCGGAGCGCCCGGCGGTGAGGCCGAGGACGAAGAAGAACCTCTGTGTGTGGACCTGGCCGATCATGTCGGCGCCGACGAAGGAGCCTTCGTCCCCCGCCGGATTGGTGAGCAGGTACCGATCGGCGCCGTAGGTCGCCGGCGACCGGTTGTAGAAGATCAGCGTCTGATCGTCCTGCGCGCCGGCGACGTCGATGCCGCGATCGGCAACGCCGATCGTCGTGTAGCTCGACTCCGGCACGCCGACGTCGGCCACGCTCACCATGTTGTGTTCCTTGCGGCCGATCGCGGCGATGCGCAGGTAGGTACGCGGGCTCGGCCGCGCGTCGAAGCCCAGCACCGCCTCGTCGAGCGTCGGCCGTTTCAACGCGGGATCGATGGCCGAGAAGCCGGCGACGCCGTTGGTGCCGGGTCCGAGGCGCTGGACGAGCGGACCGATCGCCGCCGCCTGCGGCACGCCGGCGGTGGTCGCGTTCCAGCGGTAGATGTTCGCGGTCGGCGCCGTCGGATCGCCGTAGGCGAGATCGCTCAACGGCAGCCGGTGCCCGGAGCGCGCGTAGCTGCCGAACGCGCCGAGTTCCCAGAAATTCAGCATCGTCCAGTGAATGCCGGCCCGCGGCAGCAGATTGCGCCAACTGACGGTGCCGTCGTGCGCCTCGGCGGAGCCGTCGATCGTTTCGAGACGGACGCCGCCGTCGACCGTGACGCGCGGCGCAATCGCGACGCGATCGCCGACGAACAGGTTGAGCGCGTGCTGACGCCACACCGACGGCTGCACGGGATCGGTGAAGTCCCAGACGCGCGCAGGGATGCCGCCGACCAGCTCGCCGACCCGGCCGCTGAACACCGATTGCGCGCTCGACGAGCCGCCGTAGAGGTCGACGCCGGCGATCAGGTTGTGAACCCCGATCGTGCGGTTCAGCCGCGCGCCGAGCGACCAGGTGCTGTCGGTGCCGACGCCGGGATCGAGCAGCGACGGGATCGGGCCGTCGCGCAGCCGCTCGACGAGGACGAAGGCCGGCGCGATCTGATCGGTCGACCGATGGCCGAGCGTGTAGGACCCGAACAGTCGCAGGCCGCCGGCGTCCGCGAGCTGGTGCTGCCACGCCGTCTGCAGATGCAGGCCGGTCGACTGCTGCCGCGCGTCGATGTTGTTGAACGGGACGTGGTGCGCCACCGCGTCGCTCGTCCGCTGCCCCCAGGCGATCAGTCGCAGCTCATCGCCGCTTTTCGGCGTCCCGGTGACGTTGACGAACGCCGACGCGAGGCTGCCGGCGAGCGACTGCGTGCTGTCGCGCTCGGCGTAGGAGGAGCGGAGCCAGGTCGCCGACAGCAGGCCGTTGATGCGATCCGCCAGCGGCCCGCTCATGAACAGGTTGGCGCGCGCGTGCGAGGTCAGTCGATTGATCGTCGGCGGCACCGTGGCGGCGTCGCCGGCGTTGAGGAACGGCGGCGATCCGAACAGCTCGATCGCGCGCATCAGCGCGCCCGACGGCCGCCGCGGCACGAGGGTGACGGCCATCCCCGGTGCCCCGACGTCGATCGGCATCATGCCGGTGGTCACCTCGACCCGCTCCCACATGTCGACGCCCGGCATCAGCAGCGGCGTGCCGCTGCCGCTCAGGCTGGTGATGTCGGCATCGCCGACGCGATAGGTCGTCTGCGTCCAGGTCTCGCCGTGCGCGCCTTCGCGCGCCGGCGATCCGGCGCTGAGGCCGCCGGTGTCGATGCGATCGGGGATGACTTCGGCGACGCTCGAGAGCAGCGGGAAGATACTGGCGGTGACCGGCAGGCCGCCGAGCGGTTCGACCGTGAACCAGGCGCCGAGCGGCGGTCGTTCGCGCGACGTCGTCGCCGGTTCCATCGGGTTCGCCTGAGGCGCGGCAGATTGCGCGCGCGCGCTGGCGGTGGAGGCGATCAGGACCGCGGCGACGAACACGCCCGACCTGAAGGTCTGCCCGACACGCAATGCCGTGGAGGTTTTCAGGTCTGCCGTCGCGGGCCTCGAGCCGGCGCGCGCGGCACAGGCGGGATAAAATCGGTGCATGCCGGAAACCACTTCCAGTAGCGCCGCCTTCATAGACGCGATTAAGGCCGGGGAATTCGAGCGCGTGAAGGCGATGGTGTCGGCCGATCCGACGCTCATCGACGCGCGCAGCCGCACGGGTGATAGCGCCATCCTAACCGCTGTCTACCATCGTCAGAAGGAAATAGTGAACCTGCTGGTGGCGCGCGGCGCGAGCCTGTCGATTTTCGAGGCGTGCGCGGCCGGGGAAGTGGAGCGGGTCGAGCGGCTGCTGCACGACAGCGCGGGCGGCGCGGTCGGTGCGCCCGGCGTCAACGACTACAGCGCCGACGGCTGGACGCCGTTGCACCTCGCGGCGTTCTTCGGCCATCCCAGGGTCGCCGAGCTGCTGATCGCGCACCGGGCCGACGTCCTCGCGCGATCGCGCGGCGCCAACGGCAACACGCCGCTCCACGCCGCGCTCGCCGGCAACCACAAGTTCGTCGCGGGGCTGCTTATCGGCCACGGCGCCGACGTCAACGCGCCTGATGCCCAGGGCTGGCGGCCGCTGCATCTCGCCGCCGCCAACAACAACATGGATGCGATCGAGGCGCTGATCGCGCAGGGCGCCGACGTCCACGCCCCCAACGGCGAAGCCAAGACCGCACTGTCGCTCGCGACCGAGAAAAATCACCGCGAGGCGGCGGCGCTGCTCAGACGGTTTGGGGCTTAGTTAAGAAAGTGAGAAGTTAAACTTCTCACTTCTCACTTTCTTTCGATGGTCACCGACTCGATGGTGATCGGCTTGAGCGGCCGGTCCCCGGGCTTGCTGGTGGCGACCTTGCCGATCTTGTTGATGACGTCCATGCCCTCCGTCACCTCGCCGAACACGCTGTGCTTGTCGTCCAGCCAGGGTGTCGGGACCAGGGTGATGAAGAACTGCCCGCCGTTCGTGTTCGGCCCTGAGTTCGCCATCGACAGCACACCGGCCTTGCTATGGCGGCGTTTGGGGTGGAACTCGTCGGCGAACTTGTAGCCGGGGCCGCCGGTGCCCTGGCCGAGCGGATCGCCGCCCTGGATCATGAACGCGTCGATGATCCGGTGGAAGATCGTGCCGTTGTAGTAGGGGGTGGTGCCTTTCCGGCCCGTGCGCGGGTCGGTCCACTCCCTCGTGCCCTCCGCCAGCCCTACGAAGTTCTCGACCGTCTTGGGCGCTTCCTGGTCGAACAGCTGGATCGTGAACTTGCCTTCGCTCGTCGTAAAATGCGCAAACAACATGGCCCGATCATACCGCTACCTTCACTACGACGTCTTCACCGACCATCTGTTCGGGGGCAACCAGCTCGCCGTCTTTCTTGACGGCCGGGGCCTGTCGACCGACGCGATGCAGGCGATCGCCAAGGAGATGAACTTCTCGGAGACCACCTTCGTGCTGCCGGCGGAGCAGCCGGGGACCGACGTCCGGCTGCGCATCTTCACTCCGGGCGAGGAGATGCCGATGGCGGGGCACCCGACGATCGGGACGACGTTCGCGCTGGCGCGCGCCGGCGTGATCGAGCGCGGCCGCCAGCAGTTCGTGTTCGGCTGCGGCATCGGGCCGGTGCCGGTGGCGATCACCTGGAAGGGGGACGATCTGTCGTTCGCATGGATGACGCAGCTGCTGCCGACTTTCGGCGACGCGGTGCCCGATCCGGCGCGGACGGCGGCGGCGCTGTCGCTCTCGCCGGCGGCGGTCGCCGGCACCGGACTGCCGGTGCAGGTCGTCTCGTGCGGGGTGCCGTTTCTGTTCGTGCCGCTCACCACTCGCAGCGCGGTCGACAACGTCGTCGTCAATACCGGGCTGCTCGAGGAGCTGCTCGCCGCGGCCCAATCAGGGCCGCACGGCGTGTTCGTGTTCTCGGCTGAACCGGGCGACGCGCGCGCCACCGTCTACAGCCGCATGTTCGCGCCGGAGCTGGGCGTGATGGAAGACCCGGCGACCGGTGCCGCGAGCGGCCCCCTCGGCTGCTACCTGGTGCGCCACAAGATCGTGCAGCCGGAGAAGGCGGAGGCGATGATCAGCCTGCAAGGCGTCAAGATGGGCCGGCCGAGCCACGTGCACATCTCGATCGGCGTCGACAACGGCGAGATCGCCAGCGTCCGCGTCGGCGGAGAGGCGGTGCTCGCCGGTGAAGCTACACTGTATGTAAGTTAGAAGTTAGAAGTCAGAAGTCAGAAGTCAGAATTGAAGCTCGAACTCTGAACTCTTCAAGGAGGCATATGAAACGATTGATGTTTGTGGCGGTGGCGATGCTGGCGGCGGCGACGACGTTCGCCGGCCAGGACGCGGCCGCGAAGAAGCCGGCTGGCAAAGTGTACGCGCACTTCACGACCAACCTCGGCAAGTTCACCGTCGAGCTGTTCGAGAAGGACGCCCCGAAGACCGTCGCCAATTTCGTCGGCCTGGCCGAGGGGACGAAGGAATGGACCGACCCCAAGACCGGCGCCAAAGTGAAGAAGCCGTTCTATAACGGCCTGATCTTCCATCGCGTGATTCCCGACTTCATGATCCAGGGGGGCGATCCGCTCGGCACCGGCAGCGGCGATCCGGGCTACAAGTTCGGCGACGAGTTCGGCTCCGGCCGGAAGATGGACAAGGCGGGCGTCCTCGCCATGGCCAATGCCGGCCCGAACACCAATGGCAGCCAGTTCTTCATCACGCTGAAGGAGACCAACTACCTGAACGGCAAGCACACGGTCTTCGGCGAAGTGACCGAGGGCATGGATACGATCCGGAAGATCGGCGAAGTCAAGACCACGAAGCCGGGCGATCGTCCGGTGACGCCGGTCGTGATGCAGTCGGTCACGATCGAACGGAAGTAGAACCGGTCACGCCGGCAGGTCAGTACAGAGGGCGGGCTTTCGGGTCCGCCCTTTTTCATTTCAACGGCGGCGATGATGTCACCACCGAGCGACCATTTCGACGGCACGCGCTTCTTCAATCCGACTCCGCCGGAACCGCAGCCGTTCACGGCGGTGCCGCGGATGGTGCTGGAGCGGCGAACCGCGTGGCCGGCGCACATCGACGAGCCGACGCGGCAGCCGGCGGCGCGGGACGAAGCGGCGGCCGTCGTCACCTTCGTCGGCCAGGCGACGTTCCTGATCCACACCGCCGCGGGGAACATCCTCACCGATCCGATGTATTCGGAGCGCGCCAGTCCATTGGCGATGATGGGACCGCGTCGGGTGCGGCGACCTGCGGTGGCGTTCGACGACCTGCCGCGGATCTCGACCATCCTCCTCAGTCACAATCACTACGACCACTGCGATACGCGCACGCTCCGCCGGCTGGCGCGGCGCGACGATCCGATCGTGGTGACGCCGCTCGGCAATGCCGCGCTCGTGCGATCGGCGGGCATCCGCGCCGTCGAGGAGCTCGATTGGTGGCAGCAGGCGAACACCGCGCCGCTGCCGATCACGCTGACGCCCGCGCATCATTTCTCGGCGCGCACGCCGTTCGATCGCAATCGTGCGTTATGGGGCGGGTTCGTGTTGAGCGCCGGCGGCAAGCGCATCTACTTCGCCGGCGACTCGGCCTACGCGCCACTGTTCAAGGACGTGCGCACGCGCCTCGGCCCCATCGATCTGGCGCTGCTGCCGATCGGCGCCTACGAGCCGCGCTGGTTCATGCGCGCCGTCCACATGAATCCGGCCGAGGCGGTCCAGGCGCACCTCGATCTCGAGGCGCGCCAGAGCATCGGCATGCACTTCGGCACCTTTCAGCTGACGACCGAAGGGATTAACGAGCCGTTGCGTGCCCTCGATGAAGCGCGCCGCGCGAACGGCATCTCCTCAGAAACATTCCGGACGCTCGACTTCGGCGACTCGCTCCGTCTGCGTTGACCGACCCGCGGCCGACCTCCTACCAGTCGAACACGTCCAACCCGTCCTGTCCGTCCCGCCTTTCCTGCCCATCCTGCGCTGCGACCGCCGCCGTTTTCATGCGGCGCAGATTGTCGTCGAGCGACGGGTTCATCGTGTGCCACTTGGTCGCGCGCTCGTAGGCGAGCGCGACGCGCAGCACCGTCGCTTCGTCGTAGAGCCGTCCGGTGATCATCAGCGCCTGCGGTGAGCCGTCGACGAAGCCGGCCTTCAGGCACGCCGCGGGATGACCGGTCAGGTTGGTGATGCCGAGGCTCGCGCTTCCGGTGGGGGACAGGAAGACGTCGTATTTCGACATCAACGCGTCCATCTGACGGTTGAGCAGCGTCCGCGCGCGCTGGGCGCGGATGTATTCGACGGCTGGAATGAAGCGCGACGTCCGGAAGGTGTTCGGCCAGGCGCCCGGACCCTGCTCGGTCAGCAGATCCACCTCCTTGCTGCGCGTGAGATCATCGAAGGCCGCCGCGGCTTCCGCGCTCAGGATGAACCCGAGCGCATTCGACGGAAACTCCGGCAGCGTCATCGGCTCGAGTTTCGCGCCGGCCGCGCGCATCACGTCGAGCGCGTCCTTCAGCAGCTTGTTCCGCTCTTCGGCGCGCCGCCGCGCGTCTTCGGGATTCGCGCCGCCACGGCCACCGCCGCCGTTGATCGCGTTGAACTCGCTCTCGATGAACCCGATCTTCAGGCTCGACAGCGGCACATCCGGCGTCCACGTGAACGGCGCGTCGACCACGGTGTCGTCGCGGCCGTCGCTGCCGTAGATCGCGTTGAATACGATCGCGCAGTCCTCGACGCTGCGGCACATCGGCCCGATCTTGTCCATCGACCAGCTGAGCGCCATCGCGCCGTAGCGGCTGACGCGCCCGTAGGTCGGGCGCAGCCCGACGACCCCGCATGTCGAGGACGGGGAGATGATCGAGCCGCGCGTCTCCGTGCCGATCGCGAAGGCCACGAGCCCCGCCGCCGTCGCGGCGCCAGGACCAGCCGACGACCCGCTCGAGCTGTTGTCGGGCGACCATGGGTTCCGCGTCGATCCGCCGAACCAGACGCCGCCCTGCGCCAGCGCGCCCATCGACAGCTTCGCGCACAGCACCGCGCCGGCGTCGCGCAGCCGCTCGACGATCGTCGCGTCGACCTCCGCCACCCGGTTCTCGTACGGCTTCGCCCCCCACGTCGTCCTGATCCCTTTCGTGTCGAAGAGATCCTTGACGCCGAACGGGATGCCGTGGAGCGGGCCGCGGTACCTGCCGGCCTTGATTTCCTTGTCGGCCGCCGCCGCCTGCGCCCGCGCGAGTTCCTCCGTCAGCGTGACGACGCAGTGGAGCTGATCGCCGTACTTCTTCAAGCGCGACAAGTACATGCTGGTGAGGTCGGTCGACGTGATCCGCCGGCTCTCGATCAGCCCGGCGAGCACGGTGACCGGTTCGAAGGCAAGCGCCTCGAGGTTGACTGGCAGCGGCGCTTTTTCCGCGCGGGCGACCGCGAGCCTGGCATTGCGGGTGGACCTGCCGGCCGGCTGTTTGCCCGGCAGGTACGGGCGGAAGGTCATCGCCGGCTCGGTGTCGAGCGGCACGTTCAGCTTGCGCAGCTCCTCATAGCTATCGAGGTTGCGGCTGGCGCCGCTGACCGCCAGCTCTTCTTCGGCGTCGGTGAAGTGGACGCCGTCGATCTGCTCTGCACACTTCAACACGTCTTTGCCGAATTTCGGCGCCGCGCCGCCGCCGCGCTGGGCGCTCACGAGCGAGGGCAGCGCCACCGTGGCCGCCACGGCGGCGGGAACGGCGCGAATGAACCGACGACGTCCGATGTTCTTCATGAGCTCCTCTAGAGGGACTGGCGTTCGCCGGACCTTTTCTAACATAAACCCGTTAAAATCCGGAGGATGCCGGTCAGCCACAAACCCGCGGTCAACGAAGCGCTCGCGGCCCTCGTCCACGGCACGCACCGCGATCCGTTCGCTGTCCTCGGCCCGCACGGCGTTCCATCCGGCGGCACCATCGTCCGCGCCTTCCAGCCGGCCGCGAAGACGATCGAGCTGCGCGTCGTCGCGTCGAACCTGCTCCTGCCAATGGAGAAGGTCGATGCCGCCGGGGTGTTCGAAGCGGCGCTCACGGCGCAGGACGGGCAGGAAACGCCCGACTATCGCCTGCGGATCACGTACCCCGGCGACCAGATCGTCGAGGTCGACGATCCGTACCGCTACGGGCGCGTCCTGACCGACTTCGATCTCCATCTGTTGAGCGAAGGCACGCACCATCGCGCGTTCGAGAAGCTCGGCGCGCACCGCATCGCACAGGGATCGACGACCGGCGTCCACTTTGCGGTATGGGCGCCGAATGCGGATCGCGTCAGCGTGATCGGCGACTTCAACGGCTGGGACGGCCGGGTCACGCCGATGCGCTTCCTCACGACCGGCGTCTGGGAGATCTTCATCCCGGATTTCGCCGACGAGGAAAAGTACAAGTTCGAGATCCGCACGCGCACGGGCGCGATCCTGAAGAAGACCGATCCGTTCGCGCGCGCGTTCGAAGCGCCGCCGCAGACGGCAGCCATCGTTCACGACATCTCGAAGTACGTGTGGCGGGACGAAAACTGGATGGTGTCGCGGGGATCATGCGGAGCGTGGCTCGACCAGCCGGTGAGCGCCTATGAGGTCCACCTCGGCTCGTGGGCCCGCGTCCCGGAGGAAGGCAACCGCTTCCTGACCTACCGCGAGATGGCGCATCGCCTGGTGCCGTACGTCAAGGAGATGGGCTTCACCCACATCGAGCTGCTGCCGGTGATGGAACATCCGTTCTCCGGGTCGTGGGGTTATCAGGTACTCGGCTTCTTCGCGCCGACCGCGCGCTTCGGCCCACCCGAGGACTTCAAGCTGTTCGTCGACGCCTGCCACCAGGCGGGGCTCGGCGTGATCCTCGACTGGGTACCGGGACATTTTCCGAAAGACGCGCACGGTCTGGCGCGCTTCGACGGCACGGCGTTGTTCGAGCACGAGGATCCGCGCCAGGGCGAGCACCAGGACTGGGGCACGCT
>JAOBWF010000358.1 GCA_025463215.1 Acidobacteriota bacterium | reverse complement strand
GGCCTGCAGCGTGACGTCGTAGAGCTTGAGCCACAGGTCGAACATGCGCTCGGTCGCATTGTAGAACCAGCCGTGCTTCTGGGTGTGCGGCGGCTTGAGGAAGCGGCTGCACAGCATCGGCGTCAGGCTGATCGACACGAAGCCGGACACCAGAATCGCGGCGCTGATCGTGACCGCGAACTCGTGCAGCAGTCGTCCGACCACGCCGCCCATGAACAGCACCGGGATGAACACGGCGGCGAGCGAGACGGTCATCGACACGATCGTGAACGCGATTTCGCTCGAGCCGTCGAACGCCGCGCGCATCGGCGGCTTGCCCATTTCCATGTGGCGCACGATGTTCTCGAGCATCACGATGGCGTCGTCGACGACAAACCCGACCGACAGCGTCAGGGCCATCAGCGAGAGGTTGTCGAGGCTGTAGTCGAGCATGTACATCACGGCGAAGGTCGCGACCAGCGACGCGGGGAGCGCGAGGCTGGGAATGATCGTCGCCGAGACGTTGCGCAGGAACAGGAAGATGACCGCGATCACCAGACCGATCGTCAGCAGCAGCGTGAACTTCACGTCCGACACCGATTCGCGGATCGCGACGGAGCGGTCGGTGCGGACGTCGAGCGACACCGCCGCCGGGAGCTGCTCGCGGAAGGTCGGCAGCAGTTGCTTCACCGCGTCGACCACCTGCACCACGTTGGTGCCCGGCTGTTTCTGGATCGCGAGATAA
Source organism: Acidobacteriota bacterium (assembly GCA_025463215.1). Taxonomy (GTDB): domain Bacteria; phylum Acidobacteriota; class Vicinamibacteria; order Vicinamibacterales; family CAVVIG01; genus CAVQFC01. The sequence continues at coordinate 13,844 of JAOBWF010000358.1, read as the reverse complement.
ATGGTGCGCTGGCCGCCGTACCAGGCGGCGCTCTTGTCGTTCTCGATGCCGTCGTAGACGTGCGCGACCTCGTCGAGCCGCACCGGGTTGCCGTTGCGGTAGGCGACGATCAGCGGCCCGTACGCCGACGCCCGCATCAGCTGACCGTTGGCCTGGACGACGAAGGTCTTGTCGGCGCCGTAGATCGTCCCGGTCGGCAGGTTGACGTTGTTGTTCGAGATCGCCGACGACAACTCATCGAGGCCGACGCCGTGCGCGGCGAGTTTGTCAGGGTCGGCGTCGATCCGGACCGCGTATTTCGCGGCGCCGAACACATTGACCTGGGCGACGCCGCTGACCATCGAGATGCGCTGCGCGATGGTGCTCTCGGCGTACTCGTCGACCGTCGACATCGGCAGCGTCGCCGACCGCAGCACCAGGAACAGCACCGGCTGGTCGCCGGGGTTCACTTTCTGGTACGACGGCGGCGTCGGCATCTGCGGCGGCAATTGCCGCGCCGTCTTCGCGATCATCGAGTTGACATCCTGCGCCGCGGCGTCGATGTTGCGGCTCAGGTCGAACTGCAGCGTGATGTTCGTACTGCCCTGCGAACTGGTGGAATTGATCGAGTTCAGGCCGGCGATGGTCGCGAACTGCTTCTCGAGCGGCAGCGCCACCGCCGACGCCATCGTCTCGGGGCTGGCACCCGGCAAGCCTGCCCCGACCTGGATGGTGGGGAAGTCCACCGTTGGCAGATCGCTGACCGGCAGCTGCCGGTACGACAGCGTGCCGAACACGATGATGCCGAGCATGATCAGCGCGGTCGTCACCGGCCGCTTGATGAACAGCGCTGCGATATTCATGATGTCGCCTTGGCGCCTTCGCCCCTCTTGATGCTGACCTTGGTGCCGGCATTCAGCCGCAGCTGGCCGTCGGTCACGACCGTTTCACCCGGCTTGACGCCGCTCTTGATGACCGATTGATCGCCGCTGGTGCGCTCGACCACGACGGTCCGGAGGTCGACCGTCTGATCGCTCTTGATGACGAAGACGTACGTGCCTTGCTGGCCGGTTTGCACCGCCAGCGAGGGCACGACGACCGCGTTCGGCTCGGTCGACAGCGTCACGTTGACGTTGACGTACTGTCCCGGCCACAGCTTGCGGTCGGTGTTCGGGAAGGTGCCCTTCACCTTGATCTGGCCGGTGGTCGGGTCGACCGCGTTGTCGATGAAGTTGACGACGCCGGTCGCCGCCGGCCCCTCGTCGGTCGGCGACAGCGCGGTGACGGGAAGCTTGCCCTTCGCCATGTAGCGTTTGAGCTCCGGCAGCAGCGCCTCAGGCACCGAGAAGGAGACATAGACCGGCGTGATCTTGTTGATCGTCACAATCGGCGTCGTGTCGGTGGCGCGCACCAGATTGCCCGGGTGGATCTGCAGCAGGCCGGTCTTGCCGCTGAGCGGCGCTTTGATCGTCGCGTACTGGAGCTGGACGCGCGCGTTGTCGACCGCGGCGCGATCGGCCGCGACCGTCGCTTCGAGCGCGGCCGCGTTGGCCACGATCTGATCGACCTGTTCTCGCGTCGCGATGCCGCGCGTCAGGAGATCCTGGTAGCGGGCCGCCTGCGACTTGGCGTTCGCGGTCTGCGCGACGTCGCGGGCGAGCGCCGCCTCCGCCTGCTGGAGCGCCGCTTCGAGCGGCCGCTTGTCGATCTCGACCAGCACCTGGCCTTCCTTGACCTCGTCACCTTCGATGAAATGCACCTTGGTCAGCTCGCCGGTCACCTGCGCCCGTACCGTCACGGTGGACGCCGCGATCACCGTGCCGATGCCGGTCACCGACAGGGGCATCGACGTCTGCACCACCGGCGCGGCCGCGACCGGCACGACCTGGGCGCTCTGCGCGCCGCGGCCACCACCGCCGGCCGGTGGTGTCGAGGGGGCGGCTTCGCCGCCGGAGCAGGCAGCCGCCGCGAGCGCGCTGCCGAGAACAAGACTACCGAGCACGAATCGCAGGGTCATTCGCATTATTCAAACCGCAGGGCGTCGATGGGATCCAGCGCGGCCGCCTTGCGCGCCGGGTAAAAGCCGAAGAATACGCCGGTCATCGCCGCGAACCCGAACGCGACCGCGACGGCGTTTGCGGAGACGGCGGTCGGCCATCCCTGCCAGAGCGTCACGCCTTGCGCGAGCCCGAACCCGAGCGCGATACCGATGCCGCCGCCGAACAGACTGAGGACCACCGCTTCGACGAGAAACTGCAGCAGTACGTCGCGGCCGCGCGCGCCGATCGCCATGCGCAGGCCGATCTCGCGCGTCCGCTCCGTCACCGACACGAGCATGATGTTCATGATGCCGATGCCGCCGACGAGCAACGAAACGCCGGCGATGCTGGCGAGCAGCGCGGTCATCGTCTGGGTCGCTTCCTTGCGCACGCTCGCCATTTCTTCCATCGTCCGGACCATGAAGTCGTCCGGATCGCCCGGCTGGATCTTGTGGCGGCCGCGCAGCACCGTGGCGATGTTATCGGCCACCTTCGTAACGTCCCCCGCCGACACCGCCGACACCGTGACCTGCTGGATGTTGGTGATGCCGCGCAGCTTCTTCAGCACCGTCGTGTACGGAACGAAGATCACGTCGTCCTGATCCTGGCCCATGCCCGACTGCCCCTTGCTGCCCATCACGCCGACGACGGTGAAAGGCTGCTTGGTGATGCGGATGACCTGACCGACCGGGTCGACGTCGTTGCCGAACAGCTGATCGCGCACCACGCTGCCGATCACCGCGACCTTCGCGGCCGTGGCGACGTCCTGCGGCGTGAAGAACGCGCCGGAACTGACCGGCCAGGCGCGGATGATCGGGAAGTCGACGTCGGTGCCCTGCACCTGCGTGTTCCAGTTCTGGTTGCCGGCCACGATCTGGCCGCGGGTGTTCGATCCGGCGGCCGCGTATTGCACGCCGGGAATCTGCGTGATCGCCACCGCATCGTCGGGTATCAGCGTGGCGGCGTTGCCCTGCCCCTGGCGCACGCCGCCCTGCGAGAAGTTGCCGGCCGAGACGATGATCATGTTCGTGCCCGCCGACTGAATCTGCGCCTCGATCGAGGTCTGGGCACCGGTCCCCAGCGCGACCATCGTGATCACGGCGGCGACGCCGATGATCATGCCGAGCATCGTCAGCGCGGTGCGCATCTTGTTGCGGTTGAGCGCCTTGACCGCGATCCGCAGAATCATCAGGAACGACATGCGTTTCCTTACACCGCCTCGGCCGTCGGCAACGCGGCCAGTTCGTCCTGGGCGCGGCGCCGGCGCGCGACCGCCTTGTCCGCGACCACCTGTCCGTCACGGAATGTCACGGTCCGCGTGCCGTATTCCGCGATGTCCATTTCGTGCGTAATCAGTACCACCGTGATGCCGCGCTCTTGGTTGAGGCGCTGGAAGATGCCCATCACTTCGATGCTGGTCCGGGTGTCGAGGTTCCCGGTCGGCTCGTCCGCCAGCAGAATTGACGGGTTGTTGATCAGAGCCCGCGCGATCGCGACGCGCTGCTGCTGACCGCCCGAGAGCTGATTTGGATGATGGTCGGTGCGGTTGCCGAGCCCGACCAGCTCCAGCATTTCGACGGCGCGCTTGTGCCGCTCCGCGGTTTTCATCGCGCCGCTGCCGTAGAGCAGCGGCAGTTCGACGTTGTCGAGCGCCGAGGTCCGCGACAGCAGGTTGAAGCCCTGGAACACGAACCCGATCTTCCTATTGCGAACGGCCGCGAGCGCATCCTTCGACATCCGCGAGACGTCCTCGCCGTCGAGCATGTATTGACCCGAGGTCGGCTTGTCCAGGCACCCGACGATGTGCATGAACGTCGACTTACCCGATCCGGAGGTACCGCTGACCGCGAGGAATTCCCCTCGTTCGACGTCGAGGTTGATCCCGCGCAGCGCCTTCACCTGGACCTCGCCGACCACATAGGTCTTGACGAGGTTCCGGACCGAGATGACGGTAGACATGGATGCGCGGCCTACCGGCCGCGGCCTCCCTGTCCACGTCCCGACGAGGGCAGCAGCGGATTGCCCGCGCCGGAGGCCGGCTGCGCCCGCGTCGCGGTCAGGCCGGTCACGCCGGTCACGACTTCCATGGACTGCTGCAGCTCGCCGCTCAGGATCTCGGTGTTGGTGCCGTCGGTGATCCCGAGCCGCAGGTTTACCGGCTTCAACTGACGATCCATGAAGACCCAGGCGCGGCCGCGCGATTCGACCGACGGCAGGGGAGCGAACAGCGCATCGATGGTCTGCGCGCCTTGCGGCGCCGCCGCCCCCTTGGCCTTGGCGGGGGCCTTGGCAGTCGCCTGGATTTCCTTCTCGAACAGGCTGGTGTCCTGGCCCCGATCCTTCATGCGCGCGATGAACGCTTTCTGATCGTCAGCGGACAGGCCCTTGAACCGTTCCATCATCCGGGCCGGGTCGAAACCGCGCCGGCCGTTACCGGCGGGCGCAGCCGACGAAGCCGCAGGAGCGGCGGCGGCGGGGCCCGGCGCTGCAGGAGGCGTTGCAGCCGGGGACGCGGCCGCCGCTGGCGGCGCACCGGCCGGTGTTGCCGGCACCGGTGTGGTTCCATTCGCGCCGCCGCTGCCCCCACGTCCCTGTCCACCGCGTCCGCCGCGGCCGCCGGTGGCCAACGCTTCCGGTGGCACCGGCTGATTCAGCGCCGCGAACACGTCAGGCGACGGCCGGAACCGCAGCGCCGCCGCCGGCACGCGGAGCACGTCGCTGCGCTTGGCGATTTCGAGTTTGACGTTCGCCGTCATGCCGGGCTTGAGTTTGAGCTGTGCGTTCGGCACATCGATGACGGTGCCGTAGGTCGTCACGTTCGAGACGACGACCGGCTGCAGGCGGATCTGCGACACCGTGCCCTCGAACGTCTCGGTCGGGTAGGCGTCGACCTTGAACGTGACGTGCTGCCCCGGGCGGATGCGCCCGACATCGGCCTCGTCGATGTTGGCGTTGACCTGCATCTTCGTGAGGTCGGCGGCAATCACGAACAGCGTCGGCGCCTGCATGCTCGCCGCCACGGTCTGGCCGACGTCGACGCTGCGCTGGATGATGATGCCGTCGATCGGCGCCTCGATGATCGTGTGATCCAGGTTGACTTGGTTCTGGTTGACCGACGCCTGCGACTGGCTGACCGCCGCCTGCGTCTGCGTCACCGTCGCCTGCTGCGACTGCAGCCCCGCCTGGGCAGTGTCGACCGCAATCTTGGCGGCGTCGAGGTCGCTTTGCGGCAGCAGCTGCTTGGCCGCGAGCTCCTTGGCGCGCGCGTACTTCTGCTGGGCGTCGGTGAGCTGGACTTTCGCCCGCTCGAGATCGCTCTGGGCCTTCTCGAGATTGGCGCGCGTCTGCTGCAGGTTGGCGCGCGCCTGCTGCAGCTGCGCGTCGAACAGCGACGGATCGAGCCGGGCGATCACCTGGCCCTTCTTGACGATCGAATTGAAATCCGCACCGAGGAACGAGATGTTCCCCGACACCTGACTGCCGACCTGCACCGTCGTCACCGCCTGCAGCGTCCCGGACGCGCCGACGGTATCGACAATGTCGCCGCGCGTGATCGGCGAGGTGTTGACCTGGATCTCCGGAGCGCCGCGCCTGATGTAATACGCGCCGGCGCCGGCCCCGATGGCCAGGACAATCAACAGGCCGATGATGGCTCGCTTCATAGAGGCGTGCGTCCGCGAAACGATTACTGGCCGGCCGGGCGGACGGTGGTCGTGCCGCCGGTGGCGTTGAGCAGAGTGATGTTCAGGCTGCTGAGCGTCGTCTGCTGGACGCGTTCGAGCTCGACCAGCGACTTGCGGTAATTGAGCACCGACTGCAGCTCGTTGCTCTGCGCGGTCGCGAGATCACGCTGCGCCAGAATCACGTTGTAGTTGGTCGACATGCCGACCTCGAACTTGCTCTGCTCGGCTTCGAGCGTCTTCTGCGCGAACTCGCGCGCCGCCTGCGCCGCCTGCACGCGCTCGACGCCGGTCTGCGCGTTGATCACCGCGTTGGTCACGTCGGTCGCGACCTGGAGCTCGACCTGCTTCAGCTGCGCCTGGACCTGGTTGATCTGGACGCGCGCGCGCGACACGTTCGCCTTCTGGGTACTGAGTCCGAGGGGATAGGACACGACGAGCTGCGCGGTCCACGTCGGGAACGCATTGGTGAACAGCGAGTTGAAGGTGTCGCCGAGACCGCCGACGATGGTCTGCGATGGCGGTGCGCCGAGGACGCCGCTGCTTCGGACGAACTGGGTGCCGCCGAGCCCCTGGAGGCCGTAGCTGGTCTGAAGGTCGACCTGCGGCTTCAACTGGTCGCCGAGGAACCTCAGGGTGACGTCGTTCTGCTCCACGTTCTTCTTCGCGATCTCGACGTCGGTGCGCTCGCTGAGCGCGCGCCGCACCGCAGCCTCGACGTCGATCGGATCGGCGCGGAATTCCGGGCGGTCGGTCGGATCGATCTGGACGTTCCAGTTCGGATCCTGCGTGCCGCTGACGATCAACCGTTTGAGCGCGAGCTCGGCGGTCCGCATCGCGCCCTGCGCCGCGACCAGGTTCTGCTGCTGGGTGGCCGCCTGCGACTGCGCCTGGACGACGTCGATCGGCGCCATCGTGCCGACCTCGACGCGCGTCTGGTTGTCCCTGACGAGTTGCGTCGCGAGGTCGACCGACTGCTTCGCGACGTCGACGGACTGCACCGCGAAGACGTAGTCCCAGTAGGCGTTGCGGACGTTCGACAACGTGTTGGTGATCGTCGAGCGCAGCTGGAGGTCCGAGATGTCGCGGCTGATCTTGGTCACCAGCAGCTGCTGGCGGGTGGCGTCGATCCGGAAGTTGCGCAGCAGCGGCTGCACGTACGCGAAGCTCCAGGTCGATTGAAAGAGCGGGTTATACAGCGAGTTGTTGATCGTCGTGCTGCGCCGGAAGTTCGACAGCGACGCGGTGAACGCGCCGCCGCCCCAGGGGACGTTCTGGGCGACGCCGCCGTTGACGGTCATCGTCTGGGTGTTCGGCACCGAGCCGTCGGCGCTGAGCAGCGTCTGGCTGGTCGGCAGGATGGCCGACGATTGCGGGCCGATCGTCGACGTCAGGCTCGGATGGTAAACCGACGCGATGCTGGCGTAGGCGATGTCGGTGATCTCCGGATTCAGCCGCTGCACGGCGATATCCAGGTTCTTGTCGAGCGCCGCTTTGACGGCGTCGTCGAGCGAGAGCCGCACGATCGCGCGCGTGCCGCTGACCGCGCTCGCCGTCGGTGGCTGCACGACGCCTCCCGGGGGCGCCGTCGTCTGGCCGTTGGCGACCTGGTCGGCCGCCTGCATGATCAGTTCACGAATGCGCGTGTCCGACACCTGTGCGCGCGCGGGCGTCGCGAGGCCCGACAAGGCGAGCACCGCGGTGAGCATCCAGATTGACCCGTTCCGTGTCATTACCACTCTCTCCATTTACTTGACGTCCCGTGACGGCCGCTTGTGATCCCGTTCCCACTGTTCGTGGAGCTTGCTCAATTTCACCCGTTGATCCGGGGACAGCACCTGGCGCTCCTTGAGGAGCATCAGCGTGCGCATCTTGTTCATCTGCGCCCGGATCGCTTCCACCTTGTCGACCTGTTTGGTGACCAGCATCTCGTCGGCGCCGGCCGCGATCTGCTGCGACAGGAGCTCTTCCTGGTTGTCGAGCTCCGCTTTCTTCGGCCGGAGCTGCGCAATGGCGGCTTGGAAGATGGCGTCGATCCGCGCGGATTGGTCCGCAGACAGCGCGAGGTCGTGCTGGAATCGAGCATCCTTCCACCACGCGAAACCGAACGATTGTCCGTGGACCGGGGCAGTCAGCGCCAGCACCAATACGGCGGGCGCCAGCCTGCGCATCCAAGTCTGCCTCATGCGTAAACCTCTGAGATAGCAGTTACTTCGGGGATTACGACGGCGCGGCGGCAACCGTTTAGGGGGAGACAAATATTTACGAGCGCGCGGCCCCTAGGCGCAGAAGCCCGAGAGCCTGCGGATCGCGTCGCCGACGAGATTGTCGGGGGTCGAAGCCCCCGACGTCAGGCCGACCGACAGCGGGCCGTCGGCCGGCAGCCAGCCCGTGGTGGTGACCTCCGCCTTGGCGCCGACGGGGCGGTGCCGGATGGCGTCGGCCGAGACCAGGCAATCAGGATCGGCGATGTGAAACGTCGGCCGCGATGCGTGACACATCCGCGCGAGGTTGGCGGTGTTGCTGCTGTTGTAGCCGCCGATCACGATCATCAGATCGACCGGCTTGTCGCGCAGCAGCGCGACCACCGCGTCCTGGCGATCCTGCGTGGCGCTGCAGATCGTGTCGAACGCCTGATAGTGCTCCGCGAGCGCGACCGCGTCGTAGCGGTCGCCCATCGCGGCGCGGATCATCTCGCCGATCTCGAGCGACTCGGTCATCAGCATCGTCGTCTGGTTGGCGAGGCCGATGCGCTGCAGATCGCGGTCGGGATCGAACCCGGGCGAGGCGGCTTTCTCGAACCGCTGCAGGAACGCGGCCCGATCGCCGCCGCTGCGGATGTAGCGGCAGACGATCTCGGTCTCCGGCCGATCGAAGACGACGAGATACCGGCCGCCGTACTGCACCGCCTGCGACGCGGTGGCCTGCGTCTCTTCATGCCAGACCTTGCCGTGGATGATCGACGTGTAGCCGGTCTCGGCGTAGCGGCGCACGTTCTTCCAGACGTTGAGCACCGAGCCGCAGGTCGTGTCGATCATCGTGCAGCCGCGGCGATCGAAGCGCTCGAGCATCGACACGGTGACGCCGAACGCCGGCAGGATGACGACGTCGTTGGCGGTCAGGGCGTCGGCGCTTTCGCCTTGGTCGGTGAGGAACCGGATCCCCATCGTCCGCAGCTTGTCGTTGACGTGCGGATTGTGGATGATCTCGCCGGTCAGAAAAACATTGCGGTCGGGAAAGCGCTCGCGCGTCTGGTAGGCGTAGTCGACGGCGCGATCGACGCCGTAGCAGAACCCGAATTCGCGCGCGAGATGGACCGTCAGCCGCCCGGCCCGGTGCGTGAAGTCGTCGGCCTTGACCTGGTCGACGATCGCGCTGTGATAGTTGTCGGCCAGCATGCCGGCGACGGCATGCTTCATATCGAGGCCTTTGCGGAAGATCAAAGACGGCATAGGGGTTGGGCTCAGGGCTCCGGGCGACGGTTCGGGCGTTCGTCGCCCTCAGCCGCTCAGCCCGCGGCGCTATCTCGTGTCTGTGATCTCGCGCACGTGCGGCGTCAGAGCGTCGAACGCCTGCAGCTCGCGGGTATGCGGGCGCTCCAGCGCGATCTCGAGATCCGACAGGAATGCATCGTCGGCGGCGATCTCGGCGGCGCCGCTGCCGCGGGTCGCGACCGCCGAGAGCCGCGGCGTGCGCGTGCGCGCCGCGTCGGCCAGGAACGCCTGGCGGTTCTGCAGCGGCGCGCGCCATTGGAACGAGGCGCCGACCGCGACGCCGACAAACAGGCCCGCAGCCGCGGCGGCCGCGACCCAGCGCGGCGCGGTGCGCGACGCCGACGCATCGAGCGTGCGCCGGACCAGGCGGCTGGGAAAGCTGAGCACGCGCGCGCGACGGCCGACGAGCGCAATCCGGCGTGCGATGTGCTGCTGCTGCACCCGGAGCCGTTCGGGCGTGAAGATCGCGTCGGCGTCCGCCTCGCCGTCGCGGCGCAAGGCGTCCATGAAGGCGGTCAGATCGGCGTAGCGCGCGCCGCACCCGGGGCAGTCGGCGAGATGCTCGACCACCGGTGGATCGATCGGGTCGCCGCCGCACTCCGCGAGGTAGGAGTCGAAGAGGCGCTCTTCCTGAAGATGCGGCGTGCGGTGGATCACGGCTGCCCTCCGAGCAAACCGCGCAGTTTGCGCGCGGCGCGAAACAGGTGAACACGCACGGTCGACTCGTTCAGCCCGGTCATGACGCTGACCTCCCGCGTGGTGCAATCGCCATAGTGGCAGAGCATGAAGACCGTCCGCTGGCGTCCATCCAGCCGATCGATCGCACCGGCCAGCCGGGCGCGCCGTTCGCGCGAGAGCAGGCGATGCTCGGGGTCCGACGGCGGACCCGCCGCCGAGGCGCGGGCCTCGTCCGCGCTCGAGATCTCGCCGCCGACGAACCAGCGCTCGCGCCGGCCGCGCGCCTTGCGCCGATCGAGGCAGCCATTGATGAGGATCCGCGTGAACCAGACCTCGAAGGGCCAGGCCTCCCGGTACGATCCGATGTGCGAAAACACCTTGACAAAGGCGTCCTGGACCGCTTCGTCCGCGTCGGAGGCGTCGCGCAGATACTGATACGCGATGCGCGAGGCGCGCCGCTGGTGCAGCGCGACCAGGGCGCCGAACCGATCGCGCGCCTCATCCATGTCGCCGCGCTCGACCAGCCCCCGAATCTCGACCGCGAGCGCCGAATCGTCCGAGAGCGGCTGGGGCGCAGATCGGCGCACCGGGGCAGCCTGCGGGCTGGCCGCGTCGCGAAGGCCGGCATCTGGGGCGGTGCGCACATCACTCATAGAAGCATTACGATGCGGGTCGGTCGGTGTTTACAGTTTAACGTATAATTCAAAGCTTTCCGCGTATGTTGCTGGCTCTTCGCAGCTTAGGGAGCGTCTGATGAGCACCGAGGTTGATCGCGCGCGTGGTCTGGAGCGGGAAGGCATCCAGACGGACAGGGTGCGCTGGAATCTGTCGACAGCTGTGCTGTACGAGGAGGCGGTGCGCCGCCGCGAGGCGATGATTGCCGCCGCCGGCCCGTTGGTGTGCCGCACTGGCCAGCACACCGGCCGCTCGCCGAACGACAAGTTCGTCGTCCGCGAGCCGTCCAGCGAAGCGGAGATCGCGTGGGGCAAGGTCAATCGTCCGGTCGATCCGGCGCAGTTCGACGCGCTGCACAAGGATCTGCTCGCCTCGCTGCGCGGCAAGGAGCTCTTCGTCCTCGACTGCTTTGCCGGCGCCGATCCGACGTACCGCCTGCCCGTCCGCGTCATCAACGAGTTCGCCTGGCACAACCTGTTCTGCCGCAACCTGTTCATCGACGATCCCGCGGCGGAGGAGGCGGCCGCGCCGCAGTTCACGATCATCGACTCGCCGACCTTCAAAGCCGATCCCACGCGCCACGGCAGCAACTCCGACGTCATGATCGCGCTCAATTTCGCCAAGCGCCTGGTGCTGATCGCCGGCAGCAGCTACGCGGGCGAGATGAAGAAGTCGATCTTCTCGGTGCTGAACTACATCCTGCCGCTGCAGAACGTCTTGTCGATGCACTGCTCGGCGAACATCGGCGCCGCCGGCGACACCGCGCTGTTCTTCGGCCTCTCCGGTACCGGCAAGACGACGCTGTCGAGCGATCCCGACCGCATGCTGATCGGCGACGACGAGCACGGCTGGAGCGATCGCGGCGTGTTCAACTTCGAGGGCGGCTGCTACGCCAAGACGATCCGGCTCTCGGCCGACGCCGAACCGCAGATTTATGCGACGACGCGCCGCTTTGGCACCGTGCTGGAGAACGTCGCCGTCGACGAGGACACGCGCGAGCTGGATCTCGACGACGACCGGCACACCGAGAACACCCGGGCCGCGTATCCGATCTCCTTCATCGAGAACGCGGTGCCCTCCGGCCAGGGCGGCCACCCGCGCAACGTCGTCATGCTGACGGCCGACGCCTTCGGCGTGCTGCCGCCGATTTCGCGGCTGACGCCGGACGCGGCGATGTACCACTTCCTCTCCGGCTACACCGCGAAGGTGGCCGGGACGGAAAAGGGCGTGACCGAGCCGAAGGCGACGTTCAGCACCTGCTTCGGCGCGCCGTTCCTGCCGCTGCAGCCGAGCCGCTACGCGCGGATGCTCGGCGAAAAGATCGCGCGGCACAATGCCCGCGTGTGGCTGGTCAACACCGGATGGACCGGCGGCCCGTACGGCGTCGGTCAGCGCATGAAGATCTCGTACACGCGCGCGATGATCCGCGCCGCGCTCTCCGGGGAGCTCGACGCGGTCGCCTACACCAAGGATCCGGTGTTCAACCTGGACCTCCCGGCCAGCTGCCCCGGCGTCCCCGCCGAGGTGCTCAACCCGCGGAGCACGTGGGCCAACGCGGCTGCCTACGACGCGCAGGCCGCCAAACTGGCGCAGATGTTCGTGGAGAACTTCAAGACCTTCGAGCCGGGCGTGAGCGCCGAGGTGCTCGCCGCCGGGCCGAAGGGTTAGCGGTTCTCAGGTTCTGGATTCTAGGTTCACGGTGCAGGGCGCAGCGTTCGAGGCGGTCATCGGGCTGGAGGTCCATGCCCAGCTGCTGACGGCATCGAAGATCTTCTGCGGCTGCAGCACCGCGTTCGGCGCCGCACCGAACACGCACATCTGTCCGGTGTGCATCGGCCTGCCAGGCGCGCTCCCGGTGCTGAATCGATCCGCCGTCGACTACGCGATTCAGGCGGCGCTCGCGCTCGGCTGTGCGGTTCAGCCGCGCTCGATTTTCGCGCGCAAGAACTACTTCTACCCTGACCTGCCGAAGGGCTACCAGATCTCTCAGTACGAGCTGCCGATCGCGACCGGCGGCGCGCTGGCATTTCCGAGCGGCGGCGAGACGCGGCGCGTCGGCATCACCCGCGTCCACATGGAAGAGGACGCCGGCAAATCGGTGCACGACGGCTTCGTCGACGCCGATCGCAGGAGCTACGTCGACTTCAACCGCAGCGGCGTGCCGCTGATCGAAATCGTCAGCGAGCCGGATCTGCGATCCGCGGCCGACGCGGCCGAGTTCTTCAGCCGCCTGCGCGCCATTCTCGTGTGGCTCGGCGTCAACGACGGCAACATGGAAGAGGGCAGCCTGCGCTGCGACGCCAACGTCTCCGTCCGGCCGCGCGGCCAGGCGGCGCTCGGCACCAAGGCGGAGGTCAAGAACCTCAACTCGTTCCGCTTTCTGCAGAAGGCGCTCGAGCACGAAATCGCCCGCCAGATCGACGTGATCGCCGAGGGGGGCCGCGTGGTGCAGGAAACCCGGCTCTGGGACGCCGCCGCGGGGCGCACGGTCTCGATGCGCAGCAAGGAAGAAGCGCACGACTACCGCTATTTCCCCGAGCCTGATCTGCCGGCGGTGGTCGTCGCCGCGGCGCGGATCGATCGGATTCGCGCCGCGATGCCGGAGCTGCCCGATGCGCGGCGCGCGCGGCTGATCGCGCAGTACGCGCTCTCCGACTATCACGCCGGGCAGCTGGTGCAGTCGCGCGCGGTCGCCGACTATTTCGAGGCGACGGTCAAAGCGGGCGCGCCGCGAGCCACCGCGCAGACGGCCAACAACTGGGTGATGGGCGCGCTCGCCGCCAAGCTGAACGAGATCGGCGCCGGGATCGCGGCGTCGCCGATGTCCGCCGAGCAACTCGCCACCCTGGTGATCGAAATCGACAGCGGCGCGATCAGCGGTCCGATCGCCAAGGACGTGTTCGAGAAGATGTTCGGCAGCGGCCGGACGGCTTCGGAGATCATCGCCGCGGAAGGACTGGCGCAGATCGACGACGAGGCGCAGATCGTCGCGCTGATCGCCGAGGTCCTCGCCGCCAACAGCGGGCCGGTCGGCGATTATCGCGGCGGCAAGACCAGCGCCTTCGGTTTCCTCGTCGGCAAGGTGATGAAGGCGGCGGCCGGCAAGGCCAACCCGAAACGCGTCAACGAACTGCTCAAGCGCGCGCTCGAAGCGTGATATAACGTTTCGAAGTTGATAGAGACCTATCATCTTTCCAAGTTCTATAGCCGCGGCGTCTACGCGCTGCGCGACCTGTCCCTCTCCATCGACAAAGGCGAGTTCATCTTTCTCACCGGCCCCAGCGGCGCGGGGAAATCGA
>JAOBWF010000354.1 GCA_025463215.1 Acidobacteriota bacterium | reverse complement strand
CCGGCGGAGGATCGCACGCCGGAGCAGTGGTTCAACACCGCGGCGTTCGCGCTGGCGCCGGTGTTCACGCTCGGCAATGCGTCGCGCAATCCGGTGACCGGGCCGTCCTACCGCAACGTCGACGTTGCGCTCATCCGCCGCGTGCCGCTGCGCGCCGGCGCGGCGATCGAGCTGCGCGCCGAAGTCTTCAACGTCCTCAACACGCCGAACCTCGGCGCGCCGAACGGCGTGGCCGGCGCCGCCGCGTTCGGCACCATCACCAGCGCACTCGATCCACGCGTCGGTCAACTGGCGGTCAAGCTTCTGTGCTGAAATTCATGCGACCGACAACAGCTCCCATGTGGCAACCGCGGCGCGCGCAATGGTCGATTATCTGGATCGTCACGGTGCTGGTCATTCTGGCGTGGCCGCCGGATGATGGCCGGAGCCTCTTCGTCAAGGCGCTGAATCGCGCCGCCGATCCGTTCAGCACGCTGGCGGCGTGGCCCGCGCCGCTGCCGATAGGGCTGGGCGATGATGGCGATGCGGTGAGCGCGCATGATGGCCAGGAGGCTGAGTACTACCGGCAGTACAACAGCTCGCCGGTGACGCGGTGGCGGATGGACCTCAAGGCGGCGCGCGATCCGATCGACCCGTCGACCGCGCGGCAACTGCTGGTCGGAATCGCAGTGCTGAGCGCGCTCGCCGCGTGGCGGCTGGGGCGTACTCGCTGATTGGGTAATCGGGTAATCGGGTAATCGATTGGCGGTCTAAGCCCAATTATTCAAATCAATTACCCAACTACCCCAATCACCCGATACTCAACCCGATTATTTGGCCCCGGAGCCGGTGCGCGGCGTCGCCTTCAACGTCACCCGCTGGACCCGCCAGTTCTGCGCTTCGCCGGTATAGATCTCGTTCTCGCTGACGCAGTGCATCTCGTGTACCCAGTAGAACTGGCCGACGCGCTTGCCGATGGTGCCGAACCAGCCGATCAGATGCCCCTCGAGATCTTCCTTGTAGATCTTGCCGCCGGCGTCGCTGCTGAACAGGAACTGCTGGCCCTGCGGGTTGGGCGGCGTGATGCACATCGCCCACGGTGCGCGCACGTTGCTGATCACGCGAATCGGATTCAGATCCGGGTCGAACACCTGGATGCGCGCATTGCCGCGGTCGCCGACGTAGATGTTGCCCTTGGCGTCATTGGCAATCGTGTGCGGTGTGCTGAACTGGCCGGGCGCGTTGCCGCGGGTGCCGATCGACTTGACGAAATCTCCGTCCTTGGTGAACTTGGCGACGCGTGAGTTGGTGTAGCCGTCGGCGACGAAGATGTCCCCCTGCAGATCGAAGGCGACGTCGGTCGGCCGGCCGAAGCTGCCGCCGCGGCCGCCCCCCGATCCGGGCGCCGTCACCGCGGCCGGATCGGTCTTGTGTCCCTCTTCGAGGAAGCGCTCCATGTAGTCGACCGCTTCGTCCTTGCGTCCGAGCACCATGGTGACCAGCCCCTGCGGGTTGAACTTCATCACCATGTTCGAGCCCTCGTCGATCACGAACAGGTTGTCGTCCTTGTCGAAGCGGATCGCGTGCGCGTAGGAGAAGCCGTACGCGTTCTGGCCCCACTCCTTGACGTACTTGCCGGTCTCGTCGAATTCGAACAGCTCCGCCGCCTGGGCGCCGCGCGCCGGACCGGCGTTGCCGCTGCGCGTGTAGACGAACAGGTGCTTCTTCGAATTGATCGCCACGCCCACGGTTTCGCCGATCGTGTGGCCCGCCGGCATCAGCGGCAACGAGACCGCGTCGTAAGGAATCTGCGGCGTGTTTTTCTCGAGCTCGGTCTGGGCGGCGAGCGCCGCCTGTTGTTCGGGGCTGAGGCCGCGTCCGCGTCCACCGCCGGCCGCGGGCGGCGCCTGTCCTCCCGGCTCGCCGGCCGGCGGCCCACCGCGCTGCTGCGCATACGTCGCGATGCCGAGCAGGAGCGTCAAAGCGATCACATAACGGTTCACGGCCACCTCCGGTTGATTTTCGGGGGCAGTATACCGCGCGCGCAGCGCGTTTACGTCGCGAGGTCGAGGACCACGGGATAGTGATCCGACGCGGCCGCGGCGTCCGGATGCCGAACGACATCGCAGGCGACAATGCGATCGGTGTAGGTGGCCGGGACGAAGGCGTAGTCGAGCCGAACCTGCGGATTGCCGGCGGGCACCGTCAGGCCGGCGTCGTCCGGGTGTTTCACGCGGAAGGCGTCGGCGTAGCCGGCGTCGAGCACCGTCTGAATCGTCCGCCACTTGATGCGGCCGCCGCTCAGCCAGACGAACGGCCGCAGCCGCAGCGGCAGCCGGCCGACATCGAGCCGCGCGCCGGGCGCGAGCGTGTTGAAATCGCCGGCCAGCACGTGGAGCCCCTCGCGGCGATCGGCGATCTCGCGCAACAGCGCGCGCAGCTCGTACACCCGCCGCCGCTCGGTCCAGGCGGCATGCACCGCGCTCAGGTGGACGCCGAAGACGCGCAGCGGCAAGCCGGCCGGCATCACTTCGACGTACGCGTGATGCGACAGCCGCGGCTGGTGCCACGACGCGTGCGAGACCGGCTCGCGGCTCATGTAGCCGAGCGACTGTCGCGGGAACGCGCGCCAGTCGGCCATGCCGGTGAGCACCGCGAGCTGGTGGACGAGCGCGGGCCTGGTGGCTTCCTGCAGGAGCACGAGATCGGCGTGGCAGGCGTTGATGATCCGCGCCAGCGGCTCGAGCCGGCCGACGCCGCCGACCCGGATGTTATAGGTGAGCAGGCGAAACGCCACGTCTCAGGTTTTCAGCAGCGTCAGGTACGGCTGGTCGAGCAGGTCGCCGCGCAACTGCAGCACGATCTCGCGCGACGCCTGGATATTGACGGGGCGCTTCACCATCGCGATCAACTGTTGCTGCAGCGGCAGCAGGCCCGGCGCGATGTCGGGATCGTCTTCGCCCATCGGCCGCGAGTGTACCCCGGGGACGAAGAAGCCGCTGACGTTGAAGAAGTGGATCACCGTGCTGCCGACGAGTGTCAGATCGAGATCGCTCGTGCCCGGACCATCCGCGTCGAACGGCGCATCGTCCTTCCAGCGCCGGCCGGTGATCGCGCTGCCGCGCAGTACGACAGTGGTGTCGGGCGGCACGACTGCCTCGATCGCCTTGCAGAAGGCGTCGAACAGATCGCGGCGGCCGCCGAAAGCGAGCGTGATGACGTTATCGCGCTTCTGCTCGTCGGTCAGGCCGCCCTGGACGGGATGTTCCGTCTCGCTCATGCCGCTACCGCGCGCATGTGTCCGACACCATCTTGATGTGGTCCACCTTCAGGCGCGACGCGGCCGCCGGCGATGCCGGCTCGACGCTGTCGGCCGTCGGCGCCGTTGGCGCTTGAATCGTCCCGGTGACTTCGACCTTATGGCCGACATGCGGGTTCAGCGCATCGACGTCGCCGTCGAGCCGATAACTGTTGCCACGGGCGACGGCGCCGGTACCGCTGGTGCCAATCGTTTTCGTCTGGTCCGCCGAACCCGCTTCGGCGTGGATCAACATGAAGGTGAGGCTGTCGACCGCCGCGGCGGCGGTGGTATTGGCCGCCATCTGGTCGGCGCGTTCGACGCAGCCCGTGATCGTCACTTCACCCGGAATCACGCGGTTGGTTTCCTGACTGGTCGGCGCTTGCGCCTGCAGCGCCGCGGCGCAGCCGAGCGCGGCGATCGTGCTCATCACTATTCGTGAGCTCATGAAGCTACCTCCTCGGCGATTCATTGCAACGCGGACGCCACCGGCACGTGCCTTGCGAACCCGCGTGGTCATGAGCGCAGATGAGACGCGAGGCCCCCTCGACGGCAGTACAAGTGGAACGATTGGCGGCGGCGGACGGGAGAGCGGTGGACCAACGCCGCGGCCGGACCCGCCGGACACACCGCCGGTCCATCCGGACGACGCAGCCAGCGGGCGGCTCGCGCCCGACCCGCTCGCGGCGACGCATCAACCCGATGATTTGAAGCGGGGACCGAGCGACGTGAACTAGCGCTGCACGAGCAGCAGCTTCAGCTTGGCCTTCTTCATCGACTCGTTCGGGTTGGTGGTCGCGCCGGCGAGCCAGCGTTCGATCTGCTGCAGCGAGATCGCGTGGCTCACGCCGGGCGCGCGCACCTCGACCTCGAGCACGGTCGCCGGACCGATTTTCTCCAGCCACGGATCGTCATTGAGACGACGGACGCCGAGGACCGCTGCTTCGTACAGCGACTCGGCCTCGACGTGCGCGCTGTGCCGGATTCCGCGCGCGTCCTTGAAGCTGACGATGCATTCGCGAAGAGTCACGGTCCGCAACAGTAGCATGGCTTTCGCTGTATGTTCGCGCCTGTGATTTGACCGAAGCCGCCGAGCACGGACAGGCCGCCGCGATTTCCATGTCGGCGATCGGTGCGAGCTACGCGGGTGCTCGCGTCATGCCGGTCGGGTCCGCTGAGATTTTCATGTCCGCGATCTTTGCGAGCTCCGCGGTGGCTCACGTCATGTCGAGTCAGGTTCGACGTCGCTTCGGCGCGGAATGACGACGCGAAAGGTGACGCGACCTAATCGATGAACCGGTAAATGTTTACGAAAAATGGCCGCATTCAGCGTGGTGTGCTGATTGCAAAATCCCCGGTCGGAGGAATCACAATGAAACGTTATATGGCAACAGCGATCGCGATCGCTGCCAGCGCCGCGTGGGGCGTCGGTGCAGCGGCACAGACCGGTGGAGCGCAGAGCGGGACGAGCGGCAGCGGTGCGAACGGCAGCACGGTGACCGTGACCGGCTGCGTTCAGGACGGCAACAGCGGAACCTCGACAGGCACCAGCGGATCGACGGGCGGGTCGGGCTCATCGGCGTCGGCGTCCGGGTCCTCGGGCTCGCGCGGCATGTACGTCCTCGCCAACGCGATGCCGAGCTCGGGCAGCAGCTCGTCGCGAATGGGGTCGACCGGCTCGGGGTCGGGCAGCTCGGGTTCAGCGGGTACCTCCGGAACGTCGGGGTCGGGCAGCGGCTCGGCGAGCGGCTCCGGGTCGACCGGATCGGGCACGAGCGGCTCCGGCACGACGGGATCCGGATCGACCGGCTCGGGCACGACCGGCTCGGCGAGCGGATCGGGCAGCACTGGATCGGGCTCGATGGGTTCGAGCGCCGGCACCTCCTACATGCTCGAAGGGCATGAGTCGGATCTCCAGAAGCACGTCGGGCATCGGGTCGAAATCACCGGCACGACGACGGCGGCGAGCATGAGCTCCGGGTCGACCGG
>JAOBWF010000348.1 GCA_025463215.1 Acidobacteriota bacterium | reverse complement strand
CGCCGCGACCAGCGTGACCGTCGCGTGGACGCCGCGCGCTCCCGCCGGCCGCCTCGCTGCCGCGCGAACCGTATCGCTCTCGGTCAAGGGCGCGGGCGGCGATCGGTCGTTCGACGCCGCCGTCGACGCCGGCGCCATCACCTTTCCGTCGCCGACCGGCGCGCTGCAGTTGTCGCTCACCGTCCGCGATGCCGCGGGCAACATCCTGGACGAGGATCGCCGGCCGTTCACCGTGCCCGATTTGTCGGCGCCGGCGCTGACGATTCCGCCGCCGGTTCTGCTGCGCACGAGGACGGTGGCTGAGGCGCGAACCATCGCCGGCGGAGGCCGGGCGACGCCGTTCGCCGGACGCGAGTTCCACCGGACCGAGCGGGTTTTCGTTCGCTTCTCGGTGTCCGGCGCCGCGGAATCCGA
The DNA here is from genome assembly GCA_025463215.1 of Acidobacteriota bacterium. Taxonomy (GTDB): domain Bacteria; phylum Acidobacteriota; class Vicinamibacteria; order Vicinamibacterales; family CAVVIG01; genus CAVQFC01. The sequence continues at coordinate 4,734 of JAOBWF010000348.1, read as the reverse complement.
GGCCGCGGTGTCGGCGCGTCTGACGAACCACACCGGCGCGACCCTGCTGGCGCTGCCGGTCGTGCGCCTCGCGGCCGGCTATCAGGTCGAGGTGCCGCTGACCTCGATTGCGCGCGGCGACTACATCGTCGCCGTCGCCGCGGCGCACGACGAAGAACGGACGCACGCGCTCGTGCCGCTCCGCGTGCTCCCCTTCTGACTTCGTCATTAATTTAATATAGAGAGAAGATGACGGGGCGCTGTTCGATGATCGTCGCTGTCCTGTTGATGGTGTCCGCACCGCTGGCGGCGCAGGATCGCTTGAGATCGCTGCCCGGCTACGACGCCGCGCAGCGCGTCGCGCGCGAGGCGCCCGCGGCGGTGACCGGGATCGTCGGCGGCGTCGCGTGGATCGACACCGGCGCGTTCGAATACGAGCGCGGCGGGACGCATTTCCGCTACGACCTGTCGCGCCAGCGGGCCACCCGGATCGACGGGGTCCCCGCCGATGATCGCGGACCGGAACGAGAGCGCGGATCCGCCGCGGCCGGTCCCCATCGCGGCCGGCAGTTCGAGGCGACGGTGTCGCCCGACGGCGCGATGAAGGCGTTCTACAAGGATCGCAACGTCTGGCTCAGCACCGCGGATGACCACGACGCGCGGGCGATCACGATCGACGGCAGCGTCAGCGCGCGGATCAAGTACGGCACCGCGAGCTGGGTCTATGGCGAGGAATTGAGCCAGCGCACCGCGATGTGGTGGTCCCCCGACAGCCGCAAGATTGCCTACTACCGCTTCGACGAGCGTGACGTGCGCGACTACTACGTCGCGATCAACCAGACGCACATTCAGGTCGGCCTCGACACCGAAGCCTTTCCCACCGCCGGCACGACGAATCCGACCGTCGATCTGTACATCTACGACATCGCGACGAAGCAGGCGGTCCGCGTCGACGTGAGGAGCGGTCACCCGTTCGACGAAGCCGGAGTCGGCCACTACGTCTACCGCGTGCAGTGGTCGGCTGACGGCCGCGAGCTGCTGTTTCTCCGCACCAACCGCCGCCAGAACGTCATGGACCTCGCCGCGGCCAATCCCGCAACCGGCACGTGCCGCGTGGTGCTGCGCGAGGAATGGCCGACGGGGTGGCTGGTGTCCGAGCCGCGCATGGTGTTTCTCGACGACGGCACGCGGTTCATCTGGGAATCGCAGCGCAACGGCTGGAACAACTTCTATCTCTACGATCTGAGCGGCCGTCTGATCGCGCCGCTCACCGCCTCGACCACCTACGAAGCCGACAAGCTGGTGAAGATCGACGAGACCGCCGGCGTGCTCTTCTACACCGCGCGTGACGGCGACAGCCCGCTGAAGGTGCAGCTGCATCGAGTCGGCCTCGACGGCACCGGCGATCGCCGCCTCACCGATCCCGCCGTTCATCACCTTGTCGGCAACTGCATCGCCAATCTCGGCGAGCGGCCTGAGCAGCCCGGCCTCGCCGGCCGCTGCAGCATCTCGCCCGACAACGCGCACGTGGTCGACATCTACCAGACCCATGACACGCCGCCCGCGGCGCGGCTGCTCGACGCGGCGGACGGTCGTGTGCTCGCCGACATCGGGTCGGCCGACGCGTCCCGGCTGTCGTCGATGGGGCTGACCAGCGCGGAGCTGTTCACGTTCGTCGCGGCGGATGGCCGGACGCCGCTGCGCGGGCTTCTGCAGTTCCCGTCGCATTTCGATCCGGCGAAACGCTATCCGGTGCTGGTGTCGGTGTACGGCGGTCCCGAGTTCAACGCCATCACCGCGCGCGAAACCTTCGTCGCGCCCCAGCCGCTCGCGGAATACGGATTCCTGATCGTCGCGCTCGACTCCCGCGCCGTGCCGGGATTCGGCAAGCGGACGCTCGACGCGATTTACCAGAAGCTCGGTCAGACCGAGATCGACGACATGGCCGACGGCATCAAGGCGCTGTGGAGCCGGCCGTATGTCGACAAGGAGCGCGTCGGCATCTTCGGGACCTCATACGGCGGCTACGTGTCGGCGATGGCGCTGTTGCGCCACCCGGAGGTGTTCGCCGCCGCCGCATCCTCGTCGCCGCCGACCGACTGGCGCAACTACGACACGATCTACACCGAACGCTACATGGGGCTGCCTCAGGACAACAAGGCGGGCTACGACGCCGGCAGCGCGTTGACCTACGCGAAGGATCTAAAAGGGCGGCTGCTGATTTATTACGGCACCGCCGACAACAACGTCCACCCGGCGAACGCACTGCAGTTGATCAAGGCGCTGCAGGATGCGGGCAAGAGCTTCGACGTGCAGGTCGGCCCGGACCAGGGCCACGGTGGGGTGAATCAGGATCGCATGATGGAGTTCTTCGTCGACGCGCTGCGGCCGGAGGGACCTCCGCGCTAGCGTCCCGGCAGCGTCCGGAGCAGCACGCCGACGATGCCCGCGACAGCGGCCAGTTGCCCGACCCAGAACGCGAACGCCCACTTCAGGAGCTCGAATCGTCCCTCCGCCATGTCCCGACGAGCATCCATCATCTCGCGGCGAAGCTCCACGAACCGCTCTCGCATGTCGCCGCGCAGCTGCGACAGCTCGAGCCGCAGCGACGAGGTTTCCTCGACGAGCCGCCGTTCGAACCGCTCGCCACACTGTGTCATCGCGGCCTCCGTCGATGCGCGCTGGTGAGCATTCAACACCTCGGTCAAAGCCGCCGCAGCCGGCTCGCCCAATGCGTCCAGCAGCGCACCCGTAATTCTTGCAGTCGCCATGGCAGTCCCTCTCGATCTCGCGCGGCGGCTTGACCTCCCCCGACGACGATTGCATCGTCGGAGATGGACTGTCAAGATGCCGTTGCGCACGATCCCTAGAGGGGGGCGGCCGGTACCTTTCGCAGCTCCAGCTTGGCGATCGCCTCACGGTGGACTTCGTCCGGACCGTCGGCGAGCCGGATCGTGCGCGAGTGCGCCCACATCGCGGCCAGCGGGAAATCGTCGCACACGCCCGCGGCCCCGTGCGCCTGGATGGCGCGGTCGAGGACGCGCAGCGCCATGCGCGGCACGACGACCTTCACCATCGCCAGTTCGCCGCGCGCGGTCTTGTTGCCGACCGTGTCCATCAGATGCGCGGCGTGCATCGTCAGCAGCCGCGCCTGCTCGATCGCCATCCGCGATTCGGCGATATCGGCGCGGATCGTGCCCTGCTCGGCGATCGTCTTGCCGAACGCGACGCGCTGCTGGACCCGCGCGCACATCAGTTCGAGGGCGCGTTCGGCGACGCCGATGAGGCGCATGCAGTGATGGATGCGCCCGGGCCCGAGACGCCCCTGCGCGATCTCGAAGCCGCGACCTTCGCCGAGCAGCATGTTCGCCGCCGGCACACGGACGTCGTCGAACGTGATCTCCGCGTGCCCGTGCGGCGCATCGTCGTAGCCGAAGACCGGCAGCATGCGGCGGATGGTGACGCCGGGCGCGTCCATCGGCACGAGGATCATCGATTGCTGCGCGTGTTTCGCCGCCTTCGGATCGGATTTGCCCATGAAGATCGCGATTCTGCAGCGCGGGTCGCCGGCCCCCGACGTCCACCACTTGCGGCCGTTCAGGATGTAGCTGTCGCCGTCACGCTCGATCCGCGACTGGATGTTGGTCGCATCGGACGAGGCGACGTCGGGCTCGGTCATCGCGAAGCACGAGCGGATCGTGCCGGCGAGCAGCGGCTCGAGCCACTGGCGGCGCTGCCCCTCGGTGCCGTAGCGCACGAGCACCTCCATGTTGCCGGTGTCGGGCGCGGAGCAGTTGAACACCTCCGGGCCGAACCCCGGCACGCGGCCCATGATCTCGCAGAGCGGCGCATACTCGACGTTGGTGAGGCCGGCGCCGTACTCGCTTTCCGGCAGGAACAGGTTCCACAAACCGGCGGCGCGCGCCTTGGGCTTGAGCTCCTCGACGATCGCGGTGGGCTGCCAGCGATCGCCGGCAGCGATCTGCCGGTGGAACGTTCCCTCATGGGGATACACGTGCTCGCGCATGAAGGCGTCGAGACGGCCCTGCAGCTCGATGACCTTGCCGGAATACTCGAAGGGCATGGCGCGCATGATAGTGTAAGCGCCGCCGCTTTCGTACGCGCGGCCCTTCAGGGCTGCCGTCGCGACCAGATGGAGCAGGACACCAAGGACATTCGCAGCGGCGAACAGCTCGATTGGGAGCGGCTCGGCGCGTGGCTGCGCGAGCGGTTGCCGGCGTGCGGGGTGCCGGGGTTGGATGTCAGCCGCGAGCCGGCGGTCGCGCAATTTCCGGGCGGCCATTCGAACCTGACGTATCTCGTGCGTTTCGGCGAGGGTGAGATCGTCGTGCGGCGGCCGCCGTTCGGACCGGTCCCGCCGACGGCGCACGACATGGCCCGCGAGTTCCGCTGGCTGTCGGCGATGCACCGCGTTTTTCCGCTCGCGCCCCGGCCGTATGTGTTGTGCGACGATGTGGCCGTCATCGGCTCGGTGTTCTACGTGATGGAACGGCGCCGCGGTCTCGTCGTGCGCGCCGAGGAGCCGCCGGCGCTCGCCAACCCGGACGCGCGCCGCCGCCTCAGCGCCTCGATGATCGACACGCTCGCGGATCTCCACGCCGTCGACATCGCCGAACCGCCGCTCAGCGCGCTCGGGAAACCTGCCGGGTTCGTGGAGCGGCAGGTGCGCGGCTGGTCCGAGCGCTGGCATCGATCGAAGACGACGCCGCTGCCGGAGATGGACGCGCTCGCGGA
>JAOBWF010000341.1 GCA_025463215.1 Acidobacteriota bacterium | reverse complement strand
GAGGAGAAGACCGGCGGCCGCCGCAAGCAGGCCTTGCTCGCCGACACCTACGAGGCGCTGATTGCCGCGATTTATCTCGACGGCGGCGTCGAGCACGTCCGCGCCTTCATCGTCCGCGAGTTCACGCCGCTGCTCGACGAGGTGCGGCGCGAGGGCGTGTCGGGCCAGGACTACAAGTCGGCGCTGCAGGAGCTGTTGCAGGCGCGCGAGCTGCCGCTGCCGGAGTACCGGCTGGTCGGAACGCAGGGACCGGACCACCGCAAGCTGTTCGAGATCGAGGTCGGCGTCCGCGGCGAGCCGCTGGCGTCAGCGGTCGGCGGCAGCAAGAAGGAAGCGGAGCAGGAAGCGGCGAGGGCGGCGCTGGAGAAGCTTCGAACTGAGAACTGAAAAGTCAGAACTCAGAACTCAGAACTCGGAACTCAGAACTAGGACTTCGTCCTGGCTGCGTCGCTGACCATCGTCTTGAGCTTGTCGACATTGTCCTGGCGAATCGGGCAGGTGCTGTCGGTCGCGATGCACTGCGCCAGGGTCATGCCGCAGCCGCAGCTGCAGCGCGCGGCGTTCGCCGCTTCGAGTACCTCGCGCTTCTTCGCGGTCTCGAGTCCCGAGAAGTCGATGACGGAGATTTCACGCTCGCCGTACGCGATGTTCGACATCTGCGATACGCCGTAGCCGATCGCGCCGAGGATCGCCGCGGCGGCGATCCACTTCACGATCGCCGGCCGCGCGCTGCGCCGCGGTTTCGGCCTCTTCGATTGTCCCATCGCGGCAGAATATCAGGTCGAACCGAAAATCTGGAACCTGGAACCGTCACGGTGCCTGGCACCAGACCGAGCGGTCCATGGCGACGTTGAAACCGGGCAGCCGGTTGAAGAAGTCGAGGGTGCCCGATCGCTCCCATTCGTACCAGCCGGCGCCCAGCCCGAGATAGTAGTGCTCCGCGGCGCCGGCGGCGCCGATGGGATCGTAGGGCTGATATTCCAGCACCAGCGTGTCGCGGACGCCGAGGTCGCGACCGGCGTCGCGGTTGCGCTCGAACCACGCGCGCTGGCGGTACGGAAACGCGTGCGATCGCGATGGATCGACGTGACAGGCGGCGTCGAACCAGACGAGGTCGTTGCTCGAGACGTCGAGCGTCCATGGCGCCGCGGCGGTCGCGCGGGCCGGCAGATAGCGCGGCAGCCAGCGGCCGTCGGTGAACATATAAGACTCGTTGCTGTCGCCGTCGAGGCCGTGATCGACCGCGTGGTAGATGAACTGATCATCCCAGCGCCAGCACTCGAAGCGGCGCGGGTTGCCGTACTTCACCCAGCAGACCTCGCGGCGCGTGTAGTCGACGACCTGATTCTGGCCGTGACTGCCGCCGCGCGGCCACAGCGATGGGTCGCCGAGCAGATAGGTCAACGCATCGATGTTCGCCTGCGGTGAAGGGGAAGAGGGGCTCGCACAGGAAATCAACGCGAGCGGCACGACCACGGGCAGCACCCTGAGCACGTCGAGCACCCTGAGAACCTTCAGAACCCTGAGCACCCTGAGCACCCCGAGAACCTTCAGAACCCTGAGCACCCCGAGCACCCCGAGAACCCTGAGCACCCCGAGAACCTTGAGAACCCCGAGAACCTCAATCGATCTCGATGATCCCCGACCCCGGTCCGCCGGCCATCGCGAACACCGGTTCCGCATGCACCGCGGGCTCCGGCGCGGTCGGCTGCGGCAGGCGCGGCACAGCGTAGCGGTGCACTTCGCGCGCGAGATCGTCGTCGGTCGGCGCCGACGGCCGGCAGTGCAGGCGGACCCAGACGCGGAGCAGCGGATCGGTAAAGGTGTAGCGCTTCTGCCGCGACGTGACGAGGTCGACGTCCTCGAGCCAGGACAGATAGTCCTTGGTCGAGCCGGGCGTGCGCTGGAGACGGACGGAAATCTCGGTGAGCGTCAGCCCTTCTTCGTCGGCGAGAATTTCCAGGATCGCCTTGAGCGCGCCGTAGCCGCGGGCGCGGTGCAGCCGCAGCTCGTAGCTGAACTCGCACTGCCTTGCGAGCCGGCCGTCGGTGGCCAGCAGTCCCGCGAGCGCGCTGATCGCATCGCCGCCGCCGGGGGCGCCGTGCTCACGCAGCGCGGCGAGCTCATCGGCGAGGGCGCGGACATACGCCGGGCGGCCGTCGGCGAGCGCCTGGACGGTGCGCGCCAGGTACTCGGCGTCGTGCGCGTCGTTGTCGCCGCCGCCGGGGGCCGCCGTCGGGCCGAGGATATCGCTGGTGTCCTCGGTGGTGAGCGCCGGCATCTGGATGAGCTCGTAGCGCGCCGAGTGATCCCGCAGCAGCCGCAGCGTCCGCGCGACGTAGCGGCTGGTCAGCACGAAGCGGTTGCCGCTCGCGCTCAAGCCGTCGATGCAGTCGTGCAGCACGCGGCGCAGGCCGGGGAAGCTCTCGAAGGTGCGCAGCTCGAGGAACTCGTCGAGGAAGAAGGTCGCCGGCTCGCTCGCCGCGGTCCGGGCGCGCGCGAAGAAGGCGAGCGTCGCGTCGAACGCGGCGCGGGCGCCCGCCGCGGGGGCGGATGAATCGGGCGCCGGAAACGGCGACACCGCGCTCAACGCGTGCAGGAACCGCTCTGGCGTGGTCGCGGTGCGCTCGACGTCGATGTGCTGGACGGCGGTCCGGCCGATGCGGTCGCGCAGCTGCCGCAGCATGGTGGTCCGGCCGCTGCCGCAGCCGCCGACGAGGACCGGTATCCGTGACGGGGACGCATCGAGCGCCGCGGTAATACGGCGCGCCAGAGTGGTACGGGGAGTCAGCATTCGCGTCCCTCACGCATCGGAATTCGTACGCCTTCGCGTTCGGCGGCGGCAATCGCCGCGGGATACCCGGCATCGGCGTGGCGCGCCACCCCGATGCCCGGATCGCAAGTCAGCACGCGTTCGAGCTTCTCGTCCGCGTCGGTCGTGCCGTCGGCGACGATCACCATGCCGGCGTGCAGCGAGTAGCCGATGCCGACGCCGCCGCCGTGGTGCACCGAGACCCAGGTGGCGCCGCTCGACGCATTCAGCAGGGCGTTGAGCACGGGCCAGTCGGCGATCGCGTCGCTGCCGTCCATCATGCCTTCGGTCTCCCGGTTGGGCGAAGCGACCGATCCGGTGTCGAGATGATCGCGGCCGATGACGATCGGCGCGCTGATCCGTCCCTCGCGCACGAGCTCGTTGATCCGCAGCCCGAAACGGGCGCGTTCCCCGTAGCCGAGCCACAGGATGCGCGCCGGCAGCCCTTGAAATGCCACCCGCTCGCGCGCCAGCTGGATCCAGCGCACCAGTGCCTGGTTGTGCGGGAACATCGCCAGCGCCGCCTCGTCGGTAACGCCGATGTCCGCCGGATCGCCGGAGAGCGCGGCCCACCGGAACGGACCCTTGCCCTCGCAGAACAGCGGCCGGATGTATTCGGGTACGAAGCCGGGGATGTCGAAGGCGTTGGCGACGCCGGCCTGGCGCGCCTGAGCGCGGATGTTGTTGCCGTAGTCGAAGGTGACGGCACCGCGCGCCTTGAGCGCCAGCATGGCGCGGACGTGATCGGCCATCGCCGCCATCGATCGCGCGACATAGGCACCGGGATCGCGCCCGCGCAGCCGATTCGCTTCGTCGAGCGTCAGGCCGTTCGGGACGTAGCCGTTCAACGCGTCGTGCGCCGAGGTCTGATCGGTCAGCACGTCCGGGGTGATGCCGCGCGCCACCAGCACCGGCAGCACGTCGGCGGCATTGGCGCGCAGCGCGATCGACCGCGCCACGCGATCGCGGGTCCAGCGCGCGACGGCGGCGAGCGCCTCGTCGAGGCTGTCGGTGGCTTGGTCGAGGTAGCGCGTCGCGAGCCGCCGCGCAATTCGCTGCGCGTCGACTTCCATGATCAAGGCCGCCGCCCCGTTCATGGTCGCCGCGAGCGGCTGCGCGCCGCCCATGCCGCCGAGGCCGGCGGAGACCACCAGCCGGCCCGACAGCGTGCCGCCGAAATGGCGGCGGCCGATCTCGGCGAGCGTCTCGTAGGTACCCTGCACGATCCCCTGGCTGCCGATGTAAATCCAGCTGCCGGCGGTCATCTGGCCGTACATGGTCAGGCCGCGCTGTTCGAGATCGCGGAAATTTTCCCAGGTGGCCCACGCCGGGACGAGCAGGGCGTTGGCAATCAGCACCCGCGGCGCGCCCGGATGGGTCTGAAAGACGCCGACCGGCTTGCCCGACTGGACGACGAGCGTCTCATCGTGCTCGAGCGACTGCAGTGACCGGATGATCGCGTCGTACGATTCCCAGTTGCGCGCCGCCTTCCCCGATCCGCCGTAGACCACCAGGTCGTCGGGACGCTCGGCGACGTCCGGATCGAGATTGTTCATCAGCATTCGCATCGCGGCTTCCTGCGGCCACCCTTTGCAGGTGAGCGCGGTGCCGCGTGGCGATCGGATGGTGCGGGTGGCGGTGGTCATCAAGGATGTGCGAACGAGAAAGATAGACCTTAAGAAGCGGCGCGAACGTTGTCAATTTGAAAATGAAAAATATTTCACTTGACTAGTCCGCCGCACGCTTCTTCGAGCGCGTTTGTCGCAATCAGTTCCGTGATCGCGACGATGTCGGGCGCCGGCGGGCGATCGTCGGCGAGCATCGGCACGCGCGATCGCACCAGCTGATGGACGCGCTGCAGCGCGGCGGACGCCGCCAGCGGCGCGAGCAGATCGACCGCCTGGCACGCGCAGAGAATTTCGATCGCGATCACCTCGCGCGCGCGCGACACGCTGGTCTCCGCCTTCAGCGCCGCGGTCATGCTCATGCTGACGTGGTCTTCCTTGTTCGCCGACGTCGGGATCGTGTCGACCCCGGCCGGATGGGCGAGCGACTTCATCTCGGACGCGACCGCCGCCGCGGTGACCTGCGCCAGCATGTAGCCCGATTGCAATCCGCCGTCGCGGGTCAGGAACGCCGGCAGGCCGCTGAGCGTCGGGTCGACCAGCCGATCGGTGCGGCGCTCGCTGATCGTCGCCAGCGGCACGAGCGCGGCGGCGAGCAGGTCCGCGGCGATGGCAATCGGCGCGCCGTGAAAGTTGCCGCCCGAGACGATGTCGCCGCTGTCGGCGAAGACGATCGGGTTGTCGGTCGCGCTGTTGGCCTCGATCTGCACCGTCTCGCGCACGAAGCGCAGCGCGTCGCGGGTCGCGCCGTGTACCTGTGCCGCGCAGCGCAGCGAATAGGCGTCCTGGACCTTGCCGCAATGCGCGTGCGACTGATTGATGCCGCTGCCGCGCAGCAACGCCTCGATGTTGGCGGCGGCGCGGCGCTGCCCCGGAAACGGCCGGGCGTCGTGGATGCGCGCCTCGAACGGGTGGATCGACCCGCGCAGCGCGTCGATCGACAAGGCCGCGGCGATATCGGCGGCGCGCGCCACCTGTTCCGCGCCGGCGAGCGCGAGCGCCAGCACCGCGGTCGACGGCTGGGTGCCGTTGATGAGCGCGAGCCCTTCTTTCGGTCCGAGCCGGATCGGCGCGAGCCCCGCCCGCGCCAGCGCCTCGGCGCCGGAGAGTGGGGTCAGATCTTGATTCTTTCGTGGCCGCGGCCCGGATGGCCGCGGCGCGAAAGAATCAAGATCTGACCCCACCTCGCCTTCGCCGATCAGCACGAGCGCGAGATGGGCGAGCGGCGCGAGGTCGCCGCTGGCCCCGACCGAGCCGCGCGACGGGACGCGCGGGTGGATGCGGTGGTTGAGCAGCGCGATCAGCGCCTCGAGCGTCTCGACGCTGATTCCGGAGAACCCCTTCGCCAGCACATTCGCGCGCAGCGCCATCGTCGCGCGCACGGCGCGGACCGGCAGCGGATCGCCCAGGCCGGCGGCGTGGCTGCGCAGCAGGTTGAGTTGCAGGGTCTCGAGCGCGTGCGGCGGGATCGTGACCTCGGCGAACGAGCCGAAGCCGGTGTTGATGCCGTAGGCCGGCTCGTCGCCGCGCGCGCGGCGGTCGACGACGTCGCGCGAGGCGCGGACGCGATCGCGCGCCGCGGCCGCCAGCGCCACGCGCTCGCCGCGATCGGCGATCGCGAGCAGCTGTTCGATCGTGAGGGTCGAGCCGTCCAGGAGAATCATGGTCGTGGTCGCTGGTCGTTGGCCGCTGGTCCGAGTAGAATCTTAGCCGACTCGACGTGGCCGCAGCCACGCACGACGAATGACCAACGACTGAAGACCAAAGACCATGAATCTAGTTGTGCTCGGCGCCCAGTGGGGAGACGAAGGCAAGGGCTAGATCGTCGATCTCCTCACGCCACATTTTTCGATCGTCGGCCGCTATCAGGGCGGTCACAACGCGGGACACACCGTGTATGTGAACGGCGTCAAGTTCGTGCTGCGCCTGATTCCGTCCGGGATTCTCCACGCCGGCGTCACCTGCGTGATCGGCAACGGCGTCGTGATCGATCCGCAGGCGCTGTTTGCGGAGATCGACGAGCTGACCAGGAACGGCATCGACGTCGCCGGCCGCATCCTGGTCAGCGACAAGGCGCATCTCATCCTGCCGTATCACCGCGACCTCGACCTGCTGTCGGAGGCGCGCCGCGGTGAACGCAAGATCGGGACGACGTCGCGCGGCATCGGGCCGGCGTACGAAGACAAGATTGCGCGCCGGGGGATCCGGGTCGGCGACCTCAACGATCCGAAGGGGCTCGAACAGAACGTGCGCGACAACGTCACCGCGCGCAACCGGCTGGTGCAGGACAGCACGATGGACTGGAAGCCGGTCCTGGCGCAGCTGCTGACGCACGCCGAGCGGATCCGGCCGATGATGCGCGACGTCTCGGTGCTGCTGACCCAGGCGATGGCGGCGGGGCAGTCGATCCTGTTCGAGGGGGCGCAGGGCACGCTGCTCGACATCGACCACGGCACCTATCCCTACGTCACATCGTCGAACGCGTCGGTCGGCGGCGTCTGCACCGGGCTCGGCATTCCGCCGCGCGCGATCGGCCGCGTGCTCGGCGTGGTCAAGGCGTATACGACCCGCGTCGGCGAAGGACCGCTGCCGACCGAGTTGACCGGCGAGATGGGCGATCGGCTGCGCGAGAGCGGCAACGAGTACGGCGCGGTCACCGGCCGGCCGCGACGCTGCGGCTGGTACGACGCCGTCGCCGTGCGCTACGGCGTCCGCATCAACGGCCTCGACGCGCTGGCGCTCACCAAGCTCGACGTGCTCGACAGCCTCGAGCGCATCGACATCTGCACGTCGTATACATGCGGCGGCAAGACGCTGACCGAGTTTCCGAGCGACATGGGGCAGCTGTCGGCGTGCCAGCCGGTGTACGAGTCGATGCCGGGCTGGTCGACGCCGACTGCCGGCGTGCGCACGTTCGATCAGCTGCCGGAAGCGGCGCGCAAGTACATTGCCCGGCTGGAAGAGGTGACCGGCGTCCGCGCCGCGATCGTCTCCACGGGATCCGAACGCGACGACACGATTCTGAGAGAAGACGTACTGCGGAGTGCGGATATCGGATTGCGGATCTGATGCTTGATTAGCTCCACAATCCGTAATCCCGACTACGCGACACTACCCTCGTAAGTGCCGCGCGAACTGGAACCGGTTTTCGAGCAGCGCGAGATCGGTCACGTAGGCGGCGGGTCCGACCGCCTCGACCTTCGCCACGATCGTCGTCAACTCGCCGGCGCCGAGCGCTTCCTCGAAGGCGCGGGTAAACGCGTCGAGCGTGGTGACGGCGGCGGTGCGCGGCACGCCGGCGGCTTGGGCGATGCCGGCGAGATCGGTGCCGGTCGCGGTGGCGGTGGGAAAGCCGCCGACCGACAGCAGGCTCTCGTTGTCGAACACGACGTGCACCAGGTTTCGCGGCCGATACCGCGCCAGCGTCGTCAGGCCGCCGAGGTTCATCAGGATCGAGCCATCGCCGTCGAACACGATCACCTGACGCTCGGGTCTGGAGAGCGCGATGCCCAGCCCGATCGACGAGGCGAGCCCCATGGCGTGCTGCAGGTAGAAGAAATTCGGGCGATGACCGAGCGATTGCAGCTCGGCGGCGACCGCCCCCATGATCGTCACGACGATCCGATTCTCGAGCCTGGCGTAGATGGCACTCAGCGCGTCGAGACGCGTCATCTGATGCCCTCCCAATCCATCGGCCCCCGCCTCATGCTTCTTCCCACATCAGATCGCGGCACAGCAGGAGCGCGACCGGCTTGTTCGCCGAGAGCGCGAGCGTCTGCGCCTTGGCGATGCGGGGCGCGACCTGATCGAGGCGATCGAGCGACGAGAACGGGATCCGCAGCGCCCGCAGCACGTCCTCGGTGACGCCGCCGCCCTCGGTCTGCCACGGATCGCGCTCGCCGAAATCGCCGCGGTAGCTGATCAGCATCAGCAGCGGGATGTGATACAGCTGCGCGCACGACACGATGCCGTTGATCGAGGCGAGACAGCCGTGGTTTTGCATCAGCATCGCCGACTTGACGCCGGCCAGATGCGCCCCGGCCGAGATGCCGACCCCTTCTTCTTCCTTCGCGAGCCGGACCAGCGTCATCTCCGGATCGTCTTCCGCCATCCGGATCAGATGCACGAGCCACGTTTCCGGCAGCGCCGACATGAGGCGGACGCCGGACGCCTTCAAGGCGTCGTAGATCGCGCGCGAGCCGGCGGTGGAGACCGGTGACATCAGATCCGGTGCCGCAGACAGAACGCGTCGACCGCGCCAGGGTCCGCGTCCTCGAAGTTGATGCCGGCGCGGTAGCGCGGCGCGCCGGCGGACGACATCTCGAACGACGTCCAGGCGACCGAGGCATTGAACTTCACGTGCGACGTCTCGTCGATCAGGGCGACCGTGATGCGCTGGTTCGGCTTGAGGCCGCCGGGGGAGACGACCTGCGCGCCGACCGTGGAGAGATCGATCACCGTCCCGGACCTGCCATCGAGCGCGACGACCGTGTGAGCGGCCATCTTGAACCGCTGGGCGCGGCGGGTGCCGCGCTGATCGAGCGCCGGCGCCGCGGGGGGCGCCGCCCGCGGCACCACGCGGGTGTAATCGCTGTTGTGCGCCATCACCCGGATCTCCGCCTGCCGCAGCGTCGGATCGGCCTTGATGCGGTTGATCAACGCCGCGCCGCGCGGGGTCACTGCGAACATCCGCTCGAGCGCCACGACGTGCGGCCGCCGCTTGACGATCGTGTGCAGGGCGGTGAGCGCCTCCGCGTCGGTGAACGTCAGGACCTCGCCGCTGGCGTCGCCGGCGCGCGCTTTGAGCGCGGCCAGCAGATCGGGGGCCGCCACCATCACGGTACAGGGCTCGTTCACAGCCTGTGAGTTAATCACAGAAGCGCGACCTGTGACACAATCCGGCCGCCATGAGCCATCCCGCGCCGCCGTTCCGGGACCTGACCGTCGGCGATCTCCTGACGCGGCTGGCGCGGGCGCTGCCGGATCGCGAGGCGCTGGTCTACGCGCATGGGCCACGATTCACCTTTGCCGCCCTCGATCGGGAAGCGCGCACGATCGCGCGCGGCCTGATGGCGCTCGGCGTCGCGCGCGGCGAGCGCGTCGTGTTGTGGGCGACCAACGTGCCCGAATGGGTGGTGCTGCAGTTTGCCGTCGCCAAGGCCGGCGCGGTTCTCGTCACCGCCAACACGGCGCTGCGCGGCCGCGAAGTCGACTATCTCCTGCGCCAGAGTGAGGCGGCCACGCTCATCACCATTCGTGGCGTTCGCGACGTCGACTACGTCGACGCGCTGACCGCGATCGGCGCCGCGACCGGCAGCATTCCGGGGCTCGAACGGCTGATTGTCCTGCCTCGCCGCACCGCCGACGCCGCGGCCGCCGACGCAGATCCGACCCCGGCCGGCTTCATGCCGTACGACGCGGTTCGCGCCGCGGCCGCGCGCGTCTCCGACGCGGAGCTCGACGCCCGCAGCGCGAGCGTCGGCGTCGACGAAGTGATCAACATGCAGTACACCTCGGGGACGACCGGGTTTCCCAAAGGCGTGATGCTGTCGAGCCGCAATATCGTCAACAACGGCGAAGCGTTGGGCCGAGTACTGGGCTACACGCCGGACGATCGGCTCTGTCTGTGCGTGCCGTTGTTCCACTGTTTCGGGTGCGTGATCGGCGTGCTCGGCGCGTTCACCCACGGCGCCTGCCTCTGTCCGGTCGTCGCCTTCGACGCGCGGCAGGTGCTCGACACCATCGACCGCGAGCGCTGCACGGCGCTGTACGGCGTGCCGACGATGTTCATCGCCGAGCTCGAGTGCGCGGATTTCGGATCGTACGATCTGACCTCGCTGCGCACCGGCATGATGGCCGGTGCGCTCTGTCCGGAACCGCTGATGCGGCGCGTGATGACCGATATGCACCTGCCCGAGATCACGATCGCGTACGGGATGACCGAATCGTCGCCGGGCATCACGATGACGCCGCGCGACTCGTCGGTGGCACAGCGCTCGCAAACGGTGGGGCCGGTGCTGCCCGAGCTCGAGGTCAAAATCGTGGATCCCGCGACCGGCGAGATCCGCGCACCGGGCGAACCCGGCGAGTTGTGCTGCCGCGGATACAACGTGATGAAGGGCTACTACAACAACCCCGAGGCCACGCGCGCCGCGATCGACCCTGACGGCTGGCTCCACACCGGCGACGAGGCGAGCCAGGATGCCGACGGCTGCTTCCGGATCACCGGCCGGATCAAGGACATCATCATTCGCGGCGGCGAGAACATCGCGCCCAAGGAGATCGAGGATCGCCTGCGCGGCCACGCGGCCGTCGCGGACGCCTATGTCTACGGTGTCGCGGATCCGTTTTTCGGAGAAGCGGTGGCGGCGGCCGTGCGGCTGAAGCCGGACCTTCCGCAGCTGCCCGCGGAGGAACTGATCGCGTGGTGCGCGAACGATCTCGCGAAGTTCAAGATTCCACGCTATCTGATGTTCGTCGACGAATTCCCGATGACCGCGTCGGGGAAGATCCAGAAGTACAAGCTGAGAGAAGCGCACGAGGGGCAGCTCAGAGCAACTCAGAAATAAGAACTGGAAACTCAGAACTGAGAACTAATGCGAACACGATGGCCGGAGCGCACGCAGTGCGACCGGGCGCAGGCGTTTCATGCCTGCTGTGAGCATTGCGGTGAGTTCTCCTGCTTCGACCAGCAGCGGTTGAACGCACTCGCTCGGCGCGAGGCGGCATCGTTCGATCAGCCGAAGCCAGTACAGCGCCTCGCGTACCTCCTTCAACGCGATCGCATTCTTTGCTGCAAAGTCCCTGCGCGAGTACGCAGCTTTTGCCTCCTCGAGATTGCTACCCACCGACGTCGCAGCCGCCGCCAGCTGCCACGCGATCTGGCGGTCAACACCAGGTTCCTTAGCCAATTCGCGGCAGAATATGACGACGGCGCAGGCGAATTCGAAGACGCGCTCGCGCAGATCGGACGGATGCGATGTGGGCATGGCTGCGCCCAACGCAAGAACCGTACTACCCGAGGCCCGCGTTCGGCTTCGAGTTCGAATTCGCAGTCCTCAGTTCTCAGTTCTCAGTTTTTCTGAGTTCTGAGTTCTGAGTTCTGAGTTCTGAGTTCTCAGTTCTGAGTTAGAAGATCCGCGCGTCCTGCAGCGGCCACCAGCGGACCTTGACCTTGCCGACAATGTATTTCTTCGGCACGGGGCCCCAGTGGCGGCTGTCGGAGCTGTTGTTGCGGTGGTCGCCCATGACGAAGTAGTAGCCCTGCTGGATCACTTGCGGACCCCAGTCGTCGTGGCTGCGGAACTCGGCGGGGACGTACTCGTCGTGCAGCGGGATGTCGTTGACGTAGACGCGGCCGTCCACGATCCGCACCGTGTCCCCCTCCCGCGCGATCACGCGCTTGACGAACATCTTCTCGGGGTTCAGCGGATAGTAGAGCATGACGATGTCGCCGGGACGCGGCTCGCCGAGCTCGTAGACCAGCTTGTTGACGATCAGGCGATCGTGATCCTCGAGCGTCGGCGCCATGCTGAGGCCGTCGACGCGCGCGACCTGGAAGCCGAACGTCACGATCAGCGTCGCGTAGACCGCCGCGGACACCAGCGTCTGCACGCCGGCGAGGATCTCGCTGCCCATCCGTTTCCAGGCGCCGATCGGATCGGCGGGCGGCACCGGGGTGATCGCGGGAAGCGGCGGCCCGAACGCGGACGCCGGCAGCGCGGCGTGCGCGAAGGGCTCGTAGGTGTGATCGGACGTGTCGGCGTGTTCGCTCATGTATCGTGCTATCGAGCGTGTCCAGAATAGCACGGAGATGGTATAATCGCGCCCTCACCTCGGCATGCGGCAGGTCACCAGCCCTGTGCGCGATTCGAAATTCTGTGCGGCTATCCCCGTCTGCGGAGGACGATTTGATGAAGCGTTTCGCTTGTAATGCGGTTGTGTGTCTCGTGGCGACCCTGGGTTTCGGCGCGTCCTCCGCGCAGGCGCAGGTGATGCCGCCCGAGTCGAAGATGTATGCCGAGGTCAACTTCGGGCCGACGCTCGGCCACAAGTCGGACAAGTTCTTCGGCGTCGAAGGCGGCTACCGGCTGACCGACGATCTCGACATCTTCGTCGAGGCGGGGCACATGGGTAACGTCGGGACGACGGATCTGGACGACCGTGCCGCGATCATCGCCAACTTTCTCGGCGGCACGGCGTCGACGGCGTTCAAGGTCAACCACATCGACGCGGGCGTCCGCTATAACTTCGTCGTATCGCCGCGGGTCATGCCCTATGTGCTGGCGGCGGCCGGCTACGCCAACGTCAAGACGGAAGTCGAGTTCGCGGTGAATGGCAACGTCATCGACCCCGCGACGCGCGGCGTCCAGCTCGGCGGCGACCTCTCGGGGAGCCACAACAAGGCGCTCCTGGTCTTCGGCTTCGGCGTCCACGTGCCGTTCAAGACACAATTCTTCGCGGATCTCGGGTATCGCTACGGCCGGATCCTCGCGAAAACCGACAATTTCGAGACCGACACGGCGATTCCCACGCAGCGCATCGTCCTCGGCGCCGGGATCCGCTTCTAGCGCCCGCCGCGAGTCTCAGTCGTCGACGCGCGACGCGGATGGACCAGCTCTTGCTTTGTGACATGTGGCGCACTGCGCCATATGTCACTAGAGGAGGGTTGGAATGGTTCGTCGCTTCATCACCACAGCGGTCTTGGTTGCCTGTGCGGGCGCGTACGCGTTCGCGGCAGCCGAGCGCGTCACCTTTGTCCTGACCAACGGCGAACGCCGGAGCGGCACCGTGGCCTTTCACGGCGATCAGCACGAAAACCTGATCAACGGCTACCTCAATATCGCCACCAACGACAAGGACGAGACCTTTCCCGTGGATCAGGTCGCGGTGATCGACCTCACCGGCGGCCAGCCGCAGCCGAACGAACTTGCGCAGCTCGGCGGCGGCCACATGCTGGTGATGCGCGACGGCAGCGTCCAGCAGGGGCGGTTCGTCAACATGATCGGCGGCGACACGCTGCTCTGGGACAACCAGGCGGGGCAGCGGCAGCAGATCGCGCTGCATGACGTCAGCCGCGTCTATCTGAACCCGGGCAGCGCCCGTACCGTGTTCAACGCCGCGGGTGCCGCACCGGTCGCGACCAGCGGGCAGGCGGCCGGAACGCAGGTGCGCGTCGACGCGAAACAGGCGTGGACCGACACCGGTATCACCGTGAACGCCGGCGACCGGGTCGTTTTCAACGCCAGCGGGCAGATCGCCTTCGGGCAGGGCGCCGGCCAGACGTCGGACCCGAACGGCAACCCGGCGGAGCGCCGCGCCAACTATCCCGACCCCACGGTTCCGGTCGGTGCCCTCATCGGCAAGATCGGCAACAGCGCGCCGTTCGCCATCGGCATGCAGACGCAGCCGCTCGGCATGCCCGCCTCGGGCCGTCTGATGCTCGGCATCAACGACAACGAGCTCGGCGACAACAGCGGGTTTTACACGGTAACGGTGACGAAGCAGTAGGCCGGAACGCGAAGCACGTTAGGGTGCTTTTCAACGAGCGCTGTAAGGGTGCTTGTCGACGAGCACGGTAGGGTGCTCTCCACGCCGAGCACGCTAAGGTGCTTTTAGCCGCGAGCACTGTAGGGTGCTTTCGGCAAACGACCACGTTAGGGTGCTTTTTTCAACAAGCACTGTAGGGTGCTGCGGAAACAAGCACGCTAGGGTGCTTGCCGCGATGAGCACGCTAGGGTGCTTTGTAGCGGCGAGCACTGTCGCGGTGCTTGCGACAACGAGCACGGTAGGGTGCTTTTTTGGCGAGCACTGTAGGGCGCTTTTCGCAGCGAGCACGTTGGGCGCTTGCGACCCTGAGCACGGTAGGGTGCTCTCCACGCCGAGCACGCTAAGGTGCTTTTTTCAACGAGCACTGTAGGGTGCTTC
>JAOBWF010000327.1 GCA_025463215.1 Acidobacteriota bacterium | reverse complement strand
CGGTTTCGCGCTCGACGAGTTTGTCCATGAATGGGATTCAAGCGCGTGCTGGCTACTGCACGAGTCGGTGCAAGTTTTACTACGTGTGGCGTTTAGCGTCAAGCGGCCGGGGCGGAGGGAGGGTGCCGAAGAGGGAACCGAAGAGACCGCAGAGAACGCCGGCAAAGCGCCTCTCCGGGGTCTCCGGGGGCTCCGCGGTCGTTGCGATCTTTGCCGCTCCTTCTTACCGTGCCGTGCCGACCGCTTCCGCCGCCGGCGCGTCGGCGGTGACCGGCTTCAGGAACGGCATCAGCGCGCGCAGCCGGACGCCGACCTGCTCGATCGGATGGTTGCGGTCCGCCTCGCGCAGCTGGTGAAAGTTCGGCCGCCCCGCCTCGTTTTCGGCGATCCACGCCTTTGCGTAGGTGCCGTTCTGGATTTCCGCCAGCATCTGCTTCATCTCGCGCTTGGTGTCGGCGGTCACGATCCGCGGCCCGCCGGTGTAGTCCCCGTTCTCCGCCGTGTCACTTACCGAGTAGCGCATGTAGTTGAGGCCGCCCTGGTAGATCAGGTCGACGATCAGCTTCAGCTCGTGCAGACACTCGAAGTAGGCGATCTCCGGCTGATAGCCCGCCTCGACCAGGGTCTCGAAGCCGGCTTTGACCAGGGCGCTGACACCGCCGCACAGCACGGCCTGCTCGCCGAACAGATCGGTCTCGGTCTCTTCCTTGAAGGTCGTCTCGATCACACCCGCGCGCATGACGCCGATGCCCTTCGCGTACGAGAGGGTGAGCGCGCGCGCCTTCCCCGTCGCGTCCTGGTGGATCGCGAACAGCGCCGGCGTGCCGGCGCCCTCGACGAAGAGCTCGCGGACGCGGTGGCCAGGCGACTTCGGCGCCACCATCGACACGTCGACGTCGGTGCGCACGACGATGGCGCCGAAGCGGATGTTGAAGCCGTGCGCGAACATCACCAGGTTGCCGGGCGCGAGGTTCGGCTCGATCTCGTCGCGGTAGACCTTGGCCTGCGAGGTGTCCGGAATCAGGATCATCACGACGTCGGCCCACTTGCTGACGTCGGCCACCTCGCCGACCGTCAGCCCGGCCGCCTGCGCCCTGGCGCGCGACCGGCTGGTCGCCGGCAGGCCGACGCGCACGTCGACGCCGCTGTCCTTGAGGTTCAAGGCGTGGGCGTGCCCTTGCGATCCGTAGCCGATAATCGCGACCTTGCGCCCCTGAATCAGGGCGAGGTCCGCGGAGTCGTCGTAATACATCGTTGCCATTCTCGCTCCTTCGAATCTGGTCAATGGGTAATCTGGTAATTTGGTAATCGATTTACCGACTCCCCCGATTACCCCATTACCCGATACGCATTTGCCAACTACACCGAACAGTTGCTGACGTCGCCGCTGATGTCCGCCGCGCTCGACATTGCCGGGCGGACGCGCGCATGGCGCGGCGGCAGGGTACCGCGCGCCATCGCGACCCGGCCGGTGCGGACCAGCTCGATGACGCCGTACGGCCGCAGCACCTCGACCAGGCTGTCGATCTTGTCTTCCGTGCCGGTGGTCTCGATCACCAGCGACTCGGGGCTGACGTCGACGATCCGCGCGCGATAGACGTCGACCAGCTGCATCACGTGCGTGCGGGCGTCGCCGGTCGCGGCGACCTTGATCAGCGCGAGGTCGCGCGAGATCGACGGCGCCGAGGTGATGTTGTCGACCCGCCGGCACGGCACCAGCTTGTAGAGATGCGCCTCGAGCCGCCGCGCGCCGTACTCGTCGGTGTCGACCACCACGGTCATGCGGGACACGCCCGGCGTTTCGGTGTGGCCGACGGTGAGCGATTCAATGTTGAACGCCCGGCGGCGGAACAGCGAAGAGACGCGATTCAGGACGCCCGGCTTGTTGTCGACGTAGACCGCGAAGGTGTGGAGCATCGTGATATCTCTCGAAATTCAGAACTCAGAACTCAGAACTCAGAACTAAAAACTAAAAACTAAAAACTTTCGAATGCGTGAGCCGAGCCGGCCGGCCCTGCGCCCGACGTCCACATTCCGAATTCCGATTCCCTATTTCAATCGGCCGCGGTTTCGACGATCGGCGACGGGCGTCGGATCATCTTGTTCAGGTCGGCGCCGGCCGGGACCATCGGGTAGACGGAATCTTCCTGCTCGACCTGGAAATCAATCAGCGCGGCGCGCTTGAGGCGTCTCGCGGCTTCGACCGCGCCGTCGACGTCGGCGCGCTTGGTCACCGTCGTGGCGGCGATCCCGAAGGCGTCCGCCAGCTTGGCGAAGTTCGGGCCGGTGATCGGCGTCGCCGCGTAGCGCTTGTCGTAGAAGAACTCCTGCCACTGCCGGACCATGCCGAGGAAGCCGTAGTTGATGATCGCGATGTTGATGTCGAGGTTCTCCTGCACCACCGTCGCGAGCTCGGGCATCGTCATCTGGAAGCCGCCGTCGCCAACCACGACCCAGACTTCCGCGTCGGGGCACGCGATCTTCGCGCCGATCGCCGCCGGCAGCGCGAACCCCATCGTGCCGAGACCGCCGGACGTGATCAGCGAGCGCGGCCGATCGTGTTTGTAGTACTGCGCTTCCCACATCTGGTGCTGGCCGACGTCGGTCACGACCACCGCGTTGCCCTTCGTCAGCCGCCAGATGTCGTTGATCACGTGCGCCGCGTAGAGATGGCCGTCGTCCGGCAGGTTCTGGATGTCGCGGACGGCATCGTCCCCCTTGAGCGCGTTGATGTGCGCGAGCCACGGCGTGC
>JAOBWF010000427.1 GCA_025463215.1 Acidobacteriota bacterium | reverse complement strand
ATCCTTTGGTCGCAGGTTCAAATCCTGCCGCTGCTACCAACCGGTTTCCTCGTTAAGGCTGAGCCGTGACCGCCGCGCCCACCTTCGCCGACATCCAGCGCGCCGCAGCCCGGGTCCAGCCCGCTTTGGTGCGCACCCCAACCCGCCATTCGCGCACCCTTTCGGGCATCGCCGGCTGCGAGGTCTGGCTCAAGTTCGAGAACCGCCAGTTCACCGCCAGCTTCAAGGAACGCGGCGCGCTGAACCGCATCCTGTCCCTCTCCGAAGATGAAAAGCGCCGCGGCGTGGCGGCGATGAGCGCGGGCAATCACGCGCAAGGCGTGGCCTATCATGCCGGCCGCCTGGGGATTCCCACCACCATCGTGATGCCGGTGACGACGCCCTTCAACAAGGTCAAGCATACCCGCGATTTCGGCGCGACCGTGATCCAACATGGCCGCGACCTGAACGAAGCCTATGCCGAGGCGCAGCGCATCGCCGGCGAACAGCATCTCACCTTCATCCATCCCTATGACGATCCGCTGGTGATCGCCGGCCAGGGCACCTGCGCGCTGGAGATGCTGGAAGATGTGCCGCAGCTGGACGCCCTGATCATTCCGGTGGGCGGCGGCGGATTGATTTCCGGCTGCGCCATCGCCGCGCGCGCCATGAAGCCCGCCATCGAGGTTTATGGCGTCCAGACCGCGTTGTATCCGGCGATGCGCCAGGCGATGCGGGGCGAGCCGCTCACAGCACTGCCGCACGCCCAGACCATCGCCGAGGGCATCGCGGTCAAGCAGCCGGGCGCGCTGACCACGCAAATCGTGCGCGAGCTTGTGAAAGACATCTTCATTGTCGGCGAAGACCGCATCGAGCATGCGCTGGCGATGATCCTGGAGATCGAAAAGACGCTGATCGAAGGCGCCGCCGCCGCCGGCTTTGCCGCGCTGATGGCCAATGCCGACCTCTTCAAGGGTCGCCAGGTCGGCATCGTGATGTCGGGCGGCAATATCGACATGCGGCTGCTGTCCAACGTCATCCTGCGCGAACTGACGCGCGAAGGCCGCATCTTCTCGCTGGAGCTGGAGATCGAGGACCGTCCCGGTCAGCTGGCGCAGATCGCCGCCCTGATCGCCCAGGCCGGCGGCAATGTGATGGAAGTCTCCCACAACCGCATGATGGCGGACATTTCTGCCAAGTCCGCCACCCTGGGCCTGGTGGTGGAAGCGCGCGATACCGAACACGCCCAGGCCATCCGCGACGCGCTGGCGGCGGCAGGCTTCCGGCAGCGCTGAACCGCGGACAGGGTTAACGCCCGCCCGCAATTAACCCTGCGCCTTACAACTGTTTCATATTGGGACAGGGGGTTCCTAAAACCGCCAGATGGGCGGTCTGGGATCATTTTTTCCAAGAAGCGTCGCGCAACTGACGGGAGTGTTCGTGGCCGGCATTGTCGGCTTCGGCACGGACTCCGATCTGTTCGTCGCGATCCCGCTTGGCGTGTTCGCGGGCTCGTTCACGGCGCTGTTCCTGTATTATTGGGACGCCAAGCCGGCGCCGCGCCGCAGGGTCGTGCGCCAGAAATCGTCATACCGCGAGCCGCCGCCTTATCGCGAGCCGTGGGGCGACACTCCGTCGCGCGAACAGCAGACCTGGCGCGAGCCTTATCGCGAGTCTTATCGCGAATTTGGGCACGAACCGCGCCGCGAATTCGGCAAGAAAGCTAGGCCCCGTCGGGCGGAATGGCGTTGAGGGCGGCTTCCAGTTTGGCGAAGCTGGGCTGGTATTCGCTCGGCACGCTGCCGCGGCCGATTTCCACCGAGACCTGCGCCGCATTGCCGTGCAGGTGCGCCACCAGGATGTCGCGGATGACGTGATAGAACAGCGCGTCCTCGTCGATCACCGCCTTCAGCCGCACGCCCATGGGGCCGACGATGCCGTAGGCCAGGAACACGCCCAGAAAAGTGCCGACCAGCGCCGAGCCGATCATGCCGCCCAGCACTTCGGGCGGTTCGCTGATCGCGCCCATGGTCTTGATGACGCCCAGCACGGCCGCGACGATGCCCAGCGCCGGCAGGCCGTCGGCCATGGACTGCAGCGCATTGGCGCCCACCAGGGCTTCGTGATGGTGCTTTTCCAGCTGCTTTTCCATCGCGGTTTCCACCTGGTGCGGATCTTCCAGGCTCATGGTCATCATCCGCAGCGTGTCGCAGATGAAGCCCAGCGCGAAATGATCCTTGGTGATGCGCGGATAGCGCTTGAAGATCGAGGAGTCCTCGGGCTTTTCGATATGCGCTTCCAGCGCGATCAGGCCCTTGGATTTCATGGTCTTGGTCAGCAGGAACAGCAGGCACAGCAGATCGTTGTAATCCTTCGGCTTCCAGCGCGGGACGGAGACGACCTGGCCCAGGCCGCCGACGATCTTTTTGACATTGTACATCGAGCCGGCGATCAGCATGGCGGCAATGGCGGCGCCGAAAATGGTCAGAAGCTCGTGCGGCGCAGCCTCGATCACCACGCCCAGCGATCCGCCGGTCATCAGATAACCGCCGAACACGCAAGCGTAGAGAACGACAATGCCGCCGATCTGAAGCATGGAAAACCTGCAAAATACCAGGGCTCAGTATTAACGGCAGGGCTTAAAGAGGCGTGA
>JAOBWF010000311.1 GCA_025463215.1 Acidobacteriota bacterium | reverse complement strand
CCGGCGCCGCCGCCGGTCCTCGACGTCCCCGAGGCCACCCGGCTGCTGGTGATCGCGCCGCATCCGGACGACGAGGTGCTCGGCGCCGGCGGACTGATGCAGCGCGTCCACGCCACCGGGGGCGCCGTCCGCGTCGTCTATCTCACCGACGGCGACGGCTATCCGGAAGGCGTCAAGGAGGAGGATCACATCCAGACGCCGACGGCGAAGGACTATCTCGGCTACGGCAAGCAGCGGCGGCGCGAGGCGCGCGCGGCGCTGGTGCGGCTCGGCCTCGCCGACGCGTTCCAGACCTTTCTGGGGTTTCCAGACGGCGGCTTGTGCAAGCTGACCCGAATCTACTGGTCGGAACGCCGCGGCGCCTATCGGTCGCCGTACACGCGGCTGACGCGGCCGCCCAGGTCCGAGATGCTGGTCCCCGAGACGAAGTATCGCGGCGAGGACCTGTCGCAGGAGCTCGCGCTGATCATCGGCGACTTCAAGCCGACGATGATCGCGGTGCCGCGCCAGGAGGATCAGCACGAGGATCATTGCGCCGCGTGGTTCTTCCTGGCCGACTCGCTCAACGACGTCCGCCGCGTCCATCCCGAATTCGCGGCGGATGTCATCAACTACATCATTCACTTCAATTCGTGGCCGTTCGAGGAGGAAGGGCCGCAGCTCGATCCGCCGCCGCTGCGCGGCGGCGCATCGGGGTGGATGCGGCTGGCGCTGACGCCGACCGAAACGCGCGCCAAACGGCAGGCGCTCCGGCGCTATGCGACGCAGATGCGCGTCATGGACTGGTTTCTCGACGGCTTCGCGCGGTCGAACGAAGTCTTCTCACGCCCGCGGCCGTTCAAGGTCGTCCTGCCGAGCCGCCGTAGCCCCTGCTGCGACCAGTAGCGACATGACGCCGGGATCAGAGCGGCTCGACTCGCTCGACGTCTTCCGGGGGCTCTCGATCGCGGCGATGATCCTCGTCAGCACGCCGGGCACGTGGACCGCGGTCTACACGCCGCTCGATCACGCGCTCTGGAACGGCTGGACGATGACCGATCTCGTCTTCCCGTTTCTGCTGTTCGCGATGGGGGCCGCGGTGCCGTTCGCGCTGGCGCGCCGGCGCGGCACGCCGCACCGCGTCGGCCATCACATCGTACGCCGTGCGCTGATCCTGTTCGCGCTCGGACTCGTGCTCAACGCGATCGAAGCCGCGGCGCCGCTTCAGCTCGCCACCTTCCGGATTCCGGGCGTGCTGCAGCGGATTGCGATCGTGTTCCTCGCGGTCGCATGGCTGACCGAGAATGGATCGCTGAAGGCGCAGATTCTCGCGGTCGCCGGGGCGCTGATCGCGTACTGGGCGGCGCTGACGTTCATTCCGGTGCCGGGGACCGGCGCCGGGGTGCTGACCCCGGAAGGTAACCTGGCGTCGTTCATCGATCGCGCCCTGCTCGGGCGCCACCTGCTGAACCGCGTCTCCGATCCGGAGGGGCTGTTGAGCACGCTGCCGGCGATCGCCACCGCGATGTGCGGCGTGTTCGCCGGGGTGTGGTTGCGCGAGCGGCGGCAGCCGCACCACAGCGCGTGGCTCTTTGCCGCCGGCGTCATCGCCACGGTCGCCGGCGCGGCGTGGAGCCGCTCCTTTCCGATCAACAAGAACCTGTGGACGAGTTCGTTCGCGCTGTTCAGCGCGGGGCTCGCCGCTCAGGTGCTCGCCGTCTTTCACTGGCTGGTCGACGTTCGCGGCTGGCGCGGATGGTCGCGGCCGCTGGCGGCCTACGGCCGCAATCCGCTGGCGGCGTACTTCCTCTCGGTCGGTTTCGACAGCCTGCTGACCCGCGTGATCGTCACCGGCAGCGGCTCGCTCAAGGGCATCGTGTATCGCAGTGCGTTCGTACCGTGGCTGCGGCCGTGCTGCGGCGCAGAAGCGGCGTCGCTCGGCTACGCGATCGCGTACGTGCTGGTGTGGGGCGTGATCCTCGGCGAGATGTACCGGCGCCGCATTTTCATCCGCATCTGAAGGTATCATCGCGGGCAATGGCCCACGTGTCCCTCGATGCGCCCAGTCCGCGTGCGGCCGGCGCCTGGTACCGCGACGTCACGCCGACGCAGTGGAAGGCGTTCATCGGCTGCTACCTCGGATGGGTGCTCGACGGTTTCGACTTCACGATCCTCACCTTCCTCCTGGTCGACATCCAGCGCAGCTTCACCGTCGACAAGGCGCTGGTCGGATCGCTCGGCACCATCACGCTGATCTTCCGCGTCGCCGGCGGCATCGGCGCGGGGACGGCGGCGGATCGCTGGGGGCGCAAGGGCCCGCTGATGTTCTCGATCCTGTGGTACTCCGCGTTCTCGTTTCTCGGCGGCTTCTCGACGTCGTTCGGGATGCTGTTCGCGGTCCGCGCGCTCTTCGGGATCGGCATGGGCGGCGTGTGGGCAGCGGGCATGCCGCTGACCCTGGAGCACTGGCCGTCGCATTTGCGCGGAACCGCGTCCGGGCTGATGCAGAGCGGCTACTCGATGGGGTTCCTGCTCTCGTCCCTGGTGTTCGAGTTTCTCTACCCGTTCGTCAACACAGGCACCGACATGGGTTGGCGCTGGATGATGTGGATCGGGATCCTGCCCTCGTTCCTGGTGTTCTTCATCATGCGCGGGGTCAAGGAAAGCCCGGTGTGGCTCGACCGCCAGGCGCACCTCAGGCAACACCACCAGACCGACTCGCTCTCGCTGCTCCGGCTGTTCAAGCCGGATCTGATCTGGACGACGGTGCATACGTCGCTGCTGATGGGCGCGTTCCTGTTCATGTACCACTCGATCACGTACTGGTATCCGACGCTGATCACGCAGATGCACCGGCCGACGCTGCCGTATCTGGCGATGCTGAACATCGGCGGCATCACCGGCGGCATCGCGTTCGGCCGGATCTCCGAAGGGGCGCTCGGCCGCCGCGGATCGGCGACGATCGCGACGGTGATCGGGATCCTCGCGGTGCCGATCTACGTGTTCACCCAGAGCACGCCGCTGCTGCTCATCGGCGCGCTGATGATGGGATTTTTCGGCGCCGGCAATTTCGGCGTCGTGCCCGGGTACCTGACCGAGCGGTTTCCGACGGTCGCCCGCGCGGTCGGCGCCGGCTTCGCGTATCACGTCGGCGCCGGATTCGGTTCGTTCACGCCGACGCTGGTCGGGCTGCTGCAGGATCGCGGGCTGCCGCTGCCCACCGCGATGGGCGCCTGCATCGCTGGCTCGGGCGCGCTGGTGATCATCCTGATGTGGCTCGGCCCCGAAACCCGCGGCCGCCATTTCACCGCGGAGAGTTAGAATCGAAGACGCCACCGCCTGAAGGAAGTGTCATGAACCGCACGAGCGTTCGCGTCGCGGCGTCGTTTGCCGTCCTCCTCTGCGTGCCGCTCGCCGCGCGCCAGGCGCAGGTGCCGCAGTTCGGCGCCGCCAACCGCACCGTCGCGATCTACGCCACCGTGACCGGCGCGCGCGGCCGCCTCGTCCCCGACCTGACGCGCGAGGATTTCGCCGTCGACGACAACGGCAAGCGCCAGACGCTGACGCTGTTCTCGAACGACATCCAGCCGATCACCGTGATCATCCTGCTCGATCGCAGCGGCAGCATGAAGCCCAACTTCGAGCTCGAGGAACAGGGGGCCGAAGCGTTCGTGCACGCCATGCTGCCGGCCGACAAGGCGCGCATCGGCAGCTTCGCGAAAAACATCCAGATCGACCCGGACGATTTCACCTCGGACCGCGACGCGCTGATCACCATCCTGCGCACCGGGCTGCAGGAAGACGGTCCGACTCCGCTGTGGAACGCGGTCGACCGCGGCGTCGACAAGCTGCTGATCGAGCAGGGCCGCCGCGTCATCCTGGTCTTCACCGACGGCGTCGACATGCCGCTGCAGTTCACGAA
Organism: Acidobacteriota bacterium; assembly: GCA_025463215.1. Lineage (GTDB taxonomy): Bacteria > Acidobacteriota > Vicinamibacteria > Vicinamibacterales > CAVVIG01 > CAVQFC01. The sequence goes on along the minus strand of JAOBWF010000311.1, from coordinate 11,173 downwards.
CCACAACAAGTCGCTCAAGGATGCGATGAAGCGCGCCGAGGAGCACGACATCATGGTCTACGCGATCGGCCTCTCGGGCGAAAACGGGATGCCGGCGCCGATCGGACGCGGCGCCGATCGCGGCCGCGGCGGCATGCCCGGCGGGTTCGGCGGCCGCGGCGGCGGCGGCAATACCGGCGGCCAGATGCAGATGCAGGGGCCGGACGAAGGGCTGCCGAAGATCGCGGCGGCGACCGGCGGCGGCTACTTCGAATTGGCCTCCCCGCGCGATCTGGCCTCGACCTTCGCGCATGTCGCCGACGAGCTCCACCACCAGTACGCGCTCGGCTTCACGCCGGACAAACTCGACGGCAAGATGCACGACCTCACCCTCCATCTCGCCAGGCCCGAATACACCGCGCGCGCGCGCAAACGGTATCTCGCGTCGAAGGCCGCCGGAATGCCGTAGCGGGCGCCAGCGGATGAGGCCGCGGCCCGGCGCGATCGAGTCCTGCGTTCGGCAATGCGCTCGGAGCGGACCCGCGTCCGCTCGCCGCGCTGCGCCGCCGGATCCGGGACGAATGAACCGGTCGGTCAGAGTCCGAATGCCGCCGGGTACCTGACCACGCCGCTGACGCCGGCAAGCGCGTGCGGCACCAGCTCCAGCGCCATCAACGCTCCCGGCGGAAAGGAATTGCCGAGCGCTCTCGCCTTCGCGCTCGAGAAACCGAAGCGCGGATAGTAGTCGGCGTGGCCGAGGACGATGACGATCTCTTCGCCGGCGTCGTGCAGACAGGCGAGCCCGTGCTGGATCAGCTGGGCGCCGATGCTTCGTCCCTGCTGCGCGGGCGACACCGCCATCGGCGCCAGAGCGACCGCGGCGCGCACGTCCGACGCCGACTCGATCCGCAGCCGGCTGAAGAGGACGTGTCCGACAATCTGCCGATCGAGCTCGGCGGCGAATGCGGCGAGCACCGCGCCGTCCCTCCGCAGCCGGTCGATCAGGTCGGCTTCGTCACCGCGTCCAAACGCCGCCTCGTTGAGCGCGCGGATGGCGGCGTAATCCCCGGCCGCCTCAGGCCGCACCATGACCTCGACGGCGCCGTCGACGTGGCCGCGCTGCTGCAGCCGCCGCCGGAATTCAGAATCGGTCCACCAGCGCCGCCGATCGAGCGACCCGCGCGCCGCCGCGCGCCGCTCCGCGTGGCTGCGCCGCTCCGGCTCGAAGGCGACGAGCGACCAGCCGGCGTCCAGCAGGCGCGCTTCCAGCCGGCTTTGCTGGTCGATCAGCGCCGACATGTCGCGGAAGGCCATGGCACCCGGCGCGTCCCCGCCGACCACGACGAGCACGGCGCCGTCCGGCGTCGTTTCGCGGCGGATTTCGAGCCGGTGCTGGCGCCGGGAAAACGTCCACACCATCGTGCGCGGCACCGCGGCCGATCCTGTGGTGTCGCCCATCGCTCAGGGCTGAAAGCGGACGCTCTGCCACAGCGCCGGCGCGTCGTAGACGCGGCCGTCGGTGATCGTCCAGCGGACGCGGCGGATGTTGCGGATCGACTCGAGCGGGTTCGCGTTCAGCACCACCATGTCGGCGCGCTTGCCGCGCTCGATGGTGCCGAGCTCGGCGTCCATCTTCATCGCGCGCGCCGGCACGATCGTCGCGGCCTGCAGCGCCTCCATCGGCGTCAGGCCGGCTTCGACGTAGAGCTCGATCTCACGGTGCAGGCTGTGGCCGGGAACGCCTTCGTCGGTCCCGGCGACGATCGGCACGCCCGCATCGTGCAGCGCCTTGACGATCCGCAGACCCCGCTCGAGGCGCGTCCGCGCCGCGGCCGCATCGATGCCCGCCGCGCCAGCATTCGAGAACACCCGGTTGAGCGGCGCGGGAACCTTGAGGATGCCCGGCTGAAACGCCGCAATCGGCGTCCCCGCGGCGTGGCCGAGCAGCTCGTTCCACGACTGCGTCGGATCGATCACCGTCTTGTGCTCGCGCAGGAACGCGATCGTCTTGTCGACCTCCTCGGACCCGGCCTCGCCGCGAATGCCGAGGTGCGCGATGTGATCCATGCCGGCGGCCGCCGCCTGCTCGATCGTCATCCCGTTCGGGATATGCCCCGTGACCGTCATGCCGAGGCGGTGCGCCTCGGCGCAGATCGCCTCGACGATTGGCGGCGTGACGAGGCTGTAGATCTTGATCTGCTGAAAGCCGGCATCGTGATATTTCGCGACCGCCTGTTTGGCTTCGTCCACGGTCGCGGCGTAGTAGACACCGAAGGCGTTGGGCCCGCCGCCGTCGATCAGGCCGGCGGCGACGATCCGCGGGCCAAGCGCGCGCTTCGAGGCAATCGCATCACGCAGCGGCGTCAGGAACTCGAACTCGTTGCCCATGTCGCGCACCGTCGTCACACCGGCGGCGAGGTACACCGGCGCCCATTCGACCTGCGTGACATGGGTGTGCATGTCCCACAGGCCCGGCACGATCGTCTTGCCGTCGACCGCCACCTGCGCCATGCCCGGCGGAATCGCGACGGCGGCGCGCGCGCCGACGTCGGCGATGCGGCCGTCGCGCACCACGATGACCCCGTCGCGCAGCGGCGGCGCGCCGGTGCCGTCGACAATCGTCGCGCCGGTCATCGCGTAGGTGCCGGACTTCAGCGGCGAGGTCTGCCGCGTGATCCCCTCGAGGTCGGCGATGCGGTCGCGGGTCGCGCGCTGGACGAAGCCGACCAGCGCGGGCTCGAGATCCTCGCGGACCGCCTCGAAACTGAGCCCGCCGGCGCGCGTGATCGCCGCGGCCAGGGCGCCATGCTCGTCGAGCCAGACCGTTTCGCGCCCCCACACCACGCCGTCAATGGCATAGCGCTCCAGGCGGACGACGGTCGCGCCAATCCGGATCGCTTCGCGGCCGCGCGGTTCGATGAAGACTTCGTTGCTCGGCAGGCCCGGGACGGTGCGGATGACGCGCGGCTGGCCGTGCTGCTTCCAGTAGCGCAGCAGCATCATCTGCGCGGCGAACGGCGCGTAGCCGTCGACCGTGTAGAACGGCGTCGTCAGCGTGACCCGCGATTCGGCGCCGTCGGCTTTGACGATAGCGTCGCGGCCCTCGATGCGCACGTCGGAGTCGACGTTGACGAAGCGGTAACTCTTGCCGGTCGCCTTGAAGGCGCGCGGTGTGAGATCGGCGGCCATGCGCAGCGTCGCCGCGAGCTGCACGCGGCCGCCGCGATCGGTGAAGTCGAAATCCGAGGTCAGGGTCAGGCCGTCGCGGTCGGGGACGATCTCGTAGCGCTCGTAGCCGATCGGCTTCTGGACGTAATGCAGGCGGAGGACGCCGCGCTCAACCGGCTCCGGCGCCGCCGCGCCGGTGGTCGTGATCACGGATGCCGCGAGCGCCGCCGCCAGAATGATTCGCACTGCGCGAATCATCGCACACTATGATGTCCGCCATGGCGTATCCGCTGTCCGTGCGCGTCGAGCCGCAGCCGATCGAGCGCGATCGGATGTCGGCGGCGTTCCGGCTGTTCCTCGCGATCCCGCACCTGTTCGCGGTCGGCGGCATCGGCCTCGGCGTCGCCGTCAACAGCAGCCGCCGCGATCTGGTGTCGTTCGGCGGCGAGACCGGGCTGCTCGGCAGCATCGCCTTCCTGCTCGCCGTCTTCAGCTGGTTCACGATCGTGTTGTTCAGCGAGCACTACAATGCGATCCGCCGGTATACGCACTTCTACCTGCGGTGGCGCGTCCGCGCGCTCGCGTACCTGATGCTGTTGGCGGATCGCTATCCGCCGTTCGGCGATGGCCCGTACCCGATCGCGCTGACGTTCGAGCGCCCGGACACGCCGCGCGACCGCCTGACCGTGGGGTTGCGGCTGCTGCTCGTCATCCCGCACGCCATCGTGCTGTTCTTCGTGGTGTGCGCGTGGTGGGTGACGACGATTGTGGCGTGGTTCCTGATCCTGATCACCGGACGCTACCCGCAGGGGCTGTACAACTTCGGCGCCGGCGCCCTGCGCTGGCTGATCCGGGTCGAAGCGTACATCCTCCTGCTGGTCGACGATTACCCGCCGTTCTCGCTTACTTGAACCGGCCGTCGCAGAGCGGGCCGGGGCAGACGCCGTAGACCCACGCCGCCGTTGGCGGTGCACGCCTCACCGCGGGTCCCGGCCCAGCTCCACGTGCCGTCGGCCGTCGCGGAGCGGAGCGGGCTACTTGAGAGACAGGCCGGCGCCAATGATCAGCAGCCGGGCGCGGGGCGTGGCCGGAAAGATATAGGCGAACCCCGGTGAGATGGCGTAAAAGCGCACGTCGAAGCTGAACGCGACGTGCGGCTTGATGAACCAGCGCGCACCGCCGCCGTAGTTCAGCGTCTTCAGCTTGTCACTGTTCGGCGGATAGTCGCCGAGATCGGCGGTCGACAGCGACCACGTCGTTTGTCCCAGACCGACGCTGAGATAACTCCAGCCCGAACCGTTCCCGAAATTGAGCGACAGCTGCGGCGACAGCGAGGTCAGATGTTCCTCGGCGGCGCGCTGCGGCACGACGCCGGCGATGGTCGCGCCGGGGGCCGGGGTCTGGCGCGCGCGTCCGGTCGTCAGCTCGCCGCCGACCCCAAAAGTGACGATCCGCGTGCGCAGCGGATAGACGTGCACCGCGATCTGCGCGCCCAGCCCTGAACCCGGGAGCTCGACGACGTTCAGGTTGCGGCTGTCGGCCAGCTGCTGATCGTCGGACGGGAATCGCGGCACGGTGGCGTGCAGATCGACGACGACCCAGGGGATCGGCGGCGGCGGCTCCTGCGCCAGTGCCTGGGGCGCGGCGGAAACGAGCACGGCGAAGAGACACGCGACGCGGACACGCATGGGAACGCGAGCATTGTACTCACGGATGCGGATTCGCCGCGAGACGCGCGCGCAGCGCCTGCTGCAGATCGTCGATCACGATCAGCCGCGACAGTTCTCGCTGCCGGCGGGCGAGCGCATCGCCGGCGGCGCACGGCGGCGGCGCGCCGGCGAGGCGGCGGGCGAGATCGTAGCAAGGCGCGGCCGCGTTGCCGGCCAGAAACAGATGGTGCGCGTCGAGCCAGTCGCCGTACGGACGCGGCACCGGCCGATCGATGTCGGCGGCGGCGAGCAGGTTGCGGCCGAGATACGGCAGCGGCGCCGCGTCGATGCCGAGCAACGCCAGCACGGTCGGCGCCAGGTCGGTCTGCCCTGCCGGCATGGCGCGCACCCCGGCGAGATCCGCGCGTACACCCGACGCGCCTGCGCCGTCCGACCGATCAGCCCGGCCCGCCGCGCCTGCGCGCATGAAGAGCGGCACGCGATCGTTGAGCATCCATGATGCGGCATCGCCGCCGATGCCGATCGTCCGCGCGAGCGCCGCGTCGCGCGCGAAGCCGGCGTCATGATCGCCGAACACCACAATCAGGCTGTTGTCGAGCAGCCCGTCGCGGGCGAGCGAGCCCTTGAACTCCTCGAGCGCCTGATCGAAGAAGCGCATCGTGTGCAGGTAGTTGCCGAACGACGTGCCTTCGAGCGCGCCGAGCTTCAGCACCTTGTGCGCATCCGGGAACGCGTCGAACGGATGGTGCAGCGACAGCGTAATCAGCCAGGCGGCGAAGGGACGCGGCAGCCGCTCCAGCCGCGGCACCATCTGCTGGAGGAAGTCGTGATCGTTCAGGCCCCAGCCGATCTGCTCGGTCATCTGGAAGTCCGCCTCGAACAGGCTCTGCTGAAAGCCGTAGGCCGGATGCATCACCTGGCGGTTCCAGAATCCCGGTTCGAAGGCCACCGCCGACAGCGTGCCGTAGCCGTGCTCGGTGAGCACGCGCGGCAGGGCGGCGTAATGGTTGCCGGGAAAACGGAACGCGACCGCGCCGTGGTCGAGCGGCAGCAGCGAGGTCATCGTCGTAAACTCGGCGTCGGACGTCCGACCTTCGCTGGTCTGATCGGTCACCTGCGTGAAGCGCAGACTGTCGGTCGTCCATCGGCGGAGGTGCGGCATCACCTCCTGCCCGCCGACGGTGAAATCGACCACGAAATCCTGCAGCGACTCGACCTGGACGACGATCAGATTGCGGCCGCGCGCGGCGCCGAACTGCGCGCCGCCGGTGCGCAGCGGCGCGCGCTCGCGCAGCCAGGCCGCCGCCTCGTCGACTTGCGCCGGCGTCGCCGGCAGCCGCAGCCAGGTGCCGCGCACATAATTCCATGTGTCGTAGGCGTGGTACCCGAACGGCCCGAGCTGCTCGACGACCGAGCGGGCGCGAAACATCTGCGCGAGCGGCGTCGACGCGAGGACACGCGGCACCGACAGCGCCGCGGCGGAAAGGGCGAGCGCGCCGCCGACGGCTGCCGCCGCGGACACCATCGCTGCGCGCGAGGCGGACGTCGGCCGCTCGCGCGACATCCGCGCGGCCAGCCACAGCGCGAACGGCCAGTCGACGAACAGCCACAGCAGCCCGGGCGTGAAGAGGGTGCCGATCGAACCCCAGACGTGGCCGGTCTGATGCGCGGCGAGCAGCGCCGGCGTCGACAGCACATCACCGAAGAACCGGTAGTAGACGACGTCGGCGAGGATCAGCAGCGAACAGACGATGCCGAGTGCGAGGAGCGCCCACGGCCGCGCCCGCTGCGGCAGCACCAGCATCGCGATCAGCGGTGCGATGATCGCGACCGCGACGATCAGCCAGTACGCCACCGCCGTCGGCTCGAGCAGTGCGGCGTGCGCGAGGATCAGCGGCTTGGTCGCCAGCGTCGCCGCGCACCACAGCACGTCGGCGATTCCGGCCCACCCGGCGGTCGCCCGGCGCCGCGCGGGGCGGAGCGCCGTCAATCCCCACAGCGCGATCAGCAACGGCAGCGGCGCCAGGATCCAGGACGGCGGCGGCACGACGACCACCAGCGTCCGCGGCTGGCGCGGCGCCACCTGCGCGAACCAGGCGACCCCCTCCTCCACCATGTCCCATTGCAGCCAGTAGACGCCGGGCAGCGCCGGCGCAAGGATCCGCCCGTGCACCGCGACCCGCGCGCCGGGCGTCACCGGCGTCTCGCCCAGATCGGTGCGGATGCCCTCGTGATACGGCACCGTTTGCGACCGGTGCGCGAGCTCGCGCGGCACCAGCCAGAGCCAGTGATACGAGAGGTGAATCCGCGCCGGATCCCAGGCGCGCTCGCCGCGATTGGCCACGGTCAGGGGGACGGCGATCTCCTCCGCTGTCTGCAGCAGGCGCGGCGACGCCGCGTCGAGAGAAAACGCCAGCGGATAAGGCGGCGAGGGCGCACGCCCGCATGCCGTCGCGCACAGAGCGAGCGCGACAAGGGCGGCGGCGGTCAACCGGGCGCTCGCGGCCGACCGGGTGATGGGATAATCCGGCAGTCGAGTAATCGATGACCAGATTACCAGATTACCCAATCATCGAATCGTGCCGCGGCCGTTAGCGATCGTCGTCGTCGATCGCGGCGCGGTTGGCGGGTGTCACGAAGCGTGAGCGGCGCGGCGGCGGCGCCGGCGAGGTCGCACCTTTGACCGACCGCCAGATGATCTCGTTCAGCAGCCCTTCGGGCGCGCGATCCTCGACCGAAAAATCCATCGCCAGCGACTGCATCGCGCCGAACGCCGTCGCCAGATTGCGCTCGTCGGTCGGCACGCGCGCAGCCAGGCGGACGAAGGCCGCCAGGTTCGGCACACCGGTGAACGCGCTGTACATCGGGGTCGCCGCCGAATCGTACTGACTCATCGGCGGCAGCCCGAGAATCAGCTCGATCGTGCGCAGCACGCCGGAGGTGGTGTAGAACGTGTGGTCGACCGCGTTGCGCTTCGCGAACGGGCTGGCCACCAGCAGCACCGATCGGTGCGAGTCGACATGGTCGGGGCCGGCCTGCGCATCGTCCTCGACAATGAACAGCGCCGAGTCTTTCCAGTACTGGCTGCCGGAGATGGCTTCGACAATCCGGCCGAGCGCGACGTCGTTGTCGGCGACCATCGCGCGCGGCGTCGGCGCCCCCGGTTTGGCTCCGGCGGTGTGGTCGTTCGGCAGCCGGATGATGTTCAGCTGCGGCAGCGTGCCGGTGGCTTCGTACTGCCGGAATTCCTGGAGCCAGTTGTCGGCACGTTTCGCATCGGTGATGTCGAGATCCCAGCCCGCGTAGGATGGCGCAACGAGCCCGGCGAGCCCGGGCACGGAGGCGATCGCGACCACGTCCCCCGTCACCGAGCGGGAGGTGTGCTCGACGAACTCGCCGTAGCTGCGCACGCTGACGTTGGCGCGGCGCGCATAGTCCCAGATGTAGCCGCCGGCCGGTGCGCTCAGGTTGCCGAACGGGTTCCGCATCGCGCCGCCGCCTTCGGCGAGATACAGACCACCGCGGTTCGCGGCGATCGTCTGCCACATGCGCTCGACGAAATCGCTGGCATAGGCCGCGGTCGAATAGGCGTGGCCGTTGTAGCTGACGTCGGCGTCGACGTAGAAATTGTCGAACACCACGAAGTTCTGCGCCAGCGCATGCGCATTCGGCGTGACGTCTCGGCCGAACAGCGTCAGCTTCGGATCGCCGTTGCCTTCGGTGAGATCGCCGAGCACCTGATCGTAGGTGCGGTTCTCGCGAATCACGTAGAAGACGTGCTTGATCGGCGAGCTCGCGCCGACCGACTGCGGAATCGGCGACCCGATCGGGATGCCGGCCGGCCGCAGCCGGGTCGCGTCGCTGTAAGGCGTGAGCGCCTGGACCTTGCGGTTGTATTCGAGCAGCGTGGCGCGGTCGGGCGCCGGCAGGATGGAGGCGAACCCCATCAGCCGGATTTCCATGCCGGCGCCGCCAGTGCTGGGCGCCGACGCCAGCCCTTTGCCGTTGATGATCAGAATCTGCTTGCCGTCGCGCGAGAACACCGCGCCGGTCGGATACCAGCCGGTCGGGATGAAGCCGTCGACGAAGCTGCGCGCGCCGTTGCTGATGTCGACGACCGCCACCGCGTTGTTGTCGGCGTTGGCGACGAGCAGCGTGCGGCCGTCGGGCGAGACAGCGACCGAGTTCGGCGTCGACGTCGCCGGCGCCTCGGGATACAGGTTCGACGAGATTTGTTCGATCGGGTCGCGCGAGAAGGTGTCGAACACCCACACGGCGGCGCTGTTACCGCACGACACGAACAGCCGCTGGCCGTCCTTCGACAACGCCATCGCGTTGGGGTGTTCGCCGGCCGGCATGTCGGCGACGAGCGCCAGCGAGTTCGCGGCGTAGGCGCGCACCGCGGCGCCGCCCCACATCGACACGTAGACGAGCTGGCCGTCGAGCGACGGCAGCGTCGTATACGGTTCGCTCGGCAGCACGACCGTCCGGGTGACGGTCCCGCTGGCGACGTCGATCGACGAGAGCGTCATGCCGAACACGCGGGTGGCGAACAGCGTGCGGCCGTCCGGGCTGATCGACAGGCCCCCCGCAAACGACTCGCCGGTCATCGCGGGGAGTGCGAACGTCCGCGCGCGCGTGATCGTCCCGTCCGCGAACGCGAACTCCTGGATGTTGTTCGACGCCGCACCGGCGGAATACAGCTTTGTGCCGTCCGGATGCCACACCAGTCCATACCACGCGCTATCGAGCAGCATCGTGCTCTTGACCGTCCAGCTGGCGATGTCGACGACGGTGAGAGACGGGCGGTTGATGCCGTTGTTGGTAATGACGGCATAGCGGCCGTCGGGCGACACGGCAATGTTGAGGGGGAGACTGCCGGTTTTCAGGTGGCGGCCGGCGGGCGACACCTTCCAGCCGTTAGGCAGCAGCGTCGTGCCGTCCCCGATGCCCCCCGGTACAAAGGTGGCGATCGACGGCGCGGACTGTGCGCGCGTCAAGATCGCAGTGGCGCCAACGGCCAGGAACAGCACCGCCAAACCAAGGACCGACTTACGGATCGTCGAAGGGGAAACGACGAACGGAACCATTAGGGGCTGTGAGCGAGCTCGCAGGTAACGTACTCGCTCGGGTCTGAGAAGTCTACGGTAAATTGCGTCGTCGTGTCGCCGCCTGTCATGTCGCGAGCGTAAGCAAAAGTACTTCCGGATGCGGCGACCGCAGCCGAGAAGCTGCGACGATTCCCGGTACACACGGCCGCTGCGCGATAATGCGCCCATGTCGAAGCCTGCCGTCGGGCTGGCGCTGCTCGCAGCGCTATCTGCCTCCTCGTCCGTGGTGTTGCTCCTGGCGCAAACCCGGCCGCGCGCCCGCGATCTCGGGATCGTCGTCGGCATTGTCCCGCCCGGACCGCGCAACGCGATTACCGACGTCGACGGTGTCCGGGTCGGGCACACGACGATTGTCGAGGGCGAAAGCGTGCGGACCGGCGTGACCGCCGTGCTGCCGCACGGCGGCAACCTGTTCCAGGAGAAGGTGGCGGGGGCGGTGTTCGTGGGGAACGCGTTCGGCAAGCTGGCCGGGTCGACGCAGGTCAACGAGCTCGGCACGATCGAGACGCCGATCGTGCTGACCAACACGTTGAGCGTCGGCACCGCCATGGATGCGGTCGTGCGCTACACGATCGCGCAGCCGGGCAACGAACAGGTGCGATCGGTCAACGCGCTCGTCGGCGAGACGAACGACAGCGGGTTGAATGACATCCGCGGCCTGCACGTGACGCGCGAGCACGTGCTCGCCGCGATCACGAGCGCCGCGGCCGGGGCAGTGGCGGAAGGCACCGTCGGCGCCGGAACCGGGACGGTGAACTACGGCTGGAAGGGCGGCATCGGCACCTCGTCCCGGAAGCTGCCGACCGACCGCGGTGGCTACACCGTCGGCGTACTGACGCAGACGAACTTCGGCGGCAACCTGACGATCGCCGGCGTGCCGGTGTTCCGCGCGCTGCAGCCGCCGCGGACGGGGGGCGCCGCGGCCATCGGCCGCGGGTTTGGGTCCGCCGGCGCCGATGTCGCGGACGCGCGAGCGTCAGGAGACGGCTCCTGCATGCTGGTCGTCGCCACCGACGCGCCGCTCGACGCGCGCGACCTGAAACGGCTCGCGGCACGTGCAATCTTCGGCCTCGCCCGCACCGGATCGTCCTACAGCAACGGCAGCGGCGATTTCGCGATCGCCTTCTCGACCTCGCCGGAGATGCGCAGCCGGTTCAACGACCCCGCGGCGCGGACGCGCTCGGTCCTGCCGCCGGACGCGACCTCCCCGCTGTTCGAAGCGGCGCTCGAGGCGACCGAAGAAGC
>JAOBWF010000301.1 GCA_025463215.1 Acidobacteriota bacterium | reverse complement strand
ACGCCGGGCACGCCCGGCGCCGCACCCGCGGCTGCGCCGCAGGGTGGTGGTGGTCTCGTCGTCCAGGGGCTCCCGCTGCTCAAGCCGCCGTACGGGCTGCTGAACGCGATCGATCTCGACAAGGGCGAGCTCAAATGGCAGGTGCCGCACGGCGATACGCCGGACGCGGTGCGCAACAGCCCGGTGCTCGCGGGCAAGACGATCCCGAAGACCGGGCAGCCGGGCAGCGTCGGCCTCGTCGTCACCAAGTCGCTCGTCGTCCTCGGCGATCCGTCGATCACGACGACGCCGGAGCATCCGCGCGGGGCGATGTTCCGGGCGTACGACAAGAGCAACGGCAAGGAAGTCGGCGCGGTCTGGATGCCGGCGCCGCAGAGCGGTTCGCCGATGACCTACATGGCGAACGGCCGGCAGTACTTCATCGTCGCGGTCAGCGGCGGCAACTACTCGGGCGAGTACATTGCCTTCGCGCTGCCGCAGTCGGAAGTGCGTTCGACCAGCCAGGCCGGCGGCCAGCGCTAGCGACCACGATCTGCGGCTCCTTGTTATCCGGCGGGGTGAATCCCCCTGTAGAATAGGGGCGAGGGGGTTGACCCCGTTGAGGTGATCATGAAGATCAAGTTTGCGGCTGTCGCACTTATTCCGTTTGCTGCGGTGTTCGTTCTGCGCGCGACCGTCCACGCGCAGCCCCCGACACAGTCGATCTGGGACGGGGTGTTCACGGATGCCCAGGCCACGCGCGGCAAGGCTCTGTATTCCGAGAACTGCGCGTCCTGCCATGGCGGCGAGTTGACCGGCGGCGAGATGGCGCCGCCGCTCGCCGGGGGGGAGTTCATGGCGGGGTGGGACGGCCTCACCATCGGTGATCTGTTCGAACGCATCCGTATCTCGATGCCGCAGAATGCGCCCGGATCGCTGAGCGGGCAGCAGAACGCCGACATCCTGGCGTTCATGTTCAGCGCCAACAAGTTTCCCGCCGGCCAGACCGAGTTGCCGAAGGAAGCGGGCATTCTCAAGCAGATCAAGTTCGAAGTGAAGAAGCCGTAGATTCGTCGACCCAAGAAAATCGATACGTAAAAATGGAGCGCTCCGCAAAGGGCGCTCCATTTCCTTGTCTGGTTGTCTCCAACCCGCTAGAAACATCACCGCATTGCGACAAAGTTGTTGCAACCCCTGACGGTCCCCCCTAGAATCGCCGCATTCCCGTGACGTTTCAGTCGCACGGGTTGTCCTTAAACAGCGGAGGAACCTATGAGATTCCGAGCCACGCTCATGCTTGGGGCGTTGCTGGTCGTCGCGGCCGCCGGGTCGGTGTTCGGGCAGGGATTCCAGGGAGGCTTGCGCGGGTCCGTCAAGGACGCGGGTGGTGTCATCCCGGGAGTCGAAGTCACGCTCACGAACGAACAGACCAACATCAAGCGGTCGTCGATCACGAACGAACGCGGCGAGTTCGCATTTGCGAACGTCGATCCGGGCAACTACGCCATCAGGGCGACGCTGCAGGGATACAAGACGGCTGATCGCGGCGCGATCCGCATCGGCACGCAGCAGTTCCTCACGCTGGACCTGACGATGGAAGTCGGATCGATTAGCGAGAACGTCACCGTGACCGGCCAGGCACCGATCATCGACACGTCCAATGCATCGACCGGCACGACGCTGGATTCGGCGGCGTTGCAGACGCTGCCCTCGCCGGGACGCAACGCGTTCATGATCGGCGCCTCGGTACCGACCGTGGTGCCGTCGGGCGACGCACAGTTCAACCGTCAGCAGGATCAGACCAACGCGTCGCTGATGTCGCTCGGCGGCGGCACGCGCCGCGGCAACAACTACACGCTCGACGGCGTGCCGATCACCGACATGCGCAACCGCATGTCCGCGGTGCCGACGACCGAAGGGGTCGACGACCTCAAGGTCCAGGTGCACACCTACGACGCGGAGATGGGCCGCACCGGCGGCGGCGTGTTCAACGTCACGGCGAAGTCGGGCACGAACAATTTCCACGGTACCGGCTTTTTCCAGACGCGGCCGATCTGGGGCCAGACCAATAACTACTTCAGCCAGATTGCCAGCGACGTCGCGGCGGCGCGCGGCGACACCGTGACGGCGGCCAAGAACGCCAAGCCGAACAGTCCGTACTATCTCGGCGGCGGCGGCTTCGGCGGCCCGATCAAGAAGGACCGCACCTTCTTCTGGGTGTCGAACGAGCAGTATCACGACGTGCAGACCCGGAACAGCGCGGCCCGGATGCCGACCGCGGCCGAGCGCGCCGGCGATTTTTCAGGGCTCGTGAACAGCGCCGGGCAGCGGGTGATCATCTACGATCCCCTGACCAAGCAGCCGTTCGCCAACAACGTCATCCCGAGCGGCCGGATCAACCCTGTCGCCGCCGCGATGATCAAGTATCTGCCGCTGCCGGACGTCAATGCCGACAACGGCTCGAACAATTACAACCGGACGTCGCTGATCAACAACAACTTCGAGACTGAAATCGCGGCAAAGGTCGAGCACAAGTTCACCGACAAGGTGTCGCTGACCGGCTTCTTCCTGTATAACCGCACCAACGAGCCGTGCCAGAATTACTTCGGCAGCGCCGACCAGACCGAGCCGACGCGGTTCGCCGATCCGCTCGACTACATCCTCGTGCGCCGCCCGAAGGTCCTCGCCCTCAATAACACCTGGGTGTTGAACGATAGCTCGGTGATGTCGTTGCGCTTCGGCATGACCCGCTTCCCGGACAACAACACGCTGAGCCTGCCGTACGATCCGGCGTCGCTTCCGTTCAGCCAGAACTTCCTCAGCCTGATCACGGTGCCGAAGTTTCCCAACGTCGACCTGATCAACTACGATGCGCTCGCCGGGCAAACGCTCGGCGCCATTAACCCCACGCAGATCAACTGGAAGTCGACCAGCGCCAACGCCGCCTACTCGCGGTTCTTCGGTTCGCACACCATCAAGGTGGGCGGCGACTTCCGCAAAATCGGCGTCGATACCTTCATCACCGGAAACAGTTCCGGGTTCTTCAGCTTTGACAACGAGTTCACGTCGGCGAACAACTCGAACAGCGACGCGACCTCGGGCAACTCGGTCGCGTCGTTCCTGCTCGGGTACCCGTCGGCAAACGCTTCAAATACGAGCAGCTTCTCGGTGTCGACGCCGTTCAACATCTTCACTTACTACTACGGCGGCTACGCCCAGGACGACTGGCGCGTCAACTCGAAGTTCACCTTGAACTACGGCCTCCGCCTCGAGCACGAGACCGGCCTCGCGGAACAGAACAACAACTTCACGGTTGGTTACGACCGGACGCTGACCAGCGCGCTCTCGTCCGTGACCATCCCGGCGGACCCGGTCGCCGGCACGCCGGCGCGCAACGTGGCGGGCGGGCTGATGTACGCCGGCGTCAATGGCAACCCGACGACCCAGGGCAATCCGCCGAAGATCAAGGCCTCGCCGCGCGTCGGCGCCGTCTATTCATTCACCAACAACACGGTGCTGCGCGGCGGTTACGGCGTTTACTGGGCGCCGTACAACTATCCGATCCCGAGCACGTCGACCAGCAACTACGGCCAGGTCGGCTACACGCTGAATACGCTCGTCCCGCAGACGCCGGGGACACCGACGGTCACGCTGACCAATCCCTTCCCGAACGGCGTGCAGCAGCCGAGCGGCAACAGCCTCGGCGCACTGTCGGGGCTGAACACCAACATCAGCTTCGTCGACCAGAACCGATCGGCGCCGCGCGTCCAGCAGTGGTCTGCGGACCTTCAGCACGAGCTCGGGTCGGGCATGGCCGTGACGCTGACCTACATGGGCGCCAAGGGGGACCACCTGCCGCTCGGCGGCTCGAATGACATCGCCGTCAATATCAACCAACTCGACCCGAAGTACCTCGCGCTCGGCGCGGCGGCGCTCGGCGCCGCTCTGCCGAACCCGTTCTTCGGCAACCCCAACGTGCCGTCGTCTCTGTCGACGCCGACGACCCTGACCCGCGCGCGCTTGCTGACGCCGTTCCCGCAGTTCGTGCAAGTCAACGATCGGCAGGTCACCGAGGGCCAGAACAAGTACAACGCCGGCGTCATCGAGTTCACCAAGCGCCTGAGCCGCGGGTGGGGCGGTCGCTTCAGCTATACCTACAGCGTGCTGAAGGACAATCAGTTCGCCGAGACCAACTTCTACTCGGCGCCGAGCACGGCGAACTTCGCGATGAACAACTACAACTACATCGCGTCGGCACCGGCCTGCGCCGCCGGACAGCAGTTCACCACCGCCTGCTACGATCCGAAGTCGGAATGGAGCTACGGCATCCTCGACGTGCCGCACCGGATCATCGTCGCGCCGATCTTCGAGCTGCCGTTCGGCAAAGGCAAGAAGTTCGCGAGCAGCAGCGGCGTCGCTGATGCGATCATCGGCGGCTGGACGATCGCGTCGATCACGACGTGGCAGGCCGGCTTCCCGTTGAACGCGATTCAGAGCAACCCGAACTCGATTCTCGGCGGCGGCGTGACCGCGCGGCCGAACATCGTATCCGGAGTGGACCTGGCGACGCCTGGCAGCTACGAGGATCGGCTCGCGTCGGCCGATCATCCGGCGGCCACCTGGATCAACCCGGCGGCGTTCTCGCTGACACCGTTTGGCAGCTTCGGCAACGCGCCGCGCACCATCACCGACCTGCGGACACCGACGCAGTTCAACACCGACGTCAACTTCCAGAAGAACGTTCGCCTGGGAGGAAACAAATCGGCCCTGGTGAAGCTCGAAGTGCTCAACCTGTTCGACAGACCGACGGTGCGCGCGCTCCAGGGCAACAATACGTATGCCCCCGGCAACAGCTTCGGCCAGACGGCGCTGCAGTCCGGCTTCATGCGGATCATGCAGTTCATGGTCCGCTTCTCGTTCTGAGCTAGCAGCGGACGCAGAGTAGATTAGCCACGGAGACACCGAGACACGGAGTAAGCTTTTGCTCTGTGTCTCGCAGTCTCCGTGGCTTTTTGTTTGCTGCGTTCTCTGCCCTGTCTGTGAGTGCTCAGCAGCCGCAGGCGGCGGCCGCCCTCGGGCACATTTCCTTCCCGACCTCGGGGTCGTCCGCGGCCCAGCCCGCGTTCATTCGCGGCGTCCTTCTCCTTCACAGTTTCGAGTACGACGAAGCGATCGACGCGTTCCGCGAGGCGCAGAAGACCGACCGCGGCTTCGCCATGGCGTACTGGGGCGAGGCGCTCGCCTACAACCAGCCGCTGTGGCTGAACGAAAATTTCGACAAGGCGCGCGCCACGCTCCAGCGGCTCGGCCCGACCCGCGCCGCGCGCGCGGCGAAGGCGCCGACCATGCGCGAGAAGTCGTTTCTGGATGCGGTGGAGCGTCTGTATGGCGACGGCGACAAGCGGTCGCGCGATCGCGCCTACGCCGACCGGATGGCGCAGCTGCACCGCGAATTTCCGCGCGACGATGAGGCGGCGGCGTTCTACGCCCTCGCGCTGCTGTCGACGATTCCGGCGGGCGAGCGCAACCTGCCGGTGTCGCTCGCGGCCGGCGAGATCGCGCTGGCGATCCTGGTCCACAATCCGGAGCATCCCGGCGCGAACCACTACGCGCTGCACGCGTTCGACGATGGCGAGCATGCGGCTCGGGCGCTGGCGGCGGCGAAGACCTACGCGCGGATCGCGCCGGCCTCGAGCCATGCCCGCCACATGCCGTCGCATGTCTTTCTGCCGCTCGGGATGTGGGACCAGGCGGTCGCGTCCGACGAATCGGCGTTCGCCGCGTCGGTCGCACTCGCGACGCGCAAGGGGCTGTCGGCGTCGCAGTACGACTTCCACGCGCTGTCGTGGCTGCACTACGAGTACTTGCAGCAGGGGCGGTTCGCGAAGGCACGCGGCACGATGCGGACGGTGGAAGCGGCGATCGGTTCTCAGGGGGCTCGGGTGGCTCGAGGTTCTCAAGGTTCTCGAGGTGCTCGGGGTGCTCAGGGTGCTGGAGGTGCTCAAGGTTCTCAAGGTGCTCAGGGTTCTCGAGGTGCTCAAGGTGCTGAAGGTGCTCGGATTTCAGGTGCTCGAGGCGCGACCGCCGAGCACCTCGAGAACCCGCAGCACCACGAGAACGCGCAGCACCCCGAGAACCGTCAGCACCCCGAGAACCCTGAGATCTCTCAGCACCCCGAG
>JAOBWF010000260.1 GCA_025463215.1 Acidobacteriota bacterium | reverse complement strand
GTTTCGCGGGCGCGCGCCAGGGCATCGAGATCACGGTCGAAGCCGATGATGCGTGACGCGCCGGCTTCGAGCAGGGCGCGCGAATGGCCGCCGAGCCCGACCGTGCAGTCGACGAACAGCCCGCCCTCCTCGGGGCGGAGATGCTGCAGGACCTCGGCGGTCATCACGGGAATGTGCTGCGTCATCAGATGCCGAACTCCGACAGGGCCCTGGCGTCCTCGTCCGTGTAGGCGTCGCGCTGCAGTTTGGTGACCAGCCGATCGTGATTCCAGGTGTCGAGATAGTTGTATTGGCCGAGCACGTCGACGTCGCCCGCTATCGCGGCGGTTTCCCGCAGCCGTGCGGGCACCAGCACGCGCCCCTGCGTGTCGAGCTCGGCGGCCTGTCCGAAGAAGTTCACGCGGTCGAGAAAACGCAGGCGCGACGGGTGGGTGGACGGCATGGCGCCGAGCTTGGCCTCGATGTCGAGCCATACCGGCATCGGGTAGAGGCGCACGTAGTCCCCCGTCAGGCTGGTCAGGAACAGCTCGCGGCCGTACTTACTCTCCAGGACCGAACGAAAGACGTTCGGAACCTTGAGTCTGCCCTTATCATCCATACGGGCCTGCTCGTGTCCTCTAAACACACGAGCACCCTAAATTCGACCCACTTTTCTCCACAAATTTCCACCGAGATACTAAAGGACCGGTACCTGCCTGTCAACCGCAAAATCCATTCACTCAGTAAGTTACGCCAAATTTTCGCCTTTTAATCGCCCCGGTGCACAACCCCTTGGGGTCCGCCTCCGGTCGGTATACGATGACCCTTCTGATGCTGGCGCTGGCTGATGGCACATGGCTGAGGCCGTGAACGCCGGGCACACCTCGGTCGTCATTCCCGCCTTCAACGAGGCGGCGTCGATCGCCGCAGTCGTCCGCGATCTCACGTCCGCGGCCCCCTGGTTCGAGATTCTCGTGATCGACGACGGTTCGAGCGACGCAACCGGTGCGCAGGCGGCGGCCGCCGGGGCGCGCGTCATCCGGCATCCGTACAACAAGGGCAACGGCGCCGCGGTCAAAACCGGCATCCGTCAGGCCACTGGAGAGTTCATCCTGATCGCGGACGCCGACGGTCAGCACCGCCCCGCCGATGCGGCGCGCCTGGTCGCGCGACTCGACGACTACGATCTCGTGATCGGCGCGCGCTCCGGCCGCACGCAATCGACGCTCGCGCGGCGCCTCGGCAACGCCCTGCTCAACGGTATCGCCAGCTACCTCACCGAGCAGCCGATTCCCGATCTCACCTCCGGCTTTCGCGCGGCGCGGCGCGACTGCCTGCTCGAGTTCCTGCACCTGTTGCCGAACGGCTTCTCCACGCCGACGACGACGACGCTCGCGTTCATGCGCGCGGGCTACAGCGTCCGGTTCGAACCGGTCGACGCCGACCAGCGCGTCGGCGTCTCGAAGATTCGCCTCGGCGCCGACGGCTTCAACTTCTTTCTCATCCTCTTGAAGGTGATGACGATCTTCAGTCCGCTGCGGATCTTCGCGCCGATCAGCGCCGCCGCGTTCCTGCTCGGCGCCGCGTACGGCGTGTGGACGATCGTCACGCAGGCGCATATCACGAACTCCTCGGTCCTGCTGATTCTCGCGAGCGTCGTCATCCTCCTCGTCGGGCTGGTATCCGAACAGATTTCCTCCCTGCGGATCGAGGGCCGGCGATGACGGTCACGCCGGCGCGGCGCGCGCTGGTCATCGTGCCGACCTACAACGAGCGCGAGAACCTGCCGGTGCTGACCAAGGCCCTGATGGCCTATCCCGAAGTCCGCATGCTGATCGTCGACGATCAGTCACCCGACGGCACCGGTGCGCTGGCCGACGAGCTCGCGCGCGAGTACCCCGACCGCATCGACGTCATGCATCGCACCGATCGCCGCGGCCTCGGACGCTCGTACGTCGACGGGATCCGGTGGGCGCTGCAGCGGCAGACCAGCGACGTCATCTGCCAGATGGACTCGGACCTGTCGCACGACCCGCGTCATCTGCGCGATCTGATCGCGGCGACCGATCGCGCCGACGTCGTCATCGGCGCGCGCTACATTCCGGGCGGCGCGGTCGTGAACTGGCCGCTGCGGCGCCGCCTGCTCAGCCGCTTCGCGAACTCGTATATCCGGCTGATCACGCGGCTGAGCGCGCGCGACTGCACCAGCGGCTATCGCTGCTGGCGCCGTGAGGCGCTCGCGCGGGTGCCGCTCGACCAGACCGGATCCGACGGCTACTCGTTCCTGGTCGAGATGCTGTTTGCCGCGTCGGCGGCGGGGTTGACGTTCGCGGAAGTGCCGATCACGTTCGTCGAACGGCGGCAGGGGGAATCGAAGCTGTCGAAGGCGGTGCTGCTCGAATCGGCCATCACGCCGTGGCGCCTGATCGCCTCGCGCAGAAAGGCGCGCCCTAGCGTGCGCTGAGCCCTGTTCGTGCTATGGTTTAGAGAATTTTTACATGTCTGTCTCCCCGGCCGAAAAGCCCGCGGGTCTGAGCGTGTTCTTCCCGGCGTACAACGACAGCGGCACCATTGCGAGCATGGTGATTCGCGCCGTCCAGGCCGCCTCGGAGCTGACGCCGGATTATGAAGTCATCGTCGTCAACGACGGCAGTGCCGACGCGACGCCGCAGATTGTCGACGAGCTCGCGCGCACCTATTCGCACGTCCGCGTCGTGCACCACGCGAAGAACCGCGGCTACGGCGGTGCGCTCCAGACCGGCTTTCGATCGGCGACGAAGGAGTTCGTGTTCTACACGGACGGCGACGCCCAGTACGATCCGGCCGAGCTCGCCGATCTGTGGGCGAAGATGGGGCCCGACGCGGACCTCGTCAACGGCTACAAGATCAGCCGCTCCGATCCGCTGCACCGCATCATCATCGGCCGCCTGTATCACCACGTCGTCCGCCTGCTGTTCGGGCTGACCGTGCGCGACGTCGACTGCGACTTCCGCCTGATGCGGCGCTCGATCTTCGAGAAGATCGACCTGGAGAAAACCAGCGGCGTCATCTGCCTCGAGATGATGAAGAAGGTCCAGGACGCCGGGTTCCGGATCGTCGAAGTGCCGGTGCACCACTACCATCGCGTCTTCGGCAAGTCGCAGTTCTTCAATTTCCGGCGGATTGCCAAGACCGGCGTCGACGTCCTGCGTCTCTGGTACGAGCTGGTGATCCGGCGCCGGCATCAGCGTCCCGGCGTCCGGCCGCTGGCCGCGTCGGCGGTGGACCCGGCCGATCGCGCCTACCGCAGCTCGCCTCGGACGTGATGCGCGACTATCGGGAGTTCTACCGCGGCCGCGCCGTGATGATCACCGGCGGCCTCGGGTTCATCGGCAGCAACTTGGCGCGGGCGCTGGTCGATCTCGGCGCCGACGTGCTGCTCGTCGACTCGCTGATTCCCGACTACGGCGGCAACCTGTTCAACATCGACGGCATCGCCGATCGCGTCCAGGTCAACGTCGCCGACATCCGGCAGCAGTCGACGATGAATTATCTCGTGCGCGGTCGCGACGTGATCTTCAGCCTCGCCGGGCAGGTGAGCCACATCGACAGCATGCGCGATCCGTTCACGGATCTCGAGATCAACTGCCGCAGCCAGCTGACGGTGCTCGAGGCGTGCCGCAACCACAACGCCAAGGTCAAGGTCGTCTACGCCGGGACGCGGCAGGTCTACGGCAGGCCGGACACACTCCCGGTCAGCGAAACCCAACTGGTGCGGCCGACCGACGTCAACGGCATCAACAAGGTCGCGGGCGAGTACTACCACCTCGTTTACAACAACGTCTTCGGCGTCCGCGGCTGCTCGCTGCGGTTGACCAACGTCTACGGCCCCCGTCAGCTGATTCGCCACAACCGCCAGGGGTTCATCGCCTGGTTCATCCGCCTCGCGATCGAGGATCGGACGATTCAAATCTACGGCGACGGCTCGCAGCTGCGCGACTTCGTCTACGTCGATGACGCCGCGGAGGCGTTCCTCCGCGCCGGCGCCAGCGACGCCTGCAACGGCGAGGTCTTCAACGTCGGCGGCGACGAGCCGATCAGCCACCGCGATCTGACGGCGATGCTGATCGAGGTCGCCGGATCCGGCCGTGTCGAGTACATCGAGTGGCCGGCCGACAAGAAGGCGATCGACATCGGCAGCTTTTACGCCGACTCGACCAAGTTCAAGACGACGACCGGCTGGACGCCGGCGGTGCCGCTCGCCGACGGGCTGCGCCGCACCGTCGCGTTCTACCGCGACCACCACGACCGCTACGTCGGCGGCGAGCCGCAGGCGACGCGGCCGTGAGCGCGCGCCGCATTCCGTTCATGTCGCTGGTGCCGGGCGAGGACGCCGCCGACGTCCGCCGCGCGATCGATCGCGTCATCGATCGCGGCTGGTTCGTGCTCGGACCGGAGGTCACCGCCTTCGAAGAGGAAGTCGCCGCGGCTTCCGGCGCCGCGCATGCCGTCGGCGTCGGTACCGGAACCGACGCGATCGCTCTGATCCTGCGCGCGCTCGGCATCGGCGCCGGCGACGAAGTGATCACCTCGCCGCTGTCGGCCGCTTACAGCGCGCTCGCGATCATGATGGCGGGCGCGCGGCCGGTATTCGCCGACATCGATCCGCAGCGCGCCACGATCGATCCGGACCGCATCGCCGATCGGATCACCCCGCGGACCCGCGCCATCCTGCCGGTGCACCTCTACGGCCAGCCCGCCGACATGGCGGCGATCGAGCGCGTCGCCGCGCAGCATCAGCTCACGATCGTCGAAGACTGCTGCCAGGCGCACCTCGCGACGTCGGACGGCCGCGCGGTCGGGACGATCGGCATCGCCGGCGCATTCAGCTTCTATCCGACCAAGAACCTCGGCGCCCTGGGCGACGGCGGCGCCGTCGTGACCAACGACCCGACGCTGGCCGATCGCATCAAGCGCCTGCGCAACGGCGGCCAGACCGACCGCTATCATCACCAGGAGCCGGGGAT
>JAOBWF010000413.1 GCA_025463215.1 Acidobacteriota bacterium | reverse complement strand
CTGGTGATCCCCATGTCGCCCAATGTCAGCCACGGCCCCTGGTCGCAGGCGCTGATGTCGCCGGCCTTCCAGGCCGGCCTGGTGCCCTTCACCGTGTCCGGCGCCGAAGACGATGCATCGCTGGCGTCGCTGAATTTCGACGCCGCTACCTGGAACGACGTGGCGGCCGTGGCCGCCAAGAACCGTGTCAGCGAAGTCGGCCTAGCGCAGGCGCTCTATGCCAATGGCAAGATGGTGGTGAATATCCGCCGCCTGGGCGTGGGCGAGGCGCCCGCCAAGATCAGCGTCGAGGTGCCCATGCTGCAGACGGTCGGCACCTCCTATCCGGCCGCTGCTCAGGCCGCAGTGCGCGCCATCGAGGATCTGTGGAAGACCCGCTCGGCCATCGACTTCAGCCAGCGCGGCCGCCTTGTCGCCGATGTGCATATCGCCAGCCTGGCGCAGTGGGGCGAGATACAAAGCCAGCTTGCCACCGTGAGCAACGTTACCGGGGTGACGGTAACGGCCATGGACATGAGTTATGCCCGTATCCAGCTGGGCTATCAGGGCGGCGCGGACCAGCTGCGCGAGGCGCTGGCCGGTGCGGGGCTGTCGCTCACCAGCCGTGGCGGCGGCCAATGGACCCTGGCCAGCACCAGATGAAACCGGTGCGCCATGTGCCCAATCTGCTGTCAGCGCTCCGGCTGCTGGCGGCGCCCTTGGCGGCGTGGCTGATCCTCAATGACCATGACACCGCGGCGCTTCTGATATTCGCGGCCTGCGCCGCCAGCGACGGGCTGGACGGCTGGATCGCGCGGCACTGGGGCGTGACCTCCGACTTCGGCGCCTGGCTGGATCCGGCGGCGGACAACTTGCTGATGCTGCTGTGCTTCACCGCCTTGTGCGCCATCGGCGCGACGCCGCTATGGCTGCTGGGACTGGTGGTGATACGCGATGGGTCGATTGCGGTGGGCTGGCTGCTGGTCAAAATGCTGGGCCTGCCGCTCTCCACCCGGCCGCTGCTGATCGGCAAGACCTCCACGGTGGTGCAGCTGCTGTATGTGCTGGTCCTGCTGCTGCTGCTGGCCTTCAATCTCGAAGCGCCGCGCCTGGCCGATGCTGGCGCCTGGACTTGCGGCCTCGTCACCGCGCTGTCCGGGCTGGCCTATGCCGTGGTGGCCCTGCGCACCGTGTTCGGTGGACGGCGCATCGCATGACACAGCTTGTTCTTCCCTGGGAAACGCGCAGCGCGCAGGGCCGCGCCGACTTCATCGTTGCGCCGGGCAACGAACGCGCCGTCGCTTTCATTGACTCTTTCCCGGGCTGGCCTGCGCCGGCAGTCGCCCTGGTCGGCCCGCCTGCCAGCGGCAAGTCGCATCTGGCGGCGGTGTGGGCGCAAAAAGCGGGGGCACATGTCATCGAAGCCGCCGCGCTGGAGTCCGGCGTGCCGGATGGCCCCCTGGTGGTGGAGAATGTCGCCGCCGGCGTCGCCGAAGCGCCGCTGTTCGCGCTGTTGGAGCGCGGCGCGCCGCTGTTGCTGACATCGCAGGTCCCTCCGACGGACTGGCGGGTCTCGCTGCCCGACCTGGTATCGCGCACCAATGCGCTGCTGGCCTTCGCGCTGTGGGCGCTGGACGATGCCCTGCTGATGGGGCTGGCGGTCAAGCTGTTCGCCGACCGCCAGCTGAAGGTGCCGGAATCGGTGGTCAGCCACATGATTGCCAGCCTGGAACGCTCGCCCGGCGCCATCCGCGATTTCGTGGCGCGCGCAGATACCCTGGCTTTGGCGCAGAAAAAGCCGATAAATCTGAGCCTCATCAAAGGTTTGCTGGCCGATTCGCCGCCGCATTAACCCCTTTTGTCATGACATCTTCACGCAATGACGGCTAGGGTAGGGCATGTCCGCCCAGATCCCGACCCAGCCGCTCGCCGTGGCCAATGAAGATGCGCCCGATGTCACGGACGTCCCCACCGAGGACGTGGTGGCGCTGCGCCATCAGGACACGACCTCCTACGATCCCGCCAGTCCGTCGCGCTTCGTCAATCGCGAGCTCAGCTGGCTGGCCTTCAACCGCCGCGTCATCGAGGAAGCGCAGAACCGCCGCCATCCTTTGTTCGAGCGGGTGCGGTTCCTGTCGATCTCGGCCTCGAACCTGGACGAATTCTACATGGTGCGCGTCGCGGGCCTGATGGGCATGATCCGTGAGAATATCGCCACGCCGTCGGCCGACGGCCTGACCCCGGCGCAGCAGCTTGCCGAAGTAGACAAAGCGGCGCGAGGCCTGATCGCCGACCAGCAGGCCATCTGGGCATGCCTGCACACTGAACTGCGCAAGGAAGGCGTGCAGGTGGTGACGGGGAACGAGATCACCGCGGCGGACCGCGACTATCTCGACGCCCAGTTCCGCGACCAGATTTTCCCGGTGCTGACGCCGCTGGCGATCGATCCGGCGCATCCCTTTCCGTTCATTCCCAACCTGGGTTTCACCATCGCGGTGCAGCTGAGCAACAAACGCGACGGCAAGGATCTGTCTGCGCTGATCCCGGTGCCGCCGCAGCTGAAGCGCTTCATCCGCCTGCCTGATACCGCGCCGCGCGATGTGCGCTTCATCCCGCTGGAAGAAGTGATCGCGCTCTATTTCGGCCGGCTGTTCCCCGGCCATGCCGTGTCCGGCTGGGGCCTGTTCCGCCTGCTGCGCGACA
>JAOBWF010000243.1 GCA_025463215.1 Acidobacteriota bacterium | reverse complement strand
GCGCTCGCGCATGCGGCAGCCGGCGGCCTGCCGCCGGGCGCCCTGATTGGCGCGTGGATGGACGCGCACCGCGGCGACGTGTTTTCGGCGCTCTACCGGATCACCGCGGCGGCGGCGTCGGCGCTCGTGGAGTTGACCGAGATTGAGGGGCCGACCGTCGGCCGACCGGAGGCAACGCTGGCGCGATGGCGCGCCCTGGCCGACCACGTGCCGGACCTGTTCGCCGGCGACGGCGCGATCCTGTATGCCGACGAGATCGCGCGCGAATCGACCGGCGCGCGCGTGCTGCCGTCACCGCTGCTCGCGGGCGTGATCGGACGCCTTGCGATCCGGCGAGCGTCGAGCGCCGTCGATCCGTCGGCGGCGCGTCCGCTCTATGTGCGGCGGCCGGATGTCGAAGTCGTCAGAGACGAAAAATTGCGTCTGCACTGAGGCCATGAGTTCCTGGATCATCGAACCGCTGACCCACGCCGACGTCGACGACGTGCTCGCGCTCGAAGAAGCGGCGTTCACCAATCCGTGGACGAAGGCGATGTATCTCGCGGAACTGGAGAATCGCGGCGTTTCGTACTGTTATCTGGCGCGCGACACGCAGCGCCACGCGGTCGGCTTCTGTTCGTTCTGGCGCGTGCTCGACGAGCTCCACATCAACAACCTCGCGGTGTTGCCCGAGCACCGGCGCACCGGGATCGGTTCCCTGTTGTTGACGTTCGTGTTGAACAAAGGCGTCGAGCTCGGCGCGACCCGCGCCACCCTGGAGGTGCGGCGATCGAACGGGGCCGCGCGCCTGCTGTACGGACGTTTCGGCTTCGCGGTGGCCGGCGTGCGCACCGACTACTATTCCAAACCGGTCGAAGACGCGTTGGTGTTGTGGTGCGAGAACCTGCACGTGCCGGAAGGCCGACCTTGAAACCCTTCGGACCTTGTGGTACGTTCGCCACCGATGACGAAGGAGGCGGGCTATGCATGCAGAATCGTTCGGCGCCAAGGCTGAGATGGCGCAAACCGACGAGGAATTCAACACCCTCGCGGTCAAACATCATCAACTCGAAGATCGCCTGCACGAACTCACCGCCAAGCACTACCTCTCGGAACCCGAACAAGTTGAAGAAGTCACCCTCAAGAAAAAGAAGCTCCAGCTCAAGGATCGCATGGAAGACATCATGCGACGCCACCGCCAGGAACACACGCACGGCTAGCGCGACGAACGCCGCGCGGGCGTGGCGGCAGCGCGCCCGCACCGGGTTCTCCCGTTGACGGGATTCGATCGCGCGGGATTCCCGTTCGTGGGCGGAGCCTGGCTGATCGGTCTCCTCGCCGGGCTCTACGTCGGCTGGTGGCTCGCGCTGCCATTCGTCGCGCTCGGACTGTTTTTCGCGTTCTTCTTCCGCGACCCCGAACGCACCTCGCCCGACGAGGCGCACATCGTCCTGTCGCCGGCCGACGGCCAGGTCAAGTTCGTCGGCGATGCCGAGCCCGGTGTCGCGCCGCCCGGCGACTGGCAGCAGATCAGCATCTTTCTCTCGCCGATGGACGTCCATGTCAACCGCATCCCGGCCGCGGGTACGGTCACTCGCGTCAGCTACACGCCGGGCAAGTTCCTGCCCGCGTACCGCCACGAGGCGGCAGCCGTCAACGAGCGCAGCGAGGTGTGGATCGATCGCGGGAACGGCGAGATGGTCGTGGCGCGCCAGGTCGTCGGCATCCTGGCGCGGCGCGTCGTCTGCCGCGCCAAAGTGGGCGAGCGCGTGCATGCGGGGCAGCGTTTCGGCATCATGAAATTCGGATCGCGCATGGACGTGTTCCTGCCGCGCAGCGCGACGCTCAAAGCGACGGTCGGCGAGATGGTCCGGGGGGGCGAAACCGTCATCGCGGTGCTAGACTGACGGCGAAAATGGTCGAGAACGAGGGACGGCTGCGGTTCCTGCGGCGATCGACGGATCCGCGCCGCACCAAGCTTCGCCGCGGCGTCTACCTGCTGCCCAGTCTGTTGACGATGGGCAATATGTTTTGCGGCTACGCCTGCGTGGTGTACGCCATGCGCGGAGAGTATGCCACCGCGGCGCCGTTCATCGGCTTCGCCGTCGTGCTCGACATGCTCGACGGCCGGATCGCGCGGCTCACGAACACCACCAGCGAGTTCGGCGTCGAGTTCGACTCGATGGCCGACATCATCTCGTTCGGGATCGCGCCCGCGATTCTGTCGTTCGCGTGGGGACTGCAGTCGCTCGGCCGCCTCGGCTGGGCCGCCGGTTTCATGTTCGTCGCGGCGGCGGCGATGCGGCTGGCGCGCTTCAACATCCAGAGCGGCGGCGGCGGCGACAAGCGCTACTTCGTCGGCATGCCGAGCCCGGCGGCCGCGGGCGTGATCGCCGCGACCGTGTTCGCCTATCCGTACGGATTGTACGACTACCGCGCGGCGCTGCCGGCGCTCGGCATGGTGCTGGTGCCCGCCGCGTTGATGGTCAGCACGATCCGGTTTCGCAGCTTCAAGACCCTCGACTCCAAGAACCGCAAGCCCTACACCGTCCTGATCTTCGTCGCCGCGGGCATCGTCGCGATCGCGACGCATCCGCAGTGGACGTTGCTCGTGGTCGCCTACGTCTATCTCGCGTCGGGCATCATCGGACTGGCGGTCACGCGATTGAAGCATCGCGGCGCGGTCCCCGCGGCCGCCGTCCAGCCCGACGCCGCTCGCCGCGACACCGCCGCTCGCTGACCATCAGGAGGCGCCCGGGGCGCGTGCCCGTGGCGGCGGCTGCGCTCTGGCGGTCGTCGCGATCTCGGCGGTTACATGGTGATCGGCAGGGTCATCGTCACGGTCGTGCCGACGCCGCGCTGGCTGGTGACCGCGATCGTGCCGCCGTTCAGTTCGATGTTGCGCTTCGCGATCGTCAGGCCGAGACCCGTGCCGGTCGCCTTGGTCGAGAAGTACGGCTCGAAGATCTTGTTCAGCGCTTCCTGATCCATACCGATCCCGGTATCGCGCACTTCGACGACGATCGGCAGTGCGGACTGCGGATTGCCGATGGCCGCCTTGATGGTGAGGCGGCCGGTCCCGGGCATCGCATGCAGCGCGTTTTCCATGACGTTGGTCAGCGCCCGCGCGAACAGCGTGCGGTCGATCGCGATCGTCGGCAGGTCCGCCTGCGCCGCCACGTCGATCGCGATCCGGTTGACCAGCCCGGTGCGATACGGCTCCACCACCTCCTCGATCAAGGCCGGGAGCGCGGTCGGTTCCGGTCGCGGGGTCGGCGACGAGGCGAAGCTGGAGAACTCCGTCGAGATCTGACGCAGCAGCTTGACCTGGGACA
Organism: Acidobacteriota bacterium; assembly: GCA_025463215.1. Lineage (GTDB taxonomy): Bacteria > Acidobacteriota > Vicinamibacteria > Vicinamibacterales > CAVVIG01 > CAVQFC01. The sequence continues at coordinate 17,621 of JAOBWF010000243.1, read as the reverse complement.
GGATCGCCGCGACGCAGTCGTCGAGCACGGGTGAGAGCGGACGGCCGCGGTCGATATTGACGCGCTGGGCGTGCTCCGCGGAGAGCTGGATTGGCGTCAGCGGATTCTTGATGTCGTGCGCGACCTGGCGCGCCATGTCGGCCCATGCCTCGAGCCGCTGCGTCCGTTCCAGCTCGGAGCGCTGGCGCTTGAGGTCGGCGGCCATCTGGTTGAAGTCCTCGACCAGCCGGCGCAATTCGTCCGACGACGTGGCGGCGACGCGGGCGTCGAGATCGCCGCGCGCGATCCGCCGGGTCGCGCGCGTCAGGCGGTTCACCGGATCGGCGATCCGTTCCGCCATCCAGTAGCCGAGCGCCGCACCGAGGAGGCTGAACAGCACGAATCCCGACAGCACGCGGCGATCGAGCTCGTCGATCTGCTGCTCGATCTGCTGCTGGCGGTTCGTCATCGGCACCGTGACGATCCCCTCACGCCCGCTCGCGCGCACCGGTGCGGCGGCGAGTTGATACGGCAGGTTGCCGACCTGTTCCTGCCCGACGTAGGTCGGCAGCCGATCGAGCAGGATGGCGCGATAGACGTCGCCCGGCGTCCGCGGCGACAGCAGCTGCGACGCGAACAGATCCCGGGCGCTGGTCGCCTGCAGCCGCGTCCGATCGAACAGGTTGACGTCCTCGTCGATCGCGCGCCGGACCAGCACCATGATCTGATCGTCGATCACGTCCAGCGCCTTGGCGCCTGGCTGCTGCAGCGCGGCGTAGTCTTCGACCAGGCGCTGCGCGGTCGTTACCGCGCGCGCCGCCGCTTCCGACGCGCCGTCCACGAGCTGGGCCGCGACGTAGGTGCGGATGAAGATCGCGAGGATGAAGACCGGCACCACCGCGCCGGCCCAGAACGCGAGGAACAGCTTGCGATAGAAGCTCGATCGCACCTCGCGCAGCAGCGCGCGTCCGCTCGCCGCCGTCCGGACGCCGAGCAGGCTGAGCAGCGTCAGCCCGGCGAGCATCGCGGCATACAGCACGAAGGCGAGCATCACCAGCTCCGCGACATTGATCAGATGTCCAACCCAGCCGATGACGGGATACCCCAGTGCGTAGATGCCCCCGCGATCGCTCAGGAAGTGGACGCGGAAGGTCTGGTCGTCGCGATCGATCGCGGCCCAGAAGCGCTCGCGCGATTCCACCAGCCGCTGGAACACCGGATCCGGCAGCGTCCACACGCGGGTGCCCGACTCGAAGATCGGCGCGCGGCTCCAGCCATACACGATGAACTCGACGTCGCGGCCCGAGACCCCCTCCGGCGCGACCTCGCGGTTCGGGCGCAGCGACTCCAGGTAAGGGCTCTGCGACGAGATGAACGGCAGCGTCCGGTAGTCGAGCATGACCCGGACGACGATGCTGCCGACGATACGGGTGCCGACGCAGACGCCCCTGGCGATGCGCAGCACGTGGCGCTCGCTCGAGCCGAACGGCGAGACTTCGTCGAACGGCTGGTCCCAGCTGCATCCCGGAGACTGGTACTCCGTCGTCACGTACTCGGGGAGACTGAGGCGAAACGCGCTCACCAGACGACCGTCGGCGCTGTACAGCTCGACCGCCGACGTGAGGCGATAGTTCGCCAGATCGGTGCGCGACCAGACCGCGAACGCCCGCGTCGGGTCGCCGGCCGGCGTCTGGACATCGAGCCGGACGAGCTCGTCGAGCGACGGCAGCGCGTCGATCTGATCGACCGCCTGCTGCAGGCGCTTCTGGAGATCTTCGCGCAGCGACGCCGCCTGCGGTCCGAAGCTGGTCGCGATCAGCCGCTCTTTGGCCTCGGTGGCGTGCGCGAGCAGTGACGGGTAGAGGGCGATTGCCGGCGTCAGCAGGGCCAGGAAAAACACCGTGAGCCGCGCCGTCTGGGAAATGCGCCGCATCCGACCGTTGACCCGCGCCAGCGCGAGCGCGCAGCCGCCGGCCATCAGCAGGGCGATCCACATCGGGCCGAGCGGCACCGACGTCCCGGTGCGGAGCGCGACCACGGTGGCGATCCCGGCGCCGGCGAACCATGCGAGTGCCGCGGTCATGCGCCAGCGCCAGGACCGCGGCGCCCGCAGCATCGTCGCGGGCACCCGGATGATCGCCGCGGCGCCCCAGATGACCGACGCGTGCAGCAGCAGCAGACCGAATTCGACCGCGAGACGCTCGCCGCTCACCGGATGCAGCGAGAAATGCAGCAGGTCGAGATTCGTGTCGGCGACGACCCCGCGCAGGAAACGCTCGTACCACAGCAGCAGCGCGCCGCTGGCCAGCCCGGTGGCGACGAACGCGAGCGCGAACATGCCGTGCGGCGCGAATGTCGCGGCCAGCACCCGGAGTCGCGGACGCCCGAACCGGCGCCGTTCCATCAGGTCGAGCGCGAGCCACACGACCGCCGCCGTCGTCAGCGTCGTCAGGAGCAGATCGACCGATCGCACTCCGGAGGTGGGCGGCAGGGGGGCGAGCGCGGCGTAGAGGACGCCGCGGGCCACCAGCATCAGGCCGGCGAGGAGCACGCTGACGCCGACGAAACGGCCGCGATCGCGCGTCTGCCGCCGCAGATCCATCAACGGTCCGGTGCACAGCAGGAGGGTGACCGCGAGGACGGTGAGCACGGCGGCGCGCGTCATCGCGCGCCAGCGCGCGCGTGCCGCGAGGAGATCGGCAGGGGAGACGTCGGCCTCGAGCACGAAGCCGCCGCCGCGTGCCGGCACCGTGAACCGGAACGGCTGCCCGGACCGGGCGGCACCACCGACGCCGACGCGCAGCGTGACGGGAACGATCGATGTCGGGATCGCGAACGTGTCGGTGAGTCCGGGTCCGCCGCGCGCCGCGCCGAGCGCCTGCTCGACGACGACGGTGGCGACGCGGGCGCCATTGCGGGTGACCGCCTCGATCCGGATCAGCCCGGGCCCGAGCGGCCCGGGGGCGACCATCAGCGTGGCGCTGCCGAGCACGGCGTCTTTGCCGAGGTCGGAAACGCGGCCGGCCCACGCCAGCGGCGCGCCGGCGGCATCGTAGATCGTGATGCCGGTGCGGCCGGCGTCTTCGTTTGGCACGGCGGCGGACACTGTGTCGAACAGCCGCTTCAGCGTCGCCTGGTCGCGGGGCGCGGCACGCGCGGTATCCGGGTCGGCGGCGATGCGCGTCGCGATCGCCCCCAGCGTGGCGGCGCTCGCGTCGAAACGCAGGCGCAATTCGGCTTCGACCCGGCTGAGCGCCGACGGGTCATCGGGGCCGAAGCGACTGCGTTCGAGGCCATAGCCGATCAGGCCGGCAGCCACCGCGGCCGCGAGGCCGACGCGCACGATGCGCAGGATGAGCGACACGAGTAAACACAGGATACACGGGTGTTATAGTGAAATCGATTTGGACCTGAAGCATCTGCTCAAGCGCGGCGCCCTGCTGGCGACGGCAAACTGGCAGACGGTCGTGATTCAGTTCGTCGCCGAGACGACGTTTCAGGTGTTGCTCGCCGTGCCGGTGGTCGGCGCGGCGGTGCTGGTGGCGGTGCTCCTCGGCGGCGATCTCGCGGAATTGCTGCACGGCAACCTGCGGCAGATCATGGGCACGATCGCGAGCGCGCTGCTCTCGGAGCCGATCGCGCTGATGGCGTTCGTCACCGCGTTCACCGTCGTGCTCCTCGGCGGCTCGGTGCTGATGTTCGCGGTCAAAGGCGGCACGATTGAGGTGCTGGCCGCGGCGAATGCCGACGCGGGTCCGATCGAGCAGCATCCGCTGACGATCGACATGCTGCGGCAGGCATCGCGCTTCACGCTGAAGCGGTTCACCGACGGCTGCGCCCGCATGTTCCGGCCCTACCTGACGCTCGGGCTCGCCCTGATCGTCGTCTACGCCGTCTCCGCCGGGGCGTACCTGGCCTTCGTCGTCTACGGCTATCGCGCCGCCGAAGGGCGCGCGCTGATCATCGGCTGGGCGTTCGTCGCGGCGATGTCGGCGGCGCTGCTCGTCGGCTGGATGACGATCGTCAACATGCTGTACCTCCTGCTGCAGATTGCGATCGCGGTGGAAGGTATCGGCGTCGCGGACGCCTGCCGCGTCGCCGCGGGGTTCATCCGGTCGGAGTTCCGCGAGCTTGCCGGCGTGTTCGCCGTCGTCGTCGTGCTGGTGGTTGCGGCGACGGTGGCGTCGGCGCTGGCGTGGTCGGGCGTGGGGCTGATTGCGTTCGTGCCGCTGGTCGGCCTCGCCGTCTTCCCGCTGCAGCTGGCGGCGCTGATGGTGCGCGGCCTGGCGTTCGAGTATCTCGGGCTGACCGCGGTCGGGGCGTATCTCACGCTGTATCAGGGTTACGCGTCACGCCGCGGCGCGCTGGTCCGCCGGGCGCGGGTGGATCACGGCCGCGGCGGCGGGGTCGTCGGCGTCACCGGCGCGATCTGAACCAGGTTCGGCAGCGGCGCGAGCTTGTCGATCAGCGGCGGCTCGAGGCTGTGCGCGATCAGCGTCCCCGACGCGCCTTTCGCAATGTCCTTGAACAGCATCAACAGCATCGGCACGCGGCGCAGCGGATGCTCGACCACGTGCGCCGGCGCCGCCGCCTCGGCATTGGCGGCGATGCCGGCGCCGGTGAGGACCCCCGCCTGGATGCCATCCTTCATGTTGAACGCGCGCAGCGGCGGCGCCTGTCCGGCGACCACGATCGTCGCGCCGACGATGATCGGTCCGGACGCCGGCCGCATCGGCAGCGGCCGCATCCATTGCTGACCGCCGGAGCTCAGGTTCATCGCGCGCAGCACGTTGTCGAGCGCGACGAAGTAGACGTAGCGATCGTCGGCGACCGGGCGGCCGATGACGTCGCCGCCGGTCCGCCAGCGCCAGTCGACGCGGCCGTCTTCGGTCATCACGCAGTAGAAGAAGTTGTCCTGCGATCCGACATAGAGACGCTCGTCGAGCGCCAGGATGTCGTTGCCGGCGCCGCCCAGCCGCCGCTCCCAGATCGGCTCGCCGCTCTCGACGCGCAGGGCGATGATCCGGCCGTCAGCGGTGGGGACGTAGACGCGATCGGCCGCGAGCGCGGGAAGGGCATGCGCCGCCGATTTCAGATCGCGGCTCCAGATCAGCTGTCCGTCCGTGGCGCGATACGCGCGCGCCTCGCCGGTCGCGAGAGCCACGACCAGCCAGCCGTTGTCCCAGACCGGATGGACCGCGAGCTTGTCGGCGAACGGCAGTTCCCAGGCGACGGCACCGTCCGCGGCTCGCAAGGCCTTGAGCGTGTCCGACTCGAGTACGAACACCAGTCCGCCGCCGGCGACCGGATCCATCAGCGGCTGCGCGGAGACCAGCCATTGCTGCGTGCCGGCGAGCAGGTCGTAGGCGACGAGGCGATCGCCCTCGATCGAAAAAAATCCCTGGGTGCCGTCGTACGCCGGCGCAGCCGTGAGCGCGTTGTTGAACGACAGGGTCCAGACCGTTTCGATCGGCATGAGCGGCGGCCGCGTCCGATCGACGTTGACCGACGCGGGTTTCGGCTGCGGGTGGGGTCTGGGCGTCGGAGGCTGGGCGCGAACGAAGGCAGCGAGGGCGAGGGCGACGGCCAGAACACTCACGAAGGGGCGCGTCGCCCCGAATCCACACGGCATCTCCTGAATGATAGCGTGGCCATCGCGATTACGCGCGGCGGCCGGCCGCGGATCACGACCGCGCGGCCGACGCCCGTCCCGCGGCAATCCAGCCGATGCGCGTCAGCACCGATCCGGCCAGGGCGCAGACGCTGGCGACGCGCCGCCACGTCCGCGTGCGTCCCGCGGTGCGGCACAGCAGCGGCACGGGCCCGGACAAAACGCCGCCGGCCCGGATGATGACGGCGCTGGGCCCCCGCCGCAACGGCGCCATCCCGCTCGTTTCACGCGCCTCGATCACGGCGCCGATCAGCGTCTCCGCCGCGGCCGCGCCGATCGCGATGTCGTCGAGCGCGCGGTCTTCGTGGCCCATCAACGTGAGCAGCGCCGCCGCCGAGCCGAGACCGGAGGCGGCGAAGTGGACCGGCAGCAGGCGGACGTTCTGATTCCAGACCGGAATCGCGGTCGCGCCTAGCAGGACCCCGGTGTAGGTCACCATCGCGGTTCCGAGCACGGCGCTGGCGCTGCCGGCGACGCGCGACGCCGCCGGCACGAGTGCCAGCGTGCTCGTGCCGGAAAACGCCGACAGCGTCCACGAGCCGACCGACATCGCGCTCTGCGGCTTGAACACGCGCAGCATGTTGAGGAAGCGCTCGGGGCGGCCGAGATCCGCCGTCAACAGCGCCGCCGAGAGCGGCCCGCCGCCGGCCGCGATCCAGTGCGCGTCGCGTACCAGCGCCGGATCGCCGCCGCTCCACTGCGCGACGCTGCCGATGATCGCCGCGCCGCCCGCGGCGCCGCCGACGAAGAAGTACAGCGGCACCTCCCAGGTCCAGACCGGCCCCTTCAGCAGCGGGACGTCGTAGTAGGTCGCCGTCATCGCCGCCCCGCGAACGCGAGCGCGGTGCCCGCGATCAGCGCCACCGCCGCCATCGCCGCCGATCGCCAACCGTCGCGCAGGTACACGGTCGGCACCTGCGGGTTCGCGGGGAGGTTGTAGGCTTCCGGATCGCCGCGCACGATGAACATCGCGTGGATGCCGCCGACGCTCGTCTCGCGCGGATCGTAGATCACCGCGTCCTCCACCCCTCGGGCCCGGAGCTCGCCCAGCCGCGTGTCGGCGCGCGCGCGCATGTCGTCGATCTCGCCGAACAGGATGGAGCCGGTCGGGCAGGCGGTCGCGCACGCCGGCTGCAGCCCGGCCTTCTGGCGGTCGTAGCAGAACGTGCACTTGAACGCGCGGCCGTCGGTGGGGCGCCGGTCGATCACGCCGAACGGGCAGCCGACGACGCAGTAACCGCAGCCGTTGCAGACGTCGGGCTGGACGTAGACGGTGTCGAATTCGGTGCGCACGATCGAGCCGGTCGGGCACGCCTCGAGACAGCCGGCGTTCTCGCAATGCTTGCACACGTCGGACGAGAACTCCCACGTGATCTGCGCACCCGAATTGCCGCCGACGCCGAACGCCGTCGTCATCTCGACGAACTTGACGTGGCGCCAGGTCGAGTGGCCCAGGTGCATGGTGTTGTCGTACGAATGGCCGGACCAGTCGAACCCGTCGGCCGGCACCTCGTTCCACTCCTTGCAGGCGACCTCGCACGCCTTGCAGCCGATGCAGAGCGTCGAGTCAGTCAGAAACGCGGTGGTCGCCATGCATCAGTCTCGCGAGATAAGCCAGGGCGGCGGGTCCACGCGGACGCCGTCCGGGCGCGACATGACAGACAAGGCCCTTCGTCTCCATGATGCGGACGTTGGGCTCCTCGGACATTGCAATCAGATCGTTGGCGGAGTCGCCGGTGACGAGGCCGCGGCTGCCCCAGTGATACGGCAGGCCGACCTGATGCACGAGCCGGCCGTCGATCTGCAGCGACGGCATGCGCGAGGTGACGAGCGCGCGCGCCTCGACGACCCCGCGCGGCGAGGCGATGGTCACCCAGCCGCCGGGCTGCGCGCCGACCGCGGCCGCCAGCTCCGGCGAGATCTCGGCGAAGAATTCGGGTTGCAGCTCGGCGAGGTGCGACAGCGTGCGCGACATGCCGCCTGCCGTGTGATGCTCCGTCAGCCGGTAGGTCGTGAGGACGTGCGGGAATCGCGCATCGCCGATCGGCACGTAGACGTTGTCCGGCCGTTCCTTCTTGTCGGCCGGCGGGTTGGTGGGCTGCCGCGGATACAGCACGTTGCCGACCGGCGACTCGAGCGGCTCGTAGTACGTCGGCAGCGGGCCGTCGCGCAGGCCGATCGGCGCCCAGATCCAGCCGAGCCCGTCCTGGTGCATGATGAACGGCCGATCCCCGCCGAGCGCATCGTCGCCGACCGCGTCGGTTGGCGGCCGGTAATCCGGCGCTTTCGTCAGGGTAAAGTCCGGCACGTCGAGACCGGTCCATTGCCGCTTCGCGTCATCCCACCACACCAGCTTCTTGCGCTCGCTCCATGGCGTCCCGTCCGGACGCGCCGAGGCGCGGTTGTACATGATGCGGCGATCGGCCGGCCACGCGAAGCCCCAGCCGTGTCCCAGGCCGTCCTGCGAGTGGCGCTCGTTCGCGCGGTTCCGGCCGGACTCGGGATAGATGCCGGAGTAAATCCAGCAGCCGCATGACGTCGATCCATCGGCCTTGAGATCGCGGAAGCCGCCCACCAGCGTGCCGTCGGCGGTCCGCCGCCCGTTGATTTCCTGAAGAATCGCGTCCGCATCCGGCTCGTCGTGCGGCGCCTCGGTGGGGTAGTCCCAGGCGAGCGCGTTCAGCCCCGCGTTGCGCCGCCGCTGGTCGTTCGCGGCCTTCGCCTTCAGGCGCCGGCCGAGATGAAAGATGAACCAGAGATCGCTGCGCGCATCGCCAGGCGGATCGACCGCTTTCTCGCGCCATTGAATGAGCCGCTGCGTATTCGTGAAGCAGCCCTTCTTTTCCGCGTGTCCGGCCGCCGGCATCAGGAACACTTCCGTCTTCACGTCCGCTGTCCGCAGTTCGCCGCGCTCGACCTCCGGCGAGTCGTACCAGAAGCTGGCCGTCTCCGTCTCGACCATGTCGTCGACCACCAGCCAGTCGAGCTGCGCCAGCGCGCGCCGCTCGAGCCGTGCGTTCGGTCCGCCAACCGCGGGGTTCTGGCCGAAGACGAACAGCCCCTCCATGCGGCCGTCGTTCATGTCGAGCCAGTAGCCCTGATGCGAGTGATCACCGGTGATGCGCGGCAGCCAGTCGTAGCCGTAATCGTTCGCCGCCGTCGCCGCATCGCCGTACCACGCTTTCAGCAGGCTGACGACGTACTTGTCGACGTTGTGCCACCAGCCGGTCGCCGTGTCGTTCTGCCGGATGTATTCGGCCAGCGTGTGTGCGCCCGACTCGAAGTTGGGCATCGGCAGGTACCCCGGCATCAGATCGTACAGCGTCGGGATGTCGGTCGATCCCTGGATCGAGGTGTGACCGCGCAGCGCCATGATGCCGCCGCCGGGCCTGCCGATGTTGCCGAGCAGCAGCTGCAGGATGCTCGCGGCGCGGATGATCTGCGCGCCGGTCGAGTGCTGCGTCCAGCCGACGGCGTAGCAGATCGCGCCGGTCTTCTCCGGACCGGATGCCGAGGTAAAGGCGTCGGCGACCCGCAGGAAGTGATCGCGCGGCACGCCGCACACCTGCTCGACCAGCTCGGGCGTGTAGCGCGCGTAGTGTTTCCGCAGCAGCTGGTAGACGCAGCGCGGGTGCTGCAGCGTGTCGTCGCGGTGCGCCCGATCGAGCCGCGTCGGCTGGCCGCCGCGGCTGCTGCCGAACAGGCCGTAGGCGGTGGACGTCGTCTCGCTGCTCTGCGTATCGCCGCCGTCGACGCCGTCGTAGTGCCAGGAGGCCGGCTCGTACTTGCGCTCGGCCTCGTTCCACCCGGAGAACAGGCCGTCGAGATCTTCCGTATCGCGGAAGTCCTCGCGCACGATCGTCGCGGCGTTGGTGTAAGCGATGACGTAGTCGCGGAACATGCGATCGTTCTGGAGGACGTAGTTGATCAGCGCGCCGAGGAACGCGATGTCGGTGCCGGCGCGGAGCGGAACCCAGATGTCGGCCGAGGCCGAGGTGCGGTTGAACCGTGGATCCACGTGGATGACGGTCGCACCGCGCTCGCGCGCCTGCACCACGAAGCGGAAGCCGACCGGATGGTTTTCGGCCATCGACGATCCCATGATCAGGATCGCATCGGCGTTCGCCAGATCCTGCTGCGCCGTCGTCGCGCCGCCGCGCCCGAACGAGGTGCCCAGACCGGGCACCGTGGAGCTATGTCATATGCGCGCCTGGTTGCTGACCGACACCATGCCGAGGCCGGCGGCGAACAATTTCTTGATCAGATAATTCTCTTCGTTGTCGAGCGTGGCGCCGCCGAGATGGGCCACCGTGCGGAGCTGCATCAAGGGGTGGCCGTCGACTTCTTCGACGAAGCCGCGCTCGCGAGACGCCCACACGCGATCGGCAATCATGTCCATCGCGTCCTCGAGCTCGAGCTCCTGCCACGCGGTGGCGTGCGGCGGCCGGTATTTCACCCGCGTGAGCCGCTTGGGATGCGTCAGCAGCTCGTAGCTCGCCGACCCTTTCGGGCACAGGTGGCCGGCCGAGATCGGCGACGCCGGATCGCCTTCGATCGACACCAGCCGGTTGTCGCGATGAAACACGAGCTGGCCGCAGCCGACGGCGCAGTAGGGACAAATGGATCGCGCGACGGCGGCGCCCTCGTTGCGCGGACGGAGCGCCAGCGTGTTCGCGCTCATCGCATCCTGGCCGGTGCCGCGTCCGCCGCCGGCAAGCTGGCGCGCCAGCGGCCAGGGCGCGAGGGACAGGAGTTTCATGGTCATGCCCGCCGCCGCGCGTCGGCCGGCGGCATCGATCCGGGTTCATACCGCACGGCGCCCGGCGGGGCCGGCCGCCGTACGATCAACGGCAGCACGATGCCGATCAGCATGACCACGGCGATCGCGTAGATCGCCTGGTCGTAGCGCCCTGTCGTCTGGCGCAGCCGCGCGATCAGGATTGGGGATGGAATCGCGCCGGCGCCCCACGCCAGCAGGATCCAGCCGTAGATGCCCCCCATGTACTTGGCGCCGAAGAAATCGGCGGTGAACGACGGCATGGTGCCGAAGCCGCCGCCGTAGCACAGCCCGATGACCGCGAATGCCGCGCTGAAGAGCGTCAGGTTCGTGAGCCGGGGGAGCATCAGGAAGATCACGGCCTGAATCACGTAGAGCAGCAGGTAGACCCGCGCCCGGCCGATCGAGTCGGACACCCAGGCCCAGAACACGCGCCCGGCACCGTTGAAGATCGAGATCAGCCCGACCATGCCGGCGGCCGCCACCGGTGTCATGTGGGCGAGCTGCTGGGCCATCGGCGACGCCTGACTGATGATCATGATCCCGGCCGAGACGTTGAGGAACAGCATCAGCCACAGCAGCCAGAACGACCCGGTGCGCATCGCCTCACCGACGGTGAAGTCGTAGGTGGACGCCGCCGCCGCCACAGCGCCCGACGGCTGCCAGCCCGCCGGACGCCAGCCCTGGGGCGGATTGCGATAGAACTGCGCCGCGAGCACGACCAGCACGAGGTAGACGACACCGAGGATCTCGAAGGTCGCGGGGACGCCGCGCGCGAGGATCGATCGCGCGGCAAAGGGGCTCATGATCAGCGCGCCGGCGCCATAGCCGGCGACCGCGACGCCGGTCATCAGTCCCCGCCGGTCCGGAAACCACTTGGTGATGGTCGCGACCGGCGTGATGTAGCCCATGCCCATGCCGAACCCGCCGAGCACGCCGTAGCTCACATACAGGCCGGCGAGCGACTGGCGCGCGGCGAACCAGCCCGCCAGCAGATAGCCGGCGCCATAGATCACGCCGGCGACGGTCGCGACCATCCGCGGGCCGACACGATCCTGCCACAGCCCGCCGATGATCGTGCCGAGGCCGAGGAACGCAATCGCAAGCGTGAAGTTGAGCGAGACCTGCGTCAGCGTCCAGCCGGTCATCGCGACCAGCGGCGCGACGAAGACGCTCCACCCGTAGGCCGCGCCAAGACAGATCTGCATCACGACGGCGGCGGCGGCGATGAGCCAGCGGTTGTTGGTCATCAGTAGGAAAACAGCTGCAGCTGGAGCGTGAACTCGTGCTGCTCAGGGGCGGCGCCGGGCGTCACCCGCGTGTATGCCGCCTTGACGTTTGCGTTGTGCGCCGCCCACCAGAACGCGGCGCCGACCGATGCACGTCGCTCGTCGCTCACCGTCGTGCCCGTCACGTCGCGGTTCGTGAACTGCACGAACGGCGTCAGCCGCGCCGGCGTGATGAGCACCCCCAGCTCGGCGAGGTAGGTATTCTGCCGGGGAATCGCCGGTAGAAATCCGTCGCCGTCCAGGCGGTTGTAGTCGAATTGCGCGGTGACCGCCGCGACCCGCACCGGCAGGTCGACGAAGGCATCGGCATCGTACGCGTGGTAGTCCTGCTGCGTGTCGAACGCGGCGCCGAGCGCGACGACGCGCTTCTTGCCGAGATACGTGCCGGCATAAAAGAAGCCGACCTCAGGGTCGAGCAGATCGGCTTGCACGCGTCCGGCGTAGCGGAACTGGTTGTGGGAACCGGCATCGCGTGCGCCCTGGAACGCGCCGATCCGGTACTCGACGTGCTTCGCGGCGAGGTAGCCGCGCGCCTGGAACCCCGTGTCCCTGCCGGTCGACGACTGCGTCGCCGCGCTCTGCGCGAACGTATTCGCGCCGTAATCGATCGGCAGCAGGGTGGCCGCACTCTGGACGCTGTTGCGCGAAAAGGGCACGAACATCAGCCCGGCGTCGATGATCAGCGCGTCGGCCGCCGCGAACGACGCGAACGCGTCCTGCACGATCACCGCTGGCGTGATGTTCTTGGTGGTGATGGTGCGGCCCAGGTTGGGCGCGTCGGTTTCAACGAAGAACGTGACGCGCTTGGCGACCTGTCCGCCGGTGATCAAGCGGATGCGGCGGACGAAGAGGTTGCGTGTCTCGCTGTCGGCGACCGGATCGTTGATCGCATCGGCCCAGAACTGGCCCAGCACCCCGAGCCGCAGGTTGACATCGTCCCCCGCGGTGATCACCACCTGTGCCGGAGCCGAACGCGCGAGCAGAAGCAGTAAGGCGACTGTACAGATTGCGTAGCGCCGATGCACGACTGGTGGGGCGTGCAATTCGAGCGCCTGTTGCGAACCCCCGCCACACACGGCTGGCGCGGGGTGGCGCGATGCGAAAGCGGTCGAGCGGCGATGTCGAACCGGACGTCAGCGGCGGCCGGCGATCGCTTTCCCGCCCCATCCGCGCGGCGGCCGCCGTATAATCATCAGGACGCTGGCTCCTCTCGTGACCCATCAAACCATCATCGTTCTGGATTTCGGCTCGCAGTTCACCCAATTGATTGCTCGGCGGTTGCGCGAGCTCTCGGTCTACTCCGAGGTCTGGCCGCCGAACACGCCGATCGAGAAGATCCGCGCACGCAACCCGGTGGGCGTCATCCTGTCCGGCGGCCCGAAGAGCGTGTCGGACGTGAGCGCACCCAAGTGCGATCCCGCCATCTACGCGCTCGGCCGCCCGGTGCTCGGCATCTGCTACGGCATGCAGCTGATGGCCGATCAGCTTGGCGGTCAGGTCGCACCGGCGCCATCGCGCGAGTTCGGCCACGCCCAGGTCAGCGTCACCGCGCAGGGGGCCTCGGCGGCGCTGTTCGCGGACGTTCCGGCCGAACTGCGCGTGTGGGCGAGCCATGGGGACTTCGTCGCCGCGGCGCCCGCCGGCTTCTCGGTGGTCGCGACCAGTGCGAACGCACCGATTTCGGCGATGTCCGACACCGAGCGCGCGCTCTACGCGATCCTTTTTCATCCCGAGGTGGTCCACACCGAGCACGGCCTCGAGATCCTGCGCAACTTCGCCTACGGCGTCTGCGGCTGCACCGGCGACTGGACGATGGCGTCGTTTGTCGAGGAAGCCTCGGCACGGATCAGGGGCAAGGCGGGCACCGGGCGGATTGTGTGCGCGCTCAGCGGCGGCGTCGACTCGACGGTCGCGGCGGTGATCATTCACCGCGCAGTCGGCAGCCAGCTCACCTGCATTTTCGTCGACAACGGCGTACTCCGGCAGGACGAGGCGGCGCAGATCCGCAAGCGCTATGAACGGCTGCAGCTGCCGCTGGTGTTCGTGGACGCGTCGAAGCTCTTCCTCGATCGCCTGGCTGGCGTCACCGATCCGGAAACCAAGCGCAAGATCATCGGCGCGACGTTCATCGACGTCTTCGAAGCGGAAGCGGCGAAGCTGGGCCAGGTCGACTTCCTCGCGCAGGGAACGCTGTATCCCGACGTCATCGAGTCGATCTCGATTGTCGGCCAGTCGTCGATGATCAAGAGCCATCACAACGTCGGTGGATTGCCCGAGCGGATGCGCATGCAGCTGATCGAGCCGCTGCGCGAGCTGTTCAAGGACGAGGTTCGCGCCGTCGGCCGCAAGCTCGGCCTCGACGAGGAGTTCGTCGTGCGCCAGCCGTTCCCGGGCCCCGGCCTCGCCGTCAGGATCCTCGGCGAAGTGACGCCGGTCCGGATTGCGCTGCTGCAGAAGGCCGACGCGATCGTGTCCGAGGAAATCAGGAGAGCTGGCTGGTACACGAAGCTGTGGCAAAGCTTCGCCGTGCTGCTGCCGATTCAGAGCGTCGGCGTGATGGGCGACGAGCGGACCTACGAAAACGCGATTGCGATCCGCGCGGTGGAGAGCAAGGACGGCATGACCGCCGACTGGGCGCGCCTGCCGCACGACCTCCTCGCCGCGATTTCCTCGCGCATCGTCAACGAGGTCAAGGGCATCAACCGCGTCGTCTACGACATCTCGTCGAAACCGCCGTCGACGATCGAGTGGGAATAGCAGGGATTTGAGGATGTGTGGAGCTGAGGATTTGAGGACCTATCGGGTGTCGCGGGGTGGCTGAGTTCGTCCATCTTCACCTGCACACCGAGTTCTCGCTGCTCGACGGCGCCTGCCGGATCGACGAGCTGCTGGACGAGGCGGTGCGGCAGAAGATGCCGGCGATCGCCGTCACCGAGCACGGCAACTTGTTCTCGTCGGTGATCTTCCACGATCACGCGCGGGCGCGCGGCCTCAATCCGATCCTCGGCTGCGAGGTCTACGTCGCCCCCGGCGATCGGCAGGACAAGAGCGGTGTGCCGGGCGCGACCCAGAATCACCTCGTCCTGCTCGCCGAGAACCTCGAGGGCTATCACAACCTGATCAAGCTGGTGTCCGCCGGCTACACCGAGGGGTTCTACTACAAGCCGCGCATCGACAAGGCGCTGCTGGCGCAGCACGCCAAAGGGCTGATCGGATTGAGCAGCTGCCTGAAGGGCGAGGTCGCCGAGGGGTTGTCGCACCAGCAGGAACGCAAGGCGGTGGACGCCGCCGCCGCGTACCGCGACATCCTCGGTCCCAACAATTTCTTTCTCGAGATGCAGTGGCACGGCATCGAAGAACAGCGCCTCGTCAACAGCGGCCTGCCCGCGATCGCCAGGGATCTCGGGCTGCCGATGATCTGCACCAACGACGTGCACTATCTCCAGGCGGCCGACGCGCACCCGCACGACATCCTGCTCTGCATCGGCACCGGCAAGGCGTTCAGCGATCCGAAGCGGCTGCGCTACGACGCCAAGCAGTTCTTCCTCAAGACCGCCGACGAGATGGCGGAGACGTTCAAGGATTACCCCGACGCGCTCGCGAACACGATGCGGATCGCCGAGCGGTGCAACGTCAAGATCGCCGAGGGGGAGAATTTCCTGCCCGACTTCGACGTGCCGATCGGCTTCACCGTCGACAGCTACTTCGATCACGTCGCGCGCGAAGGGTTCGCGCAGCGGCTGCCGCGGCTGAAGCAGCTCGCCCTCGAGGGCACGCTGCGCCACACCATCGACGAGTACGAGCGCCGTCTCAGCTACGAGCTCGACATGATCAAGATGATGAAGTACCCCGGGTACTTCCTCATCGTCTGGGACTTCATCCGCCACGCCCGCGAAAAGGGGATCCCGGTCGGACCGGGCCGCGGTTCGGCGGCCGGCAGCCTGGTCGCGTACTGCATGCGGATCACCGACGTCGATCCCATCGACTACGACCTGATCTTCGAGCGCTTCCTCAACCCGGACCGCATCTCGCTGCCGGATATCGACATCGACTTCTGCGAGCGGCGCCGCGGCGAGGTGATCGAATACGTCACGCAGAAATACGGCCGCGAGAAGGTCGCGCAGATCATCACCTTCGGGACGATGAAGGCCAAGGCGGTGATCAAGGACGTCGGCCGCGTCCTCGAGATGTCGTTCGCCGACGTCGACAAGGTCGCGAAGCAGATCCCGCCGGCGCTCGACATGACGCTCGCCAAGGCGCTCGAGGAGAGCGAGATCCTCCGCGGGATGGAGCAGAGCGACCCCAAGGTCAAGGAGCTGCTCAGCGTCGCCCGCCGCCTCGAGGGCATGACCCGGCACGCGTCGGTGCACGCCGCCGGCGTGGTGATCGCGCCGAAGGCGATTACCGAATACGCCCCGCTCTACAAGGGGGCGCGCGACGAAATCGTGACCCAGTGGTCGATGAAGGAGATCGAGCGGGTCGGTCTCCTCAAGATGGACTTCCTGGGGCTCAGCACGCTGACCCTGATCTTCGACGCGATCTGCGAGATCAAGCGGACGACCGGCCTCGACCTCGACATCGACACCGTGCCGCTCGACGACGCCAAGACGTATCAGATTTTTCAGGACGGCCAGACGTTCGGCATCTTCCAGTTCGAGAGCAGCGGCATGCGCGACATCCTGCGCAAGTCGAAGCCGCAGCGGCTCGACGATCTGATCGCGCTCAACGCCCTGTATCGTCCCGGCCCGCTGCGCAGCGGCATGGTCGACGACTACATCGCGCGCAAGCAGGGCAAGACCGAGATCAAATACGACCTGCCGGAGCTCGAACCGATCCTGTCCGACACCTACGGCGTCATCGCCTATCAGGAACAGGTGATGCGGATCTCGAACGTCGTCGCCGGCTTCACCCTCGGCGAAGCCGACCTGCTGCGCAAGGCGATGGGCAAGAAGAACGCCGAGGTCATGGCCAAGATGCGCGGCAAGTTCGTCGAGGGGGCCAAGAAGCTCGGCACCGCCGAAAAGAAGGCGGCGCCGCTGTTCGACCTGATGGCGCACTTCGCCGGCTACGGCTTCAACAAGTCGCACTCGACGGCGTACGCCTACCTCGCGTACCAGACCGCGTATCTCAAGGCGAACTACCCGTGGCATTTCGCCTCCGCGCTGCTGACTATCGAGGCGGCGAACACCGACAAGCTCGCACTCTACCTCGGCGAGTGCCGCGACCGCCAGATTCCGGTGCTGCCGCCGGACATCAACGAGAGCGAGATGCGGTTCACCGTCACGCCCAAGGGGGTGCGGTTCGGGCTGACGGCGATCAAGAACGTCGGCGAAGGCGCGATCGACTCGCTGCTCGGCGTGCGCAAGACGCAGGGGCGGATTCGCTCGCTGCAGTCGCTGTGCGAGGAGCTCGACCTCCGCCTGGTCAACAAGCGCGTGTTCGAGAGCCTGACCAAGGCCGGCGCCTTCGATTCGCTCGCCACCGGCACAGCGTACGAGGGAGTGCCGACGCTGCAGCTGCGGCCGCGCATCCTCGCCGCGGTCGACGCCGCATGCGAGCACGGCGCGCGCATGCAGCGGTCGCGCGACAGCGGCCAGAACAATCTGTTCGGCGGGCCGGCCGACGCCGGCGGAGACGTCGGGGTGGAGGCGGCGGCGCCGCTGCCGCCGGCGGCGCCGTGGACCGAAACCGAGCAGCTCGGGTTCGAGAAGGAGACGCTCGGGCTGTACTGGAGCGGCCATCCGGTCGATCGCTACGCCGACGCGCTCAAACTGTTCGGCGCCAAGACTGTCGCCGATCTGGCCGACGCCCAGCCGGTCGCCGAGAAGGAAGAGGCCTGGGGACCTGGCGGGCGCAAGCCGATGGAGCCCGACACCTCGGTCGGCGGCATCGTCGCCGCCTGCCG
>JAOBWF010000238.1 GCA_025463215.1 Acidobacteriota bacterium | reverse complement strand
GCCGCGATGACGGCGCCGCGGGGCTGGCGCGGCACGCCGCCGCGTTCGCGGCCGGCGCGCTGCTGCCCGGCGCGCTGCTGGTGCCGACGCTGGCGCGCTTCGGCATCAACGCCGGATCGGGGGGCGTCGGCCGCAATCTGCATCCGCATGTGGTCAACCCGTGGATCATCGCCACCACCCTGGCGCGCTTGCTGTCGTTTGCGAGCCTGGAGATCAGCCGCTTCATCGCGACCGATGGCGCCAAGCGGCTCGAGTTCTTCGCCCGCCACCTCTGGCTGGTGCCGCTGGCGGCGGTCATCTGGCTGATCGGCCTGGTGCAGCCGTTGTGGATGGCGGTCGATGCCTGCCGGCCGCCGCGGCAGTGGCCGGCGGCGCTGCCGGCGCGGCAGTGGGCGGCGATGCGGCCGCTCGTCGCCGCGAGCGTGCTGCTCGTCTACGCGAGCTACTGGGTGGTGATGGAGCCGCCGCAGGCGCACGCCTTCTACGTGCTGGCGCCGATCGCGCTGCTGTTCGCGGCGTTCTGGTGGACATTCGTCGACTCGCCGCGGGCGCGGCGGATTGCGGCGGCCGTGCTGATCCTGAACGTCGTGCTGCACGCCGGCCTCGCCTGGACGCAGGGGCCCGAGCTCTCGCTCTACAAGAACCGCGGCGTCGTCGCCGCGGCGGTCCGGCTGAAGTCGCCGGAGATGTTCGCGCACCGGCGCGATTTCGCGATCGACGGCGGGCCGGCGGTGCTCTCCGACCGGTCGCGCGCCTACGATCCCACGCGCGACGTCCAGGTGCTCGCGGCGGCGTTTCGGATGGGACCGCGGCGGTCGCTGCACTGGACCATCACCGTCCACAACGCGAGCACGTCGGTCGCCTATCGCGATCCGCTCTACATCGCCGCGTATCTCGACGAGGGGGGCGCGGCGGTGGACGAACGTCACGAGCGGATCAAGGACGTCTTTCAGCCGGGGGACACGCGCACGATCGAGCTGAGCGACGGCTTCGCCGGACCGGCATTCGCCACGACGCGATTCACGATCGTCGCGGCCGAAGCGCTGCTGCCCGCGCCCTGATCAGCGCGGACGGCGGCGGGCTTCAATAATGCTGCACGATGACGGTGTAGGTGATCGCGGCGCTCTGGTTGCCGACGTCGTACACCATCGCGCAGTAGCTTCCAGCGGGAATGGTCCCGGCCAACTGCGGCGTGATGCTCGGCGTGAACGTGCCGAAGCCGCCGGACAGCAACTGACAACTGCCGCTCACGACTTGGCCGATACCCAAGCCCTCGGCGATTGTCGCTGGCGGCCCTGCAGCGGTCATCGCGAGCGTGATCTGAAAGCCGTCCGACGTGACGGTGAACGGGTGCGAGTCATTCGAGCCCGGCTGCACCGTTCCGGAAAATGTTTCGGTCACGAGCGGCGTCGACGGCGCAGTCGCGAGGAGCGCGGCCGGCGAGGTGCCGGAGCTGGAGTCGGCGGTCGAGCATCCGGCACCGGCCAGCAGGCAGACGACGGCGACCGCGAGCACATGCAGTTTCACGCGTTCGATTACACCCGTTTTATGTGTCAGAAGGGTGACGATCCGATGACATCAGCAGCGCCCGGACGGCGGTCACCTCATCCTCGTTGACGGTGTGCCCCATCCGCGGGTAAATCCGCTCGTCGACCGAGGCCCCCATGCGGCGGAAGACGTCGGCCGATTCATGGACGCGCGCCAGCGGGATATGCGGATCGATGTCGCTGCAGCCGAGGAACACCGGAGCCGCGTCGAGCGTGCCGGGGTAGCCGCGCGGCGTGCCGGGCGGACCGATCAAGCCGCCGCTCAGACCGACGACCGCCTTGTAGCGGCGCGGATGACGCGCCGCGAATTCGAGCGAGAGGCACGCGCCCTGCGAGAAGCCGAGCACCGCGATCCGATCGATCGCAATCTGCTCGGCGATCAGGCGGTCGACCAGGCCGCCGATCACGTTGAGCCCCGACGTGATCCCCGGCTCGTTGTCGCGAATCGGCGACAGAAACGACGAGGGATACCAGGTGCGGCCGGCCGCCTGCGGCGCGAGGAAGGCGACATCCGTGGTGTCGAACTCGTGGGCCAGGCCGAGCATGTCCTCGGCCGAGGCGCCGCGGCCGTGCACCATGATCAGCGTCACGCGCGCCGCGGTCGGAGGCGGACCGAGCGTCAGTACGGGTTGACCGCGATGAGGATCGTTGGGGTCAGACATGGATCACACCCTCACGCAGCGTCACGTCAACCGACAATACAACACAGAGACACCGGGATCGGAGCGCACGCCCGAGTCCAACCCTCCGTAGTCCGTCAACAGGACACGTGCGCGCCGCTCTCAACGCGGCGTCCGCTCGAGCACGGCGCGATTCCAGCGTCCCAGATTCGCGGCCTGATCGTAGGTGCTGTCGACGAACGCCTGAATCGCGTGCTCCGGCGAATCGGCCCGGCGCACCGTCTCGTACGGCAGGATGAACTCGCCGAGCTCGCCGTGGTAGAAGGCGCCGCGCGGCTGCGCCCGCGCCGCCTTGAGCCCCGGCGGCTCCGGCACCGCATAGGCGTAGAACGCCGGCTCGAGCACCGGCCCGCTGCCGAACCAGAAGCCGTGGCTGATCACTTCGTGCGAGTAGGCCTCGCGCATGAACGCCGGACCGTCGCGCGGAGGCGCCGGCCGCCCCGAGAACCTCGTCACCGCGAGATCGAAGCCGCCCCAAAAGAAATGGACCGGGCTGCACTTGCCGACGAAATCGCAGCGCGATCCTTCGAACACGCGCGCCACTTTCGACAGGATCGTCCAGCAGCGATGGGCCTGCGCGCGATCGTACGACCGGTGCGCTTCGTCCGTGTCGAGCCGCACCGGCACCGGCACCTCCGCCGCGACCGGCCAGATCTTCACCGGCAGCGCGAGCGCCTCCAGCGTCGCCATCACTTCGCCATAGAAATTCGCGACCGAGCGCGGCGCCAGGGCGACGTGGCGCGTGGCGCCGTCCGAGCTGCGGATCACCAGCTGATGATCGATGAAGTCGAACTCCAGCGTGAACGTCCGCTCGCCATGCGCCAGCGTCCTCGTCGTCAACCCGCGCGGCGACACCAGCAAGGTCACGCCCCACGAGTGATTGAGCGGCGGCGCCTGCGCCAGCGCGATCTTGCCGACGATCTGCGTCCACATGTGCAGCGTGGCGTAGGTGTCCTTCCACTCTTCGTAGGGCAGCGACGGCCACTGTTCGATTTCGGTCACCATGATCGTGCAGAGGATTATGCCAGAATGACGGCATGCGCAAGATGATCCTCGGCATCGCGCTGATTGCGCTCACCGTGACCGCCGGCGCCCAGACGCGCGACCGCTCGCAGACGCCTGACAAGTACAAGTGGAACCTCGCCGAGATCTACCCGAGCGATGCCGCCTGGCGCGCCGCGAAGACGAGGCTGGCCGGCGAGGTGCCGAAGCTGGCGCAGTTCCGCGGCACGCTCACCTCCGCCGCCGCGAGGCTCGCCGACGCCCTCGAGCTGCAGGCCGACTTGAACAAGGAGTTCTCGCGCGAGTACGTCTACGCGAGCATGCTCGCGGACCAGGACACGCGCGACGCGTCGCACGAAGGCATGCGGCAGGAGATGAACCAGCTCGGGGCGGCGCTGAGCGCCGAGGCGGCCTACGTCGAGCCCGAGCTGCTCGCCGCCGGCCAGGCGAAGGTCACGGCGCTGGTCGCAGCCGAAGCACGGCTCACGGTGTTCCGCTTCTATCTCGACGATGTGTTCCGGCGCGCGCCGCATACGTTGACCGCTGCGGAGGAGAAACTGCTGGCGGACGCCGGGCCGCTCGCCACCTCTCCGTCGGACGTGTTCAACATCCTGTCGAACGCCGATTTTCCCTACCCCGCGGTGACGCTGAGCGACGGCAAGCGCGTCACCCTCGATCAGGCGGCGTTCGGCGCCCTGCGCGCGCTGCCCAACCGGGCCGATCGCCAGAAGGTGATGTCGGCGTTTTTCGGCGCGCTCGGATCGTTCGGCCGCACCTACGGCACTTCGATGAACGGCGAAGTCCAGAAGGTCGCCTTCTTCGCGAAGGCGCGGAACTATCCGTCGGCGCTCGCGTCTCAACTCGACGGCCCCAACATCCCGGCGTCGGTCTATACGCGGCTGGTCGACGGCGTGAACAGGAACCTGCCGGCATTCCATCGCTACCTGAAGCTGCGCAAGCGGATGATGAAGCTCGATCAGCTGCATTACTACGACCTCTACGCGCCGCTCGTGGCGTCGGTCGATCTGAAGTACACGCCCGGTGAGGCGCAGAAGCTCGTGCTTGCCGCCGTCGCGCCGCTCGGCACCGACTATCAGGCGACGATTGGCCGGGCCTTCGACAGCCGCTGGATCGATCTCTATCCGAACGAGGGCAAGGTATCCGGCGCGTACTCGAACGGCGGCGCCTACGACGTCCACCCCTACATGCTGATCAACTACAACGGTCAGTACGCAGACGTCAGCACCCTGGCCCACGAGCTCGGCCACACGATGCAGAGCTACTACTCGAACAAGGCGCAGCCGTTCCCGCTCGCCGGCTATCCGACCTTCGTCGCCGAAGTCGCGTCGACATTCAACGAGTCGCTGCTGATCGACTACATGCTCGGCCAGATCAAGGACGACAACACGCGCCTGGCGCTGCTCGGCAATTATCTGGAGAACATCAAGGGCACCGTTTTCCGGCAGACGCAGTTCGCCGAGTTCGAGCTGCGGATGCACGAGATGGCCGGCAAGGGCGAACCGATCACCGGCGACGCGCTCTCGAAGCTCTATCTCGAGATCACCAGGAAGTACTACGGCCACGATCAGCAGGTCTGCATCGTCGACGACAACATCGCCCACGAGTGGAGCTACATCCCGCATTTCTACCGCGACTTCTACGTCTTCCAGTACGCGACGTCGTTCACCGCGTCATCGGCGCTCGCGGAGAAGGTCAAGGCCGGTGACGCCGACGCGAAACAGCGCTACCTCGCGTTCCTGTCGGCCGGCGGTTCGAAATACCCGGTGGATCTGTTGAAGGACGCCGGCGTCGACATGACGACGGACGAGCCGCTGGACCTGACGATCAAGCAGATGAACCGGATCATGGACGAAATGGACGTGATCCTCGCCAAGACCCGCTAACCACGACTCTCACGCAACGGAACGACACGCGCGAAGAGGAATACGGATTCGGTTCCGTGTGCGTGGTGGGCTCATCGTGACAGCAGCGGCTGCACCAGATCGACGAGGCCGCTCCAGATGATCGCGACGCCGACGCACAGCAGGATGAACGACGACAGGCGCAGGAAGACGGCCGTGCCGGTCTCGCCGAGATACGCGATCAGCCGCGACGCGAAGCGGTAGCTGAGGAACACCGTCAGCGACACGATGACCACGCCGACCAGATCGGCGAGCAGTTCGCGCGCCGTGCTGGCGCCGCGGCTCTGCGCCTTCGCCCCCAGCGTGATCGCGATCGACACCGATCCGGGACCGACGGTGAGCGGAAACGTCAGCGGATAGAAGGCGCGACGGGCGATCTCGCGCTCCCACGCGTCGACCGGTCCAGGCGTCGCGTCCGCTCCCCGGCCATCGTCATTCAGCAGCCGCCAGCCGTTCGCGGTCACCAGCAGGCCGCCGGCGACCCGGACAATCGGCAGGGACACGCCGAAGATCCGCAGGACGTAGGTGCCAATCAGCATCGCCGCGGTGAGCAGCAGAAACGCATGCCGGGCGACCACCACCGCCAGCTTGCGCCGCGCCGTCCCCGGCAGATCGGCGGTCATCGACAGAAAAATCGGCGCCGAGCCCAACGGGTTCACGATCGGCAGCAGCGCCGCCAGCGTGAACAGCACCGCGTTGGCATACTCGAACAGCTCGCGCTTCATGTGTCCCCTCGCACCAGTACGCCGCGATCACCACGGAACGTTTCGCGCGTTTCGTGGTCGGTCGCGCGTGTCGCGATCAAAGGATGGTCAGCAACGCGCCGGCGGTCATCAGCGCCACGCCGACGCCGACTTTCCAGGTAATCGTCTCGCCCAGGATCGCCGCCGCCAGGATGATCGTCAGCGGCAGACTGAGCTTGTCGATTGGCGCGACGCGCGACGCCGGCCCCAGCTGCAGCGCGCGGAAGTAGGCCAGCCACGACAGCCCGGTCGCCACCCCCGACAGCGACAGAAAGATCCAGGACCGGCGCGGCATCGCGACCAGCGCCTGCCGCTCGCCGAGCGCGAGCACGAGGCTCC
The DNA here is from genome assembly GCA_025463215.1 of Acidobacteriota bacterium. Taxonomy (GTDB): domain Bacteria; phylum Acidobacteriota; class Vicinamibacteria; order Vicinamibacterales; family CAVVIG01; genus CAVQFC01. Next base: position 13,006 of record JAOBWF010000238.1, on the reverse strand, counting down.
ACGCAATGACGAGCACGATGGTGGTGCGAAACGCGGTCGCCAGCGTCGACGGCACCCCTTCGACGCCGACCTTCGCCAGGATGGCGGTCGCGGCCGCAGTGACCGCCGATGCGAGCGCATAGATCAACCAGGTCATCTCCCCTCCCGCCCGCTCAGCTGTTCCACCGCAGCAGAATCACGAACCCGAGGACCAGCACGATGGCGCCGACGATCTGCTTGAACCGCGCCTCGGGGACGCGCTTCAACAACCGCTCGCCGCCCAGCGTGCCGCCGACGACGCCTGCGGTCGAGAGCAGGACGAGCGGCCAGATTGCGGCCACCTGGTGGCGCTCGGCGACGATGTAGACCGGCATGCGCGCGGCATCGACGAACAGCGCGATCGCCGTCGCCGTCGCGACGAATCGCTCTTTCGGCAGATCGAAGCCGAGCATCGCGGCCGATCGGATGCCGCCCTGATTGCCGACAAGGCCGCCGAACAGCCCCGAGACGGCACCGGCAATCCACGCGACGCTGCCGTGGAAGCGCCAGCGCTGCGCCTGCCGGGTGAGTTGCGCGGCGCCCGCACACACCAGGAGCACGCCGAGGACGATGGTCAGCGCCGGACCGGGCGCACGGGCGTTGAGGAGCGCACCGGCAAGGCCGCCGCCGGCGCTGGTCAGACCGAACCGCCACAGCAGCGGCCGATCGACCTGGCCGCGCAGGTGCCAGAAGCGGACCGCGGTGCCGATCAAATGAGGGATGGAAACGGCCGCGACCGCCGTCTTGGTGCCGGCGTGCAGCGCGACGAGCGGCGTCAGCAGGCTGCCGATGCCGAAGCCGGACACCGACGCGACCGCGCCGGCCGCGATCGCGCAGAGAAAGAGTGCGGATTCATACATCCGCCCGCGATTGTAGGCTACTCGCGGCCGTGACCTCCTGACGGGGACGGCCGCGGTCACGACTCTCCGACGTGCGAAAGGCCGGCGCCACGCGGATGCGCGGCGAGTGATTGACGACCATTACGGTCGGATATAAAATCCCACGAATGAAAGTGAGACTCATTCTCATCCTTTACGGTTTCCTCCTGCCCCACGCCCTGTTCGCCCAGGCGCCGCACGCCCCGCGACGCTTCGACATCGCCGCCGGACCGCTCGACGCGGCCGTCCGCCAGTTCGAATCGGCAACCGGGATCGCCGTTTCCGCACCGGCGCTCGGGTCGCTCGCCGTCTTCCACTCCCCGGGCGTGAGCGGGCTGCTGACGCCGGCGGCGGCGCTCGAGGCGCTGGTGTCCGGGACCGGGCTCGTCGTCCGGTTCACCGGCGATACAGCGGCGACGCTTGAGGTCTCCGTGACGCCGGAACGGGTGGACGTCATCGGGGCCGCCGCGCCCTACCGGGTCGAGGCCTCCGCGACCGCGACCAGGACCGATACCCCGCTGCGCGACATCCCGCAGACGCTGACGATCGTGACGCGCGACCTGCTGCGCGATCAGAACGCGCAATCGATCGCCGGCGCATTGAAGAGCGTGCCCGGCGTGACGATCGCGCAGGGCGAGGGCAATCGCGACCAGGTGGTGCTCCGCGGCATCAGCACGCAGTCCGATTTTTTCGTCGACGGCGTGCGCGACGATCAGGAGCGCTTCCGCGATCTCTACAACGTGCAGAGCGTCGAGGTGCTGCAGGGGCCGGCCGCGGTGCTCTTCGGCCGCGGCGGTGCCGGCGGCATCGTCAACCTGGTCACGGCGGCGCCGCAGCGCGGCGCGCCGGGGGAATTCGCGGCGGAGCTCGGCGCTTACGATCACAAACGCGCGACCGCGCAGGTCGGCGGCGCGATCGCGGCCGGCGGCGCGTTTCGACTGAGCGTGATGGGCGAAGACTCCGGCGGCTTCCGGCAAGGCTTTTTCCTGCATCGCTACGGCGTCAATCCGTCGTTCAGCATCCGCCCGGGCGGCGACACGTCGATCGTCGTCGGCTTCGAGCGGCTCTACGATCGTCGTCTCGCCGATCGCGGCATCCCGTCGAAGAACGGCCGGCCGGTCGAGGTCCCGGCCGCGCAGTTCTTCGGCTCGCTGAGCCAGAATCAGGCGACGAGCGGCGTCGACAGCACGTACGCGACGATCGAGCACCGCCTGACCGCGTCGCTGAGCGTGCGCAACCACACGCTCGTCGGCCGCTACGCCAAGTCGTACCAGAACGTCTATGCGGGCAGCGCGGTGGGCGACGCCGACACGCTGACCCTGTCGGCGTACAACCACGACATCGATCGCACCAACGTGTTCAATCAGACCGACCTGATTCTCAGAACCGCTACCGGCCGGGTGTCCCACACCCTGCTCGCCGGCGTCGAGGCGGGCCACCAGTTCCAGGACGAGCTGCGGCACACCGCGGCCGCGATCGCGAACGTGCCGCTCTCCGCCAGCGTCCGCGACGCGGCGTTCGCGACGGCGCCGATCGCGATCGATCGGCACGCCTCGGCCGACGTGCTGGCCGGCTATGTGCAGGATCAAGTCGCGTTGAGCGCGCGCTGGAAAGCGGTCGTAGGAGCGCGGTTGGATCGGTTTGCGGTCAGCGTCGAGGATCATCTGCCGGCCAATCCCAACCTGTCGCGGGTGGACACCGCTGTCAGCCCGCGCGCCGGCCTGATTTACCAACCGACCTATCGCGTGTCGATATATTCGAGCTATAACTCGACGTTTCTTCCCAGCGGCCAGACACTTGGTCTCGCCACGAACACCGCGGAGCTCGAACCGGAAAACGCCCGCAACTACGAAGTCGGCGCCAAGCTCGATCTGCTCGGCAAGCGGCTGAACGTCGCGGCCGCCGTGTTCCGGCTCGATCGCAACAACGTCAAGAACACGGCGCCCGACGATCCGACCCGCCTCGTGCTCACCGGCCAGCAGCGCACGGAAGGGGTCACCATATCGGCGGCCGGCAGTGTGCGTCCGGGCTGGACACTGTACGGCGGCTTCGCGCGGCTGGACGGCCGGATCACGCGCGCCACCGCCGCGGCGCCGGAAGGACGGCTCGTCCGCCTCGTGCCGCGCAATCAGCTGACGCTGTGGTCGACCTACGACGTCAGCCCGCGCTGGGGCGGCGGCGGCGGCCTGATCGATCAGTCGCGGGTCTTCACATCGTTCAGCAATCTCGTCGTCTTGCCCGGCTACACGCGCGCCGACGCAGTGCTCTATTACCGCAGAGGCCGCTACCGGGTCGCGCTGAACGCCGAGAACGTCCTGAACACGACCTACTACGCGACCGCGAACGGCGACAACAACATCAGCCCGGGCGCGCCGCGTACGCTGCAGCTGTCGCTGCGCGCCGCCTTCTGACGCGCATGCGGACGCGCGTCCTCGTCAACGACACGATGCAGCGGGGCTATGTCTACGACCGCACGGAGCCGGCGGGCCGCAACTTCGCGCCCGAGTTCAGGCCGCAGCTGACACCGGCGCAGATGCTGCGGCTCGGCGTCTTCGGCGGCAAGTACATGACCGACTGCCGCCGCGAATTTCCGCGGGCATGGTTCGCCAAGGCAAAGCTGTGCGCCGCGCGCCACGATCCGGCGTTGAACTACTTCGGCGTCAACGCCTCGCAGTCGCTCGCGGTCTGGCGCCGCAACAACTGGGTGCGTCCCCAGGATCCGCGCGGCTGGTTCCAGTGGTACTGCCGCTACTACATGGGCCGCCGCGGCCCGGACGATGCGCGGCAGATCGCGAGATGGCGGGCGATGGCGCGGCATGCGGCCGCGATCCGTAAGCACTGCGAACCGGGCGATCGCGAATGCCGTCCCCGCCAGCGGCAGGCACTCCTCCACTGGGCCTACGACAGCCGCCGGTTGTAACCGGCGCCCATCCCGATTTTCGCGCCTCATGCGCAGCCTTCACGGCCAGTCGCAGGCGTGAAGCCCTGCGCGCCACCAAGCTGCCACCTACTCTCGCGCGCTACGTCCGGTGCAGTCGGCCGGTGAGGGACGCGATGACCGCCACGAGCTCCGCCGGTTCGATTGGTTTCGGCAGGTGCCAGCTGAAACCGACTTCGAGCGCGCGCAGGCGGTCTTCCGGGCGCGAATGCGCGGTGATGGCGATCGCGATCGGCCGCTGGCCGGCGTCGGTCGCCGTCACCTGCTCCATCAGCACGTAGCCGTCCTCGTGCGGCATCTCGATGTCCGAGAGCAGCACGTCCGGATGCCACGATCGCAGGATGGCCATCGCGTCGCGCGGCGATCCCGCCAGCCGCACCTCCGCACCCGCGTGCTCGACGATCGCCGAAAACAGCTCCCGCGCCTGCGGCTCATCGTCGACCACCAGCACGCGCAGATCGTCGAGGCGGCGCACCGATCTGGCGCCGGCCGCCTGCCCTGCCTGCAGCGCGCCGGGCACCTTCTCTTCGACGACGCTGCGCTGCGGCACGGTGAGGGGAATGGCGACGCGGAACGTGGTGCCGCGGCCGGGGCCATCGCTGTCGACGGTGACGGAGCCGCCATGCAGTTCGACGAGGTGCCGCACAATCGCCAGCCCGAGCCCCAGCCCGCCGTACTGCCGCGTCGTCCCCGCGTCGGCCTGACGGAACCGTTCGAAGACGTGCGGCAGGAAATCGGGCGCGATGCCGCTGCCGGTGTCGCTGACGACCAGCTCGACCTGATCGGCGCGGCTCGCCAGAACGACGTTGACGTGCCCGTCGCGCGGCGTGAACTTGATCGCATTCGACAGCAGGTTCCAGACGACCTGCAGCATGCGATCGCGATCGGCGGACACCGGCCCCGCCGTGGGATCGAGGCTCGCCTGCAGCCGGATCCCTTTGGCGTCGGCCGCCGGCTGCATCGAGTCGATCGCGGCGAGCACGACGTGACTGAGATCCACCGGCTGCACGTCGAGGCGGACCTTGCCCGACATCGCGCGGGAGACGTCGAGCAGATCGTTGACCAGCTGCGTCTGCGCCTGGGCGTTGCGCTCGATCGTCTCGATCGCGCGCCGCTTCTGATCCTCGCGGATCTGGCCGGTGACCAGCATGCGGGCCCAGCCGTAGATCGCGGTCAGCGGCGTCCGCAGCTCGTGCGACACGGTCATGAGGAACTCGTCCTTCATCTGATTCGCCGCCTGCTCGCGGCGCAGGAGCTCGGCCCGCTCCTCGATATAGGCGCGCAGCTCCAGCTGACGCCGGCGGCCGCGCAGCGCGATCGCGACGGTGCGCGCGAGAATCAGGCGCCGGACCGGCCGTTCGAGGATCGTGACGTTGCGCAGCGGCCCGAGCACGGTCAGCGGCCGCTCGCTCGACGCCGTAAACTGGCCGCCGGCGAGAACGATGACGGCGATGTCCGACCACGGCGGCTGCTGATCGAGGCTGGTGACGAGCGTCTGGAGCGCCGCCGGCTGCAGCGCCTCCTCCGCGATCAGCAGCGCCCCGGTCGTGTCGTCAATCGACGCGCAAATCTGTTCGATGCTGTCGCAGACGCTGGCTGCGATCCCTTCGGCCTGCAGCATCTCGCACGACAACCGCGCGTCGCGGCCGATGGGCGCGAGCACGCAGACCCGGAGATCGCGATCGCTCATGGTTCCGCGGCCCGCTGCGGGACGCGGCCGCCGCCGGTGTGCCGCGGAACCCCGGTGAGGACACCGTGGAATTCGGTCAGCGGCTCGCCGACATTGATCCCGGACGCCTCGAGGCGCAGCTCGCGGATCGTTTTCTCGTGCGGCCCGGACCGTTTCTTCATCACCGAAATCGCGTGCCGCACCGCGCCATCGGCCTCGAAGAACCGCAGCAGCAGCACGTTGTCGGCGAGGTAGCTGAGGTCGACCGGCGCCTGCATCTGACCGACCATACCGTGCTGCGCGACCACCGAGATCGCGAGCACACCCCGCTGCCGCAGGAACATGAACAGTTCGTGCAGCTGCGCCACGAGGTAGCGCTCCTCCGGCATCGCGTTGAGATAGCCGTTGAGGCTGTCGATCACCACCACCGCGGCGTGATCCTGATCCACCGCGTTGCGCACCTTGTCGGCGAATTCCCCGGGGGACATTTCGGCCGGATCGACCTGGGTCAGCACGATGCGGCCGCTCTCGACGTGCTCGGTGATGTCGGCGCCGAGCCCCGCGGCGCGGCGGCGGAAGGTGTCGAGCCCTTCGTCGAACAGGTAGACCGCGACGTGCTCGCCGCGCTTGGCCGCAGCGACGGCGACATGGGTGGCGATCGCCGACTTGCCGGCGCCGGCCGGACCCATGAACAACGAGGAGGTGCCGCGATCGAAGCCGCCGCCGAGCAGCGCGTCGAGCCGTGGGATGCCGCTGCTGGCGCTTCCGTGGCTGCCGTTGGCGCGCGATTCGGCGGCGACCAGGCGCGGGAAGACATGAAGGCCGCCGGTCGAGATGATGAAATCGTGGAAGCCGCCCTGGAAACGGACGCCGCGCATCTTGATGATGCGGAGCCGGCGGCGCTCGGCGCCGTATTCGGGTGCGAGCTGCTCGAGGGCGACGACCCCGTGCGCCAGACTCTGGAGCTGGAGGTCGCCATCCTGCGCCGTCTTGTCGTCGAGCAGGAAGACGGTGCAGTTGCGGCCGACGAAGAACTGCTTGAGGCCGAGGATCTGGCGGCGATAGCGCAGCGGCTCGCGCGCCAGCAGCCGCATCTCGGAGAGCGAATCGAACACCACCCGGCTCGGGTTAATCCGTTCCACCTCCGCGAGCACCGCCTTCGTCGTCACGCTGAGCTCGACTTCCGACGGGTGGAAGAACGTGTACTGGTCGTCCGGCCTGAAGCTCTCGTCCGATGGCGACAGCTCGTGGATGGTCATCCCGTCGAGCGTCCAGCCATGCGAGGCGGCAACCGCCACCAGCTCGGAGCGGGTTTCGGAAAGGGTGACGTACAACACCTTCTCACCCTGTTCGATACCGTCCCGGAGAAACTGGAGACCCAGTGTCGTCTTGCCACTGCCGGGGTCCCCTTCGATCAGGTAGACCCGTTTCGGCGGCAAGCCGCCACCAAGCAGGTGGTCCAGTCCCGTAATACCCGTAGACACGCGCGCGTCGCACTGTTCAGCCTGCATACGTTGCCTCGGCAACGCCAGGGCTCATCCCCGGCTAGCCTCAGCGGTATCAATTTTCTTGCCAGAGGTAATAGCTCAGCCCACGCTCAGGGATCCCGACGCGAGTGTCAGGCGAGCGACGCCGTGATCTCGAACGACTTCAGACGGGCGGCGTGGTCGTAGATTTGGGATGTCACGATCAGCTCGTCGGCGGCGGTCCTCGCGACGAACGCGTCGATGCCGCGGCGGACGGTGTCTCGGGAGCCGACGGCGGCGCTCGACAGCGCCTGCGCCAGCATCGCGCGCTCCGCGGGCGACAGCTGATCGCCGAACCCCGCGACCGGGGGCGGCAGCCGTCCGGGCATCCCGCGCCGCAGATTGACGAACGCCTGCTGCAGCGACGTGAACAGCAGCTGCGCGTCCTCGTCGGTGTCCGCGGCGAAGACGTTGAAACCGAGCATCACGTACGGGCGATCGAGCTGCTCGGACGGCCGGAACTGCGCGCGGTAGATCTCGATCGCCTGCATCATCTGGGTCGGCGCGAAATGCGATGCGAAGGAGTACGGCAGGCCGAGGGCGGCGGCGAGCTGCGCGCCGAAGGTGCTCGATCCGAGGATCCAGATCGGCACGTGCAATCCGGCGCCAGGGACCGCGCGCACCGGCCCGGTCTCGCCGCGGAAGTACGCGATCAGCTCGAGGACGTCCTGCGGAAACGCCTCCGCTTCGTCGACGAGCGAGCTGCGGCGCAGCGCGCGCGCGGTCAGGCCGTCGGACCCCGGCGCGCGCCCGAGCCCGAGATCGATCCGGCCGGGAAACAGCGATTCGAGCGTGCCGAACTGCTCCGCGATCGCCAGCGGCGAGTGATTCGGCAGCATGATGCCGCCGGCGCCGACGCGAATCGTGTTCGTGCCCTGCGCGACGTGCGCGATCACAATCGAGGTCGCCGCGCTGGCGATCCCCGGCATGTTGTGATGCTCCGCCAGCCAATAGCGATGGAAGCCCCATTGCTCGGCATGACGCGCGAGATCGAGCGTGTTCGCCAGCGCGTGCGCCGCGTCGTGCCCTTCGATGATCGGCGACAGATCGAGTACGGACAGGGGAACCATTCCCCTATCTTAGCGTCCGGCGATCAGCAGTCAGCCCGAGCCGGCGGCTGAGCGTGATCGTCGAGACTTGAGACAGAACTTGTTCTACTGTCCCCGCGATGCCGGCGGAACGATGCCGTTGAGCCGGTAGTACACCACCATCTGGCCGTAGTGCTCCCCCGCGTGCTCCGTGAACGACACCCACAGGTTCGTCAACTTCGTCGTCGGCGTCTCGGGACCGTTCTTGAGCAGCGCGGTCGCCTCCGCGAGGCTGCTCTTCAGTGCGGCAACGATGGCCGCCTTGGTCGGGTAGTCGGCCTTCGGCAGCTCATTCTGCTTGCCGTCGGCCTTCTCACCGCGCGCGCTCTTCGCGACGTAGCCGTTCCAGAACGCGACGTGCCGGAGCTGATCGGCGAAGCTGCGCACGCCGGCGACCGGCCGGAACTCGTATTTGTCTTCGGGGAATTCCTCGGCGAGCTTGACGACTTTGTCGCCGACCTCCGTCCACTGCGCCAGCAGCACGTCGCGCGCGGCGGTATCGGGGTGTGCGGTCTGGGCGTGTGCGACGGCGGGGCCGAGCAGCACGCACGCGGACACGACGAGTGGAACGGCGAGGATCGAACGTCGCATGGCAGCCTCCTTCAGGCGCGAACATCGGGTCTGCTGATGTCTTTGCCGATCCCGAAGGGAGGGTTACCAGAAGGAACCGGTGGAATTCCGGTCGCGCGGTTCAGGCGAGCGCCGAGGTGCAGAAGGCGCAGCGCCGCGCCGCGATCGCGACCTCGCTCAAGCACTCCGGACATTTCTTGGTCGTCGGGTCCGGCGGCGCCTCGCCGCGATTCAGCCGCGCGGTCAGGTGATTCACCGGCACGACGATGAAGAAATAGACCGCGACCGCCATCATGACGAACGCGATGACCGCGTTGAGGAAGTCGCCGATCAGCAGCTTGCTGCCGTTGACGTCGAGCGCAATGCGCGAGAAGTCTGGCGATCCGGCAACCGCCGCGATCAGCGGCGTCAGCAGATCCTTGACCAGCGCGGTGACCACCGCTGCGAACGCCGCACCCATCACGACCGCAACCGCCAGATCGAGAACGTTGCCGCGGAAGATGAACTGCCGGAATCCCTTCATGGCTGTACTCCTGGTAAATTCTCAACCGGTAAATTGAGCGGCGGCAGCGCCTGCGCGATCGACCCGCGATGCGCTTCGAGCCACGGCGGCAGCACCAGCGTTTCGCCGAGGTGCGCGGCATCTTCGTCGACCGCGAACCCGGGACCGTCGGTCGCGAGCTCGAACAACACGCCGCCGGGCTCCTTGAAATACACCGACTTGAACCAGAAGCGATCGATCATCGGCGTCGCCTGCGCTCCCGCCGATTCGACCCGCGCCCGCACCCGCGCCTGATGCGCCTCATTGTCCACGCGCCACGCGAGATGATGCACGCTGCCCACGCCCCACGCGCCGCGGCGCGCTTCCGGCGCGTCGCGGACGTCGACGACGCCGGCCGCGCCCGGGACGCCGAAGCGGGTCCAGCCACCCTCCGCGCCGAGCTCCTCGAAGCCGAGGACCGTGGTCAGAAATTGTCTCGTCGCGGACGCGTCGCGCTCCCAGATCTGCGCGCCGTGCAGGCCGCGCACCTGCTGCGCGTGCGGCACCGGACTGCCGTCCCACGGCGTGAACGGCCGGCCCGCCGGCGCTTCGACGAGCGCGACGTTGAGGCCGTGCGGATCGGAGAACGCGAGCAGCTGCTGGCCGAATCGCGTCTGCACCGGCCCGGGCCGCGTGCCGTAGCGCTGCAGCCGCTGGCCCCAGAAGTCGAGCGAGCCCTGCGGCACCTCGAGCCCGACTTCCATCGCCAGACCGTAGCCCGGTCGCGGCGGCGCCATCTGCGCCCACGGAAAAAACGTCAGGTCCGATCCGGGATGGCCTTCCGCGTCCGCATAGAACAGATGGTAGGTGGTGGGGTCGTCCTGATTGACGCTGCGCTTGACCAGCCGCATGCCGAGGACGCCGGCGTAGAAGTCGAGGTTCTCCTGCGCCGGACCGGCAATGGCGGTGATGTGGTGGACGCCGTTGACGCCCTGCATATCGGCTACGACGTCTTCTTCAGCTGCGCGAGCAGCGCCGTCAGGATCGCCGTGTAGCGTTCGTCGGCGGCAGCGAACGCCTTGCCGTAGTCCTGCTCCGACAGCTTCTGCGCCTTCCAGTCGCCGTCGAACATCGTCCGCTTCCCCGCCAGTTCGGCCTGATCGAACGCGGTGTTGTTCTCGCGCTTCGGCTTGAGGCCGTCGGCGCCCGGATCTTCGATGAAAACCTTGGCGGTCGCGGCGCCGTTCAGGTCGAGATAGACGTCCCGGTACTCCTTCGCGGCGAGCCGCGTCGTCAGCAGCTGCGGCACCGAGTACTTGCCGGAGACGACGAGCAGCTGCAGGCCCGGGAAGTACAGCGCGGCATCGAACACGTCGGTGCCGTCCGGATCCCTGGCGGCGATGCTATCGAGCTTGGCGGCGTCGAGCGCCGCCGCGAGCTGCCTGGCGAGCGGCGCCGATTTCGAGTCCTGCGCGGAGGCGGGCACGGCGACGACAAGCGCAAGAAGGGCGACTGGAGCGGCGGCAACGAGGCGCGTGAATAGCTTCAAGACAGCCCTCCCGGGTTAGTCGCGGATGATGAGCGTTGGTTCTACCACCGGCTGGCCGCCGGCGCAAGGTCAGATGAAGAGGGCGTCGTCGTCTTCGCCGCGGCCCTGGCGGGCGCGGGCGTGGCGCAGCTCGCGGATGGCCTGCATCGCGGCGCGGAACGCGCCGATCATGGCGCGCCCTTCGCGGGCCGGGCGGTCGATCGACTCCTGGACGACGGTGAGGGTTTGCTCGATCCGGCCGGCAAACTCGGCGAACAACTTGTCGGCACGCTCGACCTGGGCAGTGGCGAGCGCGACGGCGCGGGAGGCGTCGGCGCCGATCGCGTTCAGGTGCCCGAACAGCGGTTTGACGTCACGTTCCAGCTGTTCGACCATGCGGCCGACGCGGCGGGCCATCAGGCCGGCCGCAATGATGACGCCGATCTGCGCGACGGCGATGGCGAGGGTCGCCACCGCGATGACGCCCAGGAAGACGTCGCGCCAGACCATTAGGCGTTGTCCCGCCGCGCCTGCTGGTAGGCTTCGCGGCCGCGCTCGATCGCGGTCGTCAACGTCTCCCGCCCCTGGTTGAGGACGTCGCGGCTCTTGGTGGCGGCGTCGTTCAACGCATCGCGCCCCTTCGCCGCCGCTTCGGCCGCCCTGGCGCGCGCATCCGCCGCCTTGTCGCCGAGATATTCACGCGTTTCGCGTCCGCTGGCCGGCGCGTAGAGCAGCGCCACGGCCGCCCCGCTCACCGCGCCGAGAATGAACGCCAGCAGGATGCTGCCGGCTCCGGCTCCTTCGTCCTTCGCCATTAGAAGATGCTCACTTTCACGTTGAGATATTTCCGGGGATCCTTCTTGATCTCGGTGATCAGGGCGCGCAGATCGCCGACCGCGCCATTCATGTTCTCATATAACTGTTTATCTTTCAGCAACTGTCCGGCGGTGCCCTCGCCCTCGTTCAATTTCGTCATCAGCTGATCGAACTGTGTGGTGACGCCATTGAGGCGCTTGAAGAGCGTGTCGTCGGTCAGCAGCTTGCCCGCGGTCCCCTCGCCGCGGTTCAGGCGATCGGTCAGATCTTTGAGGTTCGAGGTCGCGCCGGTGAGCGATTTCGAGAATTCGTCGTCCTTGAGCAGGCGGCCGAGGCTGCCCTCGCCGGCATTCAGCTTGCGCGTCATGTCCTCGATGTTCTTCATCGAGGCCTCGAGGCTGTTGGCAGCCTTCGGGTCCTTGAGCAGCTTGCCGACGGTGCCGCGCCCCTGCTGGATCTCGCGGGTCATCTGCCCGGCGGTGGCGACGAACTGCTGGAGCTCGCTGTAGAGACGATCGTCGGTGATCAACTTGCCGGCCGACCCCTTGCCCTGGCGCAGGTCGCGCACCAGCCCGGTGACCTCGTCGATCGTGCCCGAGGCCTGCTCGGCGATGTCGGCGAACTGCCCCTTGGCGTGCCCCTGCGGCACGTAGCCGTATTCGGGGATCGGCGTACCGCTGGTCGTCGGCGTGATGTCGACGGCGCTCGATCCGAGGAGCGACACCGAGCCGAGATAGGCGATCGACTTGTCGGTGATCCGCTCCTGCACCTTCTTGTTGACGTCGAACACGACGTCGACCTGCTCGCCGGCGAACAGGATTTCCCTGACGCTGCCGACCTGGACGCCGGCGACGCGCACCGGCGATCCGGCCGCGAGCCCGGCGACGTTCGGGAACCGGGTCTTCAGCGTATAACGCTGCCAGAACCACCCTTTGCCGCCGGTGAGCGCAAAGATGAGGACCAGGGCGATGGCGATCGCGGCGATCGTCAACAGCCCGATTTTCAGTTCCGACCACGCCAACGATCGCGTTCGAGGCATATGTTAGCTCTCAGCTTTCAGCGTACAGCTCTCGGCGTACGGCTCTCAGTCCAGAAAAGTCTGGATGTACGGATCCTTCGAGGCGCGCAGCGCGTCGGCGTCCCCCTCGAAGACGATGACGCCGTCGCGCACCATGATGAATTCGGCTTCGCGTTCTTTCTCCGGCGTGGCCGGGACGATGCGGACCTCGCCGCCGGCGCCGCGCTCGGCCATGTGGGTCGCCACGTAAAAGGCGTCGCGCAGCTGGTGCGTGACCACGATCGAGCTGACGTGCTCGAGGTCGCGCAGCTTGATGATCTCCTCGTCGACCGTCGTCGCGGTGATCGGATCGAGCCCGGTCGTCGCCTCGTCGTAGAGCAGAATCCGCGGCTTGAAGGCCATCGCGCGGGCGATCGCGACGCGCCGGCGCTGTCCGCCCGACAGCTCCGACGGCATGCGATCGTTGTATTCGCCGA
>JAOBWF010000228.1 GCA_025463215.1 Acidobacteriota bacterium | reverse complement strand
ACCACCCCCCTTTAGGGGTGGTTGTCCGGTGTCCGCCCGTTGCCGAATCCGCATCGGTGAACTCGTGAAGCGGATCGCCTCAACGACTCGCGTACCCTCTCGGCAACTGCAACCGGATCTCCAGCCGGCGGCGATGACGGATCAATATTTCACCCTGCGTGCCCTGTCGGCCTATTCCGGCCTCAGCATTCGGACGCTGCGCGATTACCTGAAGCATCAGGGCAATCCGCTGCCGTGCTATCGTCCGGGCGGCAAACTCTTGGTGAAGCGTTCTGATTTCGACCGCTGGATGGACGGGTACCGAACCGCGGCGCCGTCCGCCACAGTTGATAGCGTTGTCGATGATCTGATGCGGGAATTTGCGTAGGCCGATGGGTGTCAAGGTTCGCTATCGTCGCGGCTCCTGGTGGGTGGTCATCCACCACGCCGGCAAGGTGCGCACGAAAAAGGTATCCGACCGTGACACGGGCCGGCGACTCGCTGGCGCGCTCGAGGAACGACTCGCCCGCTCGGAGTTCCGCTTACCAACCGCGGCCGACCTCGGGCCGACCGTGCAGACCTACGCCGCCACGTGGCTCGATGTGGCTCGCGGCAATTTGAAGGCCTCGACGGTGTATTTCTACAGCACGCACCTCGAGCAGCATATTTACCCAGCGCTCGGTTCCCGTCGCGTCTCGGCGCTGAAGCGGCAGGACTGCCGGGAGCTCGTGACGCTCTGCCGCGGGAAGGGTCTCAAGGTCGGGACGGTCCGGGGCGTCGTGCGGACCCTGAGCACGATTCTGACTCAGGCGGTCGAAGATGAATTGCTGCCGGCCAACCCGGCGCTGCGCATGGGCAAGTATCTCCGGCAAGCCGACGACGCCGAGCCTGAGATGGACCCGTTCACGCGAGCAGAGGCGTCGCACCTGGTAGCCGTCGCTCGCGAGAAATTCCCCGACTGGCATCCGTTCGTGCTCTGCGGGCTCCGCACTGGGATGCGCATGGGCGAACTGCTGGCGCTCGAATGGGGCGACGTCGATTGGCGCACGAGCACGATCCACCTGTCGCGCAACATCGTGCGGGGGGCGCTCACGACCCCGAAGAACCATCAGAAGCGCCGTGTGGACCTCTCGCCCCAACTCCGGGCCGTTCTGCGTCTGGCGAGGCGCCGGCAGGCCGCCGCATGGCTCAAGAAGGGCAAGCGGCGGCCGGATGCGATCTTCGCGTCAGAGGCGGGCACGCCGTTGGACGAGTCGAATGCCCGGAAGGCGTTCAACCGCGTGCTCGACGTCGCCGAATTGCATCGTCGCGGCCCGCACCAGATGCGCCACACGTTCGCCAGCCTCTTGCTGGCCGCAGGGGAACCGATCACGTACGTCTCGCAGCAACTCGGACATCGCGATCCATCGATCACGCTGCGCGTGTACTCGCATTGGTTGCCCGATACGACGGCGCGGAAAGGCGTTGATCGACTCGATGACGCGTCGCCAAACGTTGCCCAGGCGCGACCTGACGCGATCGCGGTCAACGATGGAAACCGATCTAAGTCGTTTGTTTCGAGTGGTGAGCCGGGTGGGAATCGAACCCACAACCCGCAGATTAAGAGTCTGCTGCTCTGCCAATTGAGCTACCGGCCCGAAGGGATGCTTGGCACGCTCGGCGCCGCGATATCGCGCCGAGGCAAAACGTGATTCTACCATAGCGCTCGACTGCGCCGTGCGCGGTAGAATGGTCGCTCGCTTCTCGGGCGCCCGTAGCTCAGTTGGATAGAGCGGCTGGCTTCGAACCAGTAGGCCGGGGGTTCGAGTCCCTCCGGGCGCACCATCACACAGCCATCAGCGTCAGTCACCAGACGGTAGTCGCCGATCGGGCCTGCGAGCCGCACGTCATTGGCCGCCGCGACCGCGAGCGGGCGGCGGCGGCAGCGTGCCGCCTTCGGCCAGCGTCTTCATGTTCTGCAGAGCCCGGCTGAAGGTCGCGATCCGTCGGGCTTTGTCCGCGTCACGAGCATCGTCCGCCAGCATCGAGTTGTCGAAGAAGATCACGTAGACCAGCTTCGAGGTCGTCGCGGTGAGCGGTCGCGCTTCGAGCGTGCCGTGATACAGATTGTACGGCCGGTCGTTCCTCGCCGTCTGCGTGTACGTGTACGAGAGCTCCGTCTTGCCGACGAGAACTTCGCCGGCGACCGAGCGGACGGCGCCGTACTCGCCGTCCGTACCCGACGTGATGGTGCAGGGAATCTGCAGCCATTCGCCGATGTCACAGAACTTGCCGACGCGCTTCCACACCTCGGCGGCCGGCTTGTTGACGACGGTCTCGAGCGGAATCGACGTGTAGGTCGGGTGCTCGACCGCGACCGATGTGGCTGCGGCTGCCGGTGGCGGCGTTTGAGCGCCGGCCGCGCGCGCCAGACCGGCGAGCGCCAGCGCTGCGATGACCACTGTCTTTGCGAATGTCGGCTGCATGATGCCCTCGTGGTGTGATTGTGGTTACTGGCGGCCGGATGCCGGCGCAGCTCCCCGCGCCGGAGCCGCCCCGCGGCCGACACCAGGAGTGGGCACTTCGGGCGGCGTCGTTCTCAGGAGCAGCGGATACACCCATCCCGCCGGCAGCACGCGGTCCGGATCGGGACGATAGCTCAGGTACTCGATGTGATCGGTCACCCCGCTCCAGCCGTGGGCGACCTTGTTCGGGATGATGATGATGTCGCCGGGCCCCACCTTCCGGCTGTACGCGCCGGGACCGGCAATGCCACTGCCGCTCGGACCGTTCATGGTGTTCGGCACGCCCTGGCCGGCACGTTGATTCAGAATCACGCCGCCGGTGGTGAGAACTCCCGATCCTGACGTGATGTAGTAGACCTCCGGCGTGAAATCGTGCCAGAGCACCGGCACCGGATCGCCCGGTTTCTCATTCGTCGGCCCCCGCCGGATGATGCCGACGCCGAGGTTGTACTTGCCCATGTCCACCACCCGCAGTTGGCGGTCGGGCGGGTTGGCCGGTGCGTTTTTCAGCACATAGTCGATTTCGGCTTTGGTGATGTCGAACGCGTAGTTGGGCGCGTCGCCGGGTTGAATCTTGACTGCAGGCGGTGGGACGGGGGCGGGCGTGGGCGCCTGTGCGCCGGTGACCGCACCGTACGCCGCGACCGTTGCGGCGGCGATCGCCGCAGCGAGCATCTTCTCTTTCACACGGACCTCCTCGGATAAACAACGTGAAGTGCGTGTTATACACCGAAGCCGAGGAGGGGCACGACGCGGTCGCCGCGGTCACGCCGCGGCGCCGACCGCGAACATCATCGCGGTGGCTGGCGGGTGGACGCCATCCACGCCTCGATCTCCTTCACCGTCCGCGGCGCGCCCGCCGAGAGGATCTGCGGTTCTCCCGCGGTAATCAGGACATCGTCTTCGATCCGAACCCCGATCCCGTCGTAGCGCAGGACCGCCGCGCGCATCGACGCTTGATCCGCCGCCGGCAGCTGCCTGAAGATCTCGCTGCCGAGGATGTCGTCCTTCCGCACGTAGATCCCCGGCTCGTTCGTGAACACCATGCCAGCCTGGTACGGCCGCGCCCGATCGTAGACGTCGTGCACCTGCAGGCCGAGCGGATGGCCGGTGCCGTGAAAGAGGTACAACCCCGCCTGCTCGGACGTGTTCTTCGTCACCAGCCCGAGCTTCAGCAGCTCGCCCCCGACGATGTCAATCGCCTTGTCGTTGACCTCGAGATGCCGGTGGCCGGCGCGCATCAGCGGCAGCGACCCGTTCTGCGCCGCGAGCGCGATCTCGTAGATCGCGCGCTGCTCGGGCGAGAAGGTGCCGGCGGCCGGATAGGTGCGGGTGACGTCGGCGGAGTAGCCGTCGACCTCCGCGCCGACATCGGTCAGCACCAGGCCATCGCGCACGATCGCCTCGTTGTTCGCCTCGTAATGCAGCGTCGTCGTATTGCGCCCGGCGGCGACGATCGAGGGGAAGGCCCAGCAGCAGGCGCCGAGGTTGCGGAAGGTGAACTCGATCGTCGCCTGAACCTCGTACTCGTGCGACGCGGTGAGCACACGCGCCATCGCCGCCTTCTGCGCGTCAGCGGTGATGTCGATCGCGCGCTGGATCAGCGTCAGCTCCGCCGCACTCTTGATCTCGCGCATGGCCAGCAGCAGCGGGGCGGCGTCGCGGAACCTGACGTCGGGATACTGCCGCCGCAGATCCTCGGCGAAGCGCTGCTCGCGCGTTGGCGCACCGCCGGTCGCGCCGCGATCGTGCATCACCAGCCAGACCTCGGCGCGTCCCGCACGCACCGACGCGAGGAACGCCGGCATGCCCGGCGCGGCGAAGTAGCTGCTCTGCGGCGGCGCGTCCCAGCCGCGGCCCTGGAAGAGAGCGTCGACAAAGCCCGGAAAACGGCGCGGCGAGATCACTTCGCGGACGCCGCTGGCCGCCGCCACCTGTTCCGCCGCTGGAATGACGCCGGTCCAGCGTTCGTTCGAGGGATCGCGGTCGCGGGCGACGATCACCTCGCGCCGCTCACGCTCACCCGGCAGGATGATGAGCGTCGTGTCCGGCTCGTTGACGCCGGTGAGATAGAGAAGGTTGTCCTCCTGGCGGAACGGCCAGTCGACGTCGCCGGTGCGACGCGCCGGATCGGTGGAGAAGGCGATGAAAACGGCGTCGGCCCCGATGGCCGTCGCGAGCGCCGCGCGCCGCGCCTGATACTCCGAGGGCTGGATGCCGGCGCGCTGCGCGCCGGTGTGCGTGGCGAGAAGAAGGACCGCGCCCACGACGGCTGTAGGGAATCGCACCGGCGTCATGATAATCTCAGAACGTGCGCCCGTAGCTCAGCTGGATAGAGCGACAGTCTCCGAAGCTGTAGGCCACTGGTTCGAATCCAGTCGGGCGCACCAGCCTTCGCTCCGGTTCGACGCGAAGGCTGTCGCGCCGCAGCCGCGGTGCGAAGCGCCGCGGTGACGACGGACCTCACGTCCCGGTCGCGATCTTCTTGAGGTCGACCCCCTTCGACGTCCGCAGCTTCGCCCACAGATCCCCGACCTTGTCGAAGCGCGCCGGCACCGTGGTGATGGTGAAATCCGTGCGATCGAATCCCTCGTCGATCTCCTGCCATGTGACCGGCGTCGAGACGCCGGCGTAGAGGCTGGCGCGCGCGCTGTACGCCGTCGCCAGCGTCTTGCCGAGAATGTTCTGCAGACAGTCGATGTAGATCCGCTTGCCCCGCGCCTTGACGCTGCGCTCGGTCGTCGCCACCTTCGGGTGTTTCTGCTCGACCATCGCCGCGACGATCTGGCAATAGAGCATGCCCGCTTCGTACGGCGTGCCCGGCGGCAGCGCGATGTAGATGTGCAACCCGTCGGAGCCGGACGTCTTGGCGATGCCGGTCGCGCCGAGCGCGTCGAGCTCGTCACGAATCCAGCGCGCGACGTCGAGCACGCGTGCGAACGGCACGCCGTCCGACGGATCGAGATCGAAGGCGGCGTAGTCGGCGAATTCGGGATGGGCGACGCGCGAGAACCATGGGTCCTGGGAGATGGCGGCGAGCTGCGTCATGTAGAGCAGCGCGGTCAGGCTGCCGCCGATGATCTGCGGCCGCTCTTCGAGCGCGCCGACCACTTCCGTGCGAACGCCGGGCGGCACGTCGGGTGCGCGATGCTGATAGAACGGCGGCGCGCCGACGCCATTCGGAAACCGCTTCATCACCAGCGGCCGATCGGCGACCGCGGGGATGATGAAGGGGGCGATCCGCGCGTAGTAGCGCATCAGATCGCCCTTGGTCAGCTTCAGCTTCGGCCAGAACGGCTTCTGCAGGTTGGTCACCTTCAGCGTGGCGCCGTCCGGCAGCGTCAGCACGCCGTCCTTTCGCGCGCTCTCGAGCGCCGACAATTGCTCGATGACGTGGTCGTTCGTCGGTCGCCCTTCGCCGTTCGCCGTTGCACGTGCGGCGTTCGGCGCCCCTCGCGTCGCGGGGTTCGTTGGCGCGCCCTCAGGACGTCGAACCTCGAACGCCGAACGTCGAACGACCGCCGCCTGCTGCTCGCGCGTGACCTCGGCGGGCTGCTTGTCGTCCCTGAGGCCAAGGTAGACCGGGTGGCGCAGCTTGCCGTCGGCCGTCCACTCCGTGAACTTGATCTGCGCGACCAGCTCCGGGCGGACCCAATGCGGCCGCTGGTTCGTTTTGAGCTTGGCGCTGAACGGGCTGGTTTTCGTTTCCAGCGGCTTGAGCCGCTTCATCAGCCGCGCGAGCTCGCTGTCGGTGAATCCAGTGCCGGTGTGGCCGGCGTAGACGAGCCGGTCCGCCTCGTACACGCCGAGCAGCAGCGCGCCGAAATAGGCGCGCGTCTGGCGCGGCTCGGTCCAGCCGCCAATGACGAACTCCTGCTCGTGGACGATCTTGAGCTTGCGCCACTCCGGCGAGCGCTTGCCAGACTTGTAGAGCGAGGCGGCATCCTTCGCGATCAGCCCCTCCCAGCCTTGCTCCATCGCCTGCCGGTACAACGCGCGGCCGTCGCCGCGGACCTGATCGCTGATCCGCAGCATCGGCGATCCGGTGCGGCCGAACACCTTCTCGAGCGCGGCGCGCCGCTCGAGCAACGGACGATCGCGATAGTCGGTCGCGCCGTCCTTCAGCAGATCGAACGCGATCAACGCGGTGCGGGCGCCGGCGGCGCCGTCGCCTTCGGTCAGATGGATGCGTCCCTGCAGCTGCTGGAAGCCGGCGGGTTGTCCCTTGGCGTCGAGCGCGACGATCTCGCCGTCGAGAACCAGCGGCTGCGTGCGCCTGCGCGCCCACTGCGCGAGCGCGGCGCTGATCTCGGGGAACTGGCCGGTCTTGTCGTTGCCGAGGCGCGACCACAGGCGGACGCGCCCCTTCGGCGCGATCTCGATGATCGCCCGGATACCGTCGTACTTGGGTTCGTAGACGAGTTGCGGATCGTCGAGCGGCGCGTCGGCGAGCGACGCGAGCATGGGCGCGATCATCACATGGAGCCGACAGGTCCTGTCATGCCGCGCGTTTCGAGCGCTTCTTCTTGGGGACGCGAGCCTTCGCGGCTTTGGGTGTCGCCCCGGCCTGATCGAGGCTGCGGCGCAGCCGCTCCATCAGGTCGACGACTTCCCCCTTGCGCGGCGTCTCGTCGGCTGCGAGCGTCACCTTCTTGCCCTTGGCCTTGCCCTTGATGATCCGCATCAGGTTTTCGAGGTACTGGTCGGTGTATTTCTCCGGCTCCCACTCGGCGGCGAGGCTGTTGACGAGCGCCTTGGCCATCTCGAGCTCCGGTTTGCGGATGCCCTCGCTCGAGGGGAAGCCGAGCGGCTTCGGATCGGCGAGCTCGTCGGCGAAGCGCATCACCGACAGCACCAGCGCCTGATCGATGACCTCGACCGCCGCGAGATGCTGGGCATCCCGGAGGATGAATTTGGCGATGCCGATCCGATCCGAATCCCGGATCGCTTCGCGCAGCAGGGCGTAGGCGCGCTCGCCGCCCTTGGACGGCACCAGGTAATAGGGCGTCTCGAAGAACCGATCGTCGATCGCGTCGGCCCTGACGAAGTCGATGATGTCAATGGTGCGCGTCTTCTCGACTGCCGCAGCCTTGAAATCGTCTTTGGTCAGGATCACGAACTCCCCCTTGGAGTATTCGTAGCCTTTGACGAGATCGTCCCATCCGACCGGATTGCCGTCGCGGATGCACACCCGCTCGTACTTCACCGGGGACCTGTCCTTGGCGTGCAGCATGCGGAACTTCGGCCGATGATCGCGCACCGCGGTGTGCAGCTCGATCGGAATGTTCACCAGCCCGAACGAAATCGACCCCTTCCACAGAGATCTAGCCATAGTCCTGAGTGCTCATTTCTTGGTTTTGAGTTCTCGCTCGGCTTCGAGCCAGTCGTCGAAGTGCAGGCCATGATTGCCGCCGCGCGCGAGATACCGGTCGTAGGCGCGGCGGCGGATGTCTTCGTCGCTTGGCTCCGCGGGTGGGCCCATCGGGGCCTGTTCCGCCGGCCGGTCCGTCGCTTGGTCGGTCGCGGCCGCGGCAGGGGTACGCGTGCGTTTCGCCTTCGGTTGAGCTGGCGCGTCGGATTCGGTCGCTTGCGGTTTCGTGGTCGGACGTTTTGCCATAGGGTAATCTCCGATCCCAAAAATACTACCAATCGGACCGGATGAGTTTGTGTATCCCGACCAGGGGCACCCGCACCCAGTCGGGCCGGTTGTGCAGCTCGTAGGCTAACTCGCGCAGCGCCTTGTCTAGCGTGAACGCCGACAGCAGGGCGACGCAGGCCTTCGCGTCGCGCGGCAGCAGCGGCGCCGCGTCGGCGGTCGCGAGATACCCTTTGAGAAACGCATCGGCGGTCCAGTGCTGCCAGGTCGCGGCCCACGGTTCGAGCGAGGCGTAGTCCTCCGGCGCGTGGACGCCGAAGGCGAACAGCGCGGCATACGCGGCGTAGCCGTACGAACGGATCATGCCGGCGACGTCCTTGAGCGGCGACTGCTTTTCGCGCCGCTCGTCGCTCGATTGCGCTGGGTCGCCGTCGAAGTCGAGGATGACGAAATCCTCCTCGGTGCGCAGTACCTGGCCGAGATGATAGTCGCCGTGGACGCGAATGCGTCTGCCGCCTTCGTCGACCGCGCGGATCGCGTCGAACCGGCCGAACAGCAGGTCGCGGCTCGCGAGCACCCGCTCCGCCTGACCGCACGAGACCTCATCGAGCGACCCGAGCCGTTCGCCGAGCAGGTCGAGCGACACGCCGGCATGCGCGCGCATCGCGTTGGCGAGCGCGCCGAGTGCGCCGCGATCCAGCGGCTCGGCCGCAAACTCCGGGTTCGTCTCTCCCGCCAGGGCGGCGTGCAATTCCGCCGTCCTGCGCCCGAGGGTCGTCGCGGTCGACAAATACCATTGCGCGAGCGCGGCAAAAAACGGCGGCGGTTCGTCGAGCGCCGCGATCGGATCGAGAGGCTCCTGCGCCTCGGCGCGCGAGACCCGCGCGGTCACGCGCTCGTAGTAGCGGCGGAGCTCGTCGATCGAGAAGTCCCACCCCGTGCCCTGATGTTTCACCGCCGCCTGCAGGACCGCCAGCGTGCCGGGTTGCAGGCCCGGCCGCGCGTATTCGAGCGCGCCGGCGAGGGCGGGCGTACGCGAGAAGCCGCGCTTCGTCAGGACGCGGCCGATCTCGAACTCTGGACTGGGCACCGGCTCGATCCGGCGAAACAGCTTGAGACGGACCTCCTCCGGACGCGTCGCCGACGTCCTGACGCCGCGCACGCTGCCATGTTTCGCCGCGATCTCGCGCGAGCCATCCACCAGCGCAATCAGGCGGTCGCGCGTGCCCGCGTCGGTCATGCCGTCGACGATCGCCCCTTTGCGCGCGCCGGTGATGCGCGCCAGCACGCACCCGGGCGTCTGCTTCAGCGCCGCGTCGGCCGCCTCGCCGTCGACCAGCGCGAGCGGCAGCAGGCAGCTGTCGCTGCTGCCGTCGACATAGTCGACCGCGACGATCGCGAGAAACGCCGGATGCGCGCCGGCGTGCAGGGTCGACCAGTCGGCGAACCGCGCCTGCCGGATCTCGCGCGTCGCCGGCACCATCCAGCGCTGGCGCCGCAGGAAGGGCAGCAGCGCCTGGCGCTCGAGCACGCCACGCGTCCCGGCGTCGAGGATGTTGTTCCAGTCGACCCCCATCAGCAGCGCCGGCATCCCCTCGACAATCGCGGTGTCGGGATCGGCCGGGGCCGTCGCGCGCGGCGTCACCTGCATCGGTTCCTGCTGCAGCGTGAACCAGTACGATGCGTACGGCCCGAGCGTCAGAAAATACGGCTCGCCGGCGATCCGCGGAAATTCCGTGAGGCCGTTCATCTCGACCGGGATCAATCCCGCGAACGCCGCCAGATCGAGCGCCGCCGGCTGCACGTCGCGCGACAGGTTGACGACGACGAGGATCGATTCGCGATCGTCGCGCCGGAGATAGGCGAGGATCTTCCGGTTCTGGCAGGCGACGAACTCGAGCGAGCCGCGCCCGAATACCGGATGCTGCCGCCGCAGCGCAATCAGCCGCTTCATCCAGTTCAGCAGCGAGAACGGGTAGCGCTCCTGCGCTTCGACGTTGATCGACTGGAAGCCGTAGACCGGATCCTGAATCGGCGGGGCGAACAGCCGCGCCGGATCGGCGCGCGAGAAGCCGCCGTTGCGATCGCTGCTCCATTGCATCGGCGTCCGCACGCCGTTGCGATCGCCGAGATAGATGTTGTCCCCCATCCCGATCTCGTCGCCGTAGTACACCACCGGCGTGCCCGGCAGCGAGAAGAGCAGGACGTTCAGCAGCTCCATGCGGCGCCGGCCGTTTTCGACCAGCGGCGCCAGACGCCGCCGGATGCCGCCGTTGATCCGCATCTGCGGATCGTTGGCGTAGACCGAGTACATGTAGTCGCGCTCCTCGTCGGTGATCATCTCGACGGTGAGCTCGTCGTGGTTGCGCAGGAACAGCGCCCACTGCGCGGTCGCGGGCAGGTCCGGCGTCTGGTTCAGGATCTCGGTGATGGCGTGGCGATCTTCCTGGCGCAGCGCCATGAACATGCGCGGCATCAGCGGGAAGTGAAACGCCATGTGGCACTCGTCGCCGTCCCCGAAGTAGGGGCGGACGTCGGACGGCCACTGGTTCGCTTCGGCCAGCAGCATCCGGTTCGGATACGCCGCGTCGAGCTCGCGCCGGATCCGTTTCAGCACGGCATGCGTCTCTGGCAGGTTCTCGTTGCTGGTGCCTTCCCGGACGCAGAGATACGCCACCGCGTCGAGCCGCAGCGCGTCGACGCCGCGATCCAGCCAGAAGCGCAGCACGTCGATCACCGCCTCGACCACCGCCGGGTTGTTGTGATTCAGGTCCGGCTGGTGGGCGAAGAAGCGGTGCCAGTAGTACTGGCCGGCGACCGGATCCCAGGACCAGTTCGACTTCTCGGTGTCCGAAAAGATGATGCGGGTCTCCGCAAACTTCCGGTCGGTGTCGCTCCAGATGTAGAACTCGCGCTCGGGCGACCCGGGCGGCGCGAGCCGGGCGCGCTGAAACCACGGGTGCTGGTCCGAGGTGTGGTTGACGACCAGCTCGATGAGGACTTTGAGGTTGCGGACATGCGCCGCCTCCACGAACGCCGTGAAGTCGTCGAGCGTGCCGTAGCTCGGGTGGACGTTCTCGTAGTCGGCGACGTCGTAGCCGTCGTCTTTCAGCGGTGACGGGAAAAACGGCAGCAGCCACACGCACGTGACGCCGAGCGCCTGCAGGTAGTCGAGCTTCTGGGTCAGGCCTTTGAAGTCGCCGATGCCGTCGTTGTTGCTGTCGTAGAACGACTTGACGTGCGCTTCGTAGATGACCGCGTCCTTGTACCAGAGCGGATCATTCATTCGTACCTGATCCGGTTTTCATCTTCCGTGCCACGCCAAGGCTCAGCTTATAATCGCGCCATGCTGACACTACTCGCGTTGATGCTCGGTCTCGCGGCGGGAGAACAACAGGCGGCGTCCGGCACCTTCATCAGCGCGGATGAGATTGCCGCCACCCTGAAACAGTCGATCGCGAACAACACCGTCGACCAGCCGATCAAGCTGGCGCAGGTTCCCGGCGGGCACAAGGCGTCGCTCGCGATGCTGCGCCGCACCAAAGCCGAGACGACGGCGCTGATTCACGATGACGTCACCGAAATTTATGAGATCGTCGAGGGCTCGGGCACGCTGGTCACCGGCGGCTCGCTCGAGGATCCGAAGGAAAACGATCTGACCCGGCTCAACGCCGGCATCAGCCACACCGGCGTGCACAAGGGAGGCGAGAGCCGCAAGGTGAAACCGAAGGACGTCATCATCGTCCCCGCCGGCATGGCGCACCGCTTCAGCGAGCTGGATGGACCGATCGTCTATCTCGTGTATCGGTTCGAGCCGAAGCGCTGACGCGCTCCCGATCGGGCCGCGTCACTCGGTCGCGTAGCGATCGTTGAACCAGGGTTCCGCGGAGTTCGAGTAGCCGCGGATTTCCCAGAACCCTTTCTTGTCCTCCGCGAGAAACTCGATTTTGCGGATCCACTTGGCACCCTTCCACGCGTACAGCTTCGGCGTAATCATGCGGCACGGCCCGCCATGCTCGCGCGGCAGCGGCTTGCCTTCCCACGTGTGCACCAGCAGGACATCTTCGTCGAGCGCGCGCGCCAGCGGCACGTTGACGGTGTAGGGCACGCGCGAGCCGGGCATGAAGTCGGACCCGGTGCACAGGATGAACTTCGCTTCGGGCTTGGGGATCGCCATCTCGGCGATGGTCGAGAACTTCACGCCCCTCCAGTGGTTGTCGTAGCGGCTCCAGGTCGTCACGCAGTGGAAATCGCTGACGTCCTCGACCTGCGGCAGCGCGAGCAGCTCCGGCCACGACAGCGTGCAGGGATTCTCGACCAGCCCGGCGATCTCCAGCTTCCACGCCTCGCGCGGCACGTCCGGCTGCTCGCCCAGATCGAGCACCGGCCAGTTCTTCACTTCGTGCTGGCCGACCGGCAGCTGCGGCATCCCGTGCCGGTTGCGCCGCCCGCTGCCCTGCGGCGTCCTGCCGGAAAACGCGACGTTGACGGCGCTCTTATCCAGGGCGATCTGGCGTTGGATGTACTTGCGCCGGCGTTCGACGAGATCGTCCTGGCTCACAACCGCATTGTATCCAAACAGGGTGGCACCGCTCGCTGCGGCTTCTTCTTCTACGCGAGTGTCTGCGGGAGCGGGACGATCGCGCGAAGCGGGACGGCGGCGTCGAACATCTCGGTCGAGATGAAATCGCCGGGCGCGGGCGTGTTGGTGAGCGGCCCGTGGCCGCGCCGCGCGGCCTTGTCGCGGTACATCAGGTGATCCGCGTCCGCGAGCAGCTCTTCGTAGGTGGTGCCGTCGTGCGGGAAGACCGCGGCGCCGGCGCTGACGCCGAGGCGCAGCCGCTTGCCGGCGCGGACGTCCAGCTGGATTTCGGCGATCTGCGTCTGCAGCTCGCGCCGCTTCGCGTCGGCGGCCTCGCGCGAGCAGTCGGCGAGCACGACGATGAACTCGTCGCCGGCGTAGCGGACGCACAGATCGTACGGCCGCAGCGCGCCCTGCAGCGCGTTGGCCACTTCGCGCAGCGCGTGGTCGCCGACGTTGTGCCCGTAGGTGTCGTTGATCGACTTGAACCCGTCGATGTCCATCACGATGATCGCCACCTCGCCCTTGAGGCGCTCGGCGCGGGCGAGCTCGCGCGAGAGGTGGACGAACATCGACCGCCGGTTGGGCAGCCCGGTCAGCGGATCGGTGAGCGAGTCTTCCTGCGTCTGCTCGAAGACGATCGAGTTGTGAATGACGGCGCCGGCCTGTTCCGCGATCCGCTCGAGCAGGCGGCGGTGATCCTCGGTGTAGTGGTTGGCCTCGACGTGATACAGCGCGAGGCAGCCGATGAAGGTGTCGTTGTACTGCAGCGGGCAGACGATCGCCGCCTTGAGCGAGATGTCGCCGGCAATCCCCGCCGCGTCGAAGCTGACCCGCGGGTTGCCGTTGATCAGGGTGCGGCGGTTGCGCGCGACCCACCCGGACAGCCCGTGCCCCATCTTCAGGCTCGTGTTCAGCAGCTGCGGCGCGTCGATGCCGGCGGCAAACCGGCACTTGAGCGAATCGCTGTCCTGCTGATAGAGGAACAGCGCGCAGCCCGACCACGAGACGATCTTCGACAGCTTCGACGAGATCAGCGCCATGGTGTCCGAGACGCCGAGGCTGGTGCCCATCGACTGGGCGATTTCGTAGAGCGCGTAAATCTCGCGGTGGGCGAGGGCGATGTTCTCGAACGCGTTGCCGGTCGGCGCCGGCAGCAGGCCGACCGCGGTCGAGCCCGGCAGCGCCGCG
>JAOBWF010000225.1 GCA_025463215.1 Acidobacteriota bacterium | reverse complement strand
GTGACGGGACGGGTGCGTCCGGAGCGCTCGAAGCGATCTCTGAGGCAGGCTTCGATCTGGAAGACTCGCCGTATCCGGAGTTCATCCGCCGGTATTTCGCCGGCTGATCGCCATTCGGCCTCGCTATGCCGCCACGAAGGGCGCAAGGTACGGCGCGGTTCGGCTCGCACGCTCCTTCACGATCGTCGCGGGCGGGCCCGATGCGACGATGCGGCCGCCCTCGTCGCCCGCGCCGGGGCCAATGTCGATCACCCAGTCGCTCTGCGCCGCCACGTGCATGTCGTGCTCGATCACGATCACCGTGTTGCCCGATTTGACCAACCCGTCCAGTTGCGCCATCAGCTTCTCGACGTCGGCGGGATGCAACCCGGTCGTCGGCTCGTCGAGCACGTACAGCGTGTCGCCACGCTGCGTGCGCTGCAATTCGGTTGCGTGCTTGATGCGCTGCGCCTCGCCGCCCGACAGCTCCGTCGCCGCCTGACCAAGGCGCAGATACCCGAGGCCGACCTCGCGCAGCACGCGGAGCGCGCGCGCGACCGGCGGTTCGTCGGCGAAGAATTCCCATGCGGCGTCGACGGTGAGCCCGAGAACGTCGGCGATCGATTTGCCGCGATACGCGATGTCCAGCGTCTTGGCGTTGAAGCGTGCGCCGTGACAGGTCGGGCACGGCGCGTAGACGCTGGCGAGGAACAGCAGTTCCACCATCACAAAGCCTTCGCCGGAGCAGGTCTCGCACCGGCCCTTGGCGACGTTGAAGGAAAAGCGGCCGGCATCGTAATGGCGCGCGCGGGCCGCCTTCGTCGAGGCGAACAGCTTGCGGACATGGTCGAACAGCCCGGTATAGGTGGCGAGGTTCGACCGCGGTGTTCGTCCGATCGGTTTCTGATCGACCCGCACCAGCCGCGTCACGCCATCCATCCCGCCGACGATTTCCCCGCCCAGCGTCTCGACCCGCGTGCGTTCGAGCTCCTCGCCCTCGTCGTCTGCAGCGGTGATGTCCTCGCCAAGCGCCTGCGCGACGAGCTCGACGAGCACCTGGCTGACGAGGCTCGACTTGCCCGATCCCGATACGCCGGTGACGCTCGTGAAGACGCCGAGCGGAAACGCCGCCTCGAGATCGCGCAGGTTGTTGCGCGTCACCCCCTGAACCCGCAGCCACCCGGTCGGCGTCCGCGGCGCGCGCCGGTCAGGCGCCGCCGCTTCGAGCAGATAGCGACGCGTTTGCGAGAGGGCGACCTCCTGCAGCCCCGCCGGCGGACCGCTGTAAAGCACGAAGCCCCCCTGCTCGCCCGCCGCAGGTCCGACGTCGACGATCCAGTCGGCGTGGCGGATGACATCGAGATCGTGTTCGACGACGAAGAGCGAATTGCCCGACGCCTTCAAGCGATCCAGCGCGGCGAGCAGCGCTTCGGTGTCGGCCGGGTGAAGGCCGGCCGAGGGCTCGTCGAGCACGTAGACGACGCCGAAGAGGTTCGAGCGCACCTGCGTGGCGAGGCGCAGCCGCTGCAGCTCGCCCGGCGACAGCGTCGGCGTGCTGCGTTCCACGGTCAGATAGCCGAGCCCGAGATCGAGCAGCGCCGCCAGCCGCGCGACCAGATCCTCGGCGATCCGCTGGACGACGATCACTTTCTCCGGATGATCCACGGCCTGCTTGCCGCGCCCCTGCCCGGCGGCGAACGGCCGCAGCAGCTCCATCAATCGCTTCAACGGCAGCCGCGAGAGGTCGGCGATGTCCAGGCCGGCGAATGTCACCGACAGGGATTCCCGCTTCAGCCGTTTGCCGTGGCAGACCGGGCATGCCGTGCTGAGCATGTACTCGGCGACGCGCCGCTTCATCAGCGCGCTCTCCGTGTTCGCGAAGGTGTGGAGGACGTGGCGCCGCGCGCTCGTGAAGGTGCCCATGTAGCTCGGCTCCTCCTTGCGCTTCAAGGCGCGGCGCGCCTCGGCGGGCGTGAGCCCGGCGTAGACGGGGACGGTCGGCTGCTCGTCGGTGAAAAGAATCCAGTCGCGATCTTTTTTCGGCAGCTCGCGCCACGGTCGATCGACGTCGTAGCCGAGCGTGACGAGAATGTCGCGCAGGTTCTGCCCCTGCCACGCGGTCGGCCACGCCGCCACGGCGCGCTCGCGGATCGTCAGCGACGCGTCGGGCACCATCGATGCTTCGGTGACTTCGTAGACGCGGCCGAGGCCGTGGCATGTGGGACAGGCCCCTTCGGGCGTGTTCGGCGAGAATGCCTCGGCGTAGATGATCGACTGCCCCGGAGGATAGTCCCCGGCGCGCGAGTACAGCATCCGCAGCAGGTTCGAGAGCGTCGTGACGCTGCCCACCGACGATCGGGTCGTCGGCGAGCCACGCTGCTGCTGGAGCGCAACCGCCGGCGGCAGGCCGTCAATCGCATCGACATCCGGAACCGCCATCTGGTGGAAGAGCCGCCGCGCGTACGGCGAGACCGATTCGAGATACCGCCGCTGGGCTTCGGCGTACAGGGTGCCGAATGCGAGGGAGGACTTCCCGGAACCGGAAATTCCGGTGAACACGACCAGCGCGTCGCGAGGAATGTCGAGATCGACGTTCTTGAGGTTGTGCTCGCGTGCGCCGCGGACCTGCACGAATCCGGTCATTCCTCAGCCGGATGCACCGAAAGCGCCAGATGATTCGACCTCAACGTTATCGCGGGATCGACGCCGACCGGCTCCTGTCAGGCAGCGGCAGCGACGGATGGTGCGGCATCCAGGAAGTCGTGGCCGCCGGCCGGTTCAGGACTCGCCGCTCTCGGCGCGCAAATCACGCACGCCCGCGATCAGCCGGCGCTGTGCCTCCGGCAGTCCCTTGATGTAACTGTCGACGGCAAGGTCGATCAACCGCCAGATTGGCGTCCCCGTCGCGCCGCTCAGCGCGTCGAGCGCGTCCTTGGTCGGCTGTGGCAGACGAATCATCACCTGCGGATAGTCGCTGACCTTTTCCCCGCCGACGCCGGTCGCCGGCCTGCCCAGCCGCGGCGCTTTCCTGGAGGATTTCGACATCATGGCATCACCAGCAAGATTCATTCTCGGTAGAGCTGTTATACATGGTAGAGCTTAGCATAATGTGTTCTTGACATCAATTTTCGATCGTGCGATAGTTCCCGTCCTCAATTCACAATCACGACCGGCCGGCGGAACGCGCAGTGACGTTCGGCGTGCCGCCCGGTCACGATCGTCCGGGGTCTGCATGTCGGCACGACAGCCCAGAACACGCGTCCGCCCCGCGCCGGGCGGCGCCAAGGGAGCGCTCCCGATGCGAACGGCGCTGGCGACCACCAAACGGGAGCTCGGCACCGCCAGGACGCAGCTCAAAGCCACCAAGGCGCAGCTCGCCATCCAGGTCGCGGATCTTCAGCGTCTCCATCAACTCGGCACGCGCCTCTCCACCCATGTCGAGCTGCCGACGCTGCTCGAAGAGGTCCTCGCCGCCGTCTGCTCCCTGCAGCACGCACCCGTGGGCCTGTTGCTGCTGTTCGACCGCGAGCGACGCGATCTGCACACCGTCGCCACGGTGGGACTGGCGCCCGAGCAGGCCCGGCGGGTGCCGCGCGTGCCGATCGGCATCGGCCCGTGCGGACTCGCCGTCTCCGAACGGCGGCCGTTCGTGATCAAGGACCTGCGACGCGAGCAGCGGTTCGAGGCCGACCGTCGCTTTGCGACCGAGGCCGGCTACCGTGCCCTGTCGTGCTTCCCGCTACAGGCCCGCACCGGGCAGATCGTCGGCGCGATTGCCACGTTCTTTCCGAAACCGCACGCGCCGACCGCGCGCGAAATGCAGCTCGTCGAGCTCTACGGCGTGCAGGCGGCGGAATTCATCGAGAACGCGCGGCTGTACGCCGACATGAAAGAGGCGAGCCGATTGAAGGACGAGTTCCTCGCCACGCTGTCGCACGAAATCCGCACACCGCTGAACGCCGTACTCGGATGGACGCGCGTGCTCCGTCTTTCCGGCGACGCGCCCGGCGAGGCTCGCCACACCCGCGCCCTGCAGGCGATCGAACGCAACTCGCGGATCCAGGCGCAGCTGGTCGACGACCTGCTCGACGTCTCCACCATCGTGACCGGCAAGTTGCGGCTCACGTTCGAGCCGGTCAACCTAGCGACCGTCGTCGAGGCCGCGCTCGACACCGTCCGCCCGGCGATCGAGAACAAGCGCGTGCAGCTGGACACCGAGCTGGCCGGCGAGGTCGTGGTGTTCGGCGATGCCGCACGGCTCCAGCAGGTGGTGTGGAACCTGTTGTCGAACGCCGCGCGGCTGACCGCCGACGGCGGCCGCATCCGCGTTGCCCTCGAACGCCACGACGGATCGGCGCGACTGGTGGTCAGCGACACCGGGATCGGGATCGCGCCGGATTTTCTCGCGCACGTGTTCGATCGGTTTCGTCAGGGCGACGGCGGCGTGGCGCGGACCCACCGCGGCCTTGGCCTCGGCCTCGCGATCGTGCGCCATGTCGTCGAAGCCCACGGCGGCAGCGTCACCGCCGCGAGCACGGGCGTCGGCCACGGCGCGACCTTCACCGTCCTGCTCCCGCTCGGCGCGATGGCCGCGCCTCCCGATACCGTGCCGGCCGCGGCGGTTCCGCAGGCGCCATCGCTGCGCGGCGTCCGCATTCTGGTCGTCGAAGACGAGGCGGACGCGCGCGAGCTGCTCGTCAGCGTCCTCGACAGCTACGGCGCCGTGGTCGCCGGCGCGGGGTCCGGCGTCGACGCGCTGGCGGCGTTGAATGCCGGCGCCTACGATGTGCTCATCGCCGATATCGGCATGGTCGACATGAACGGCTACGCCTTGATCCGCACGATCCGCGCACTCGCCGACAAAGCCGATCGCCCGCTGCCGGCGATCGCCTTGACCGTGTACGCCACCACCAAGGAGCGCGACGATGCCCTCGCCGCCGGCTTCGACCGCCACATCGTCAAACCGATCGATCCCGAATCGGTGGCGCGGACGGTCCAGGAGCTGGTCGATGCGGCGCGGTAACGGTCAGTAGGCGAGCAGTGCGCGCAGGGCCGGCAGCAGGCGCGCTTTCGGCGAGAAGATCGCCTCGAGCGCCTGGGCCGCAGGCACCGGCGTGTCGAGCGCGCCGAGCCGCTCCACCGGCGCGTCGAGCCACGCGAACGCATCGCGCGCCACCACCGCGGCGACCTCGCCGCCGAACCCACCGGCCGCCGGCGCTTCGTGGACAATGAGGCAGCGGCCGGTCTTCTTCACCGAGGCCAGCACCATTTCCGCGTCCCACGGCAGCAGCGAGCGCAGATCGACGACCTCGATCGCGCGCCCCTCGATCGCGAGCGCCTCGGCCGCATCGGTCGCCCAGTGCACCGCGACGCCGTAGGCGACGACGGTCGCGTCGCCCCCCTGGCGCGCCAGCCGGGCGCGTCCGATCGGCACCCGGTAGCGCCCCTCGGGAACGCGCCCCTTCATCGATCGGTACAGCCACTTGTGCTCGAGGAAGAGGACGGGGTTGCCGTCTTCGCACGCGGCGATGAGCAGCCCCTTGGCGTCGATCGGGGTCGCGGGCGCGACGACCTTCAGTCCGGCCACGCCGGTGAACCAGCTTTCGACATTCTGCGAGTGATACGGTCCGGCGTGCAGGCCGCCGCCGATCGGCAGCCGGACGACGACCGGGGCCGCGACGCCCCAGCGATAGTGTGTTTTCGCCAGGTTGTTGACGATCTGGTTGAAGCCGCAGCTCACGAAATCGCCGTACTGCATCTCGACAATCGGATGGAAGCCGTCGAGCGCGAGGCCGAGGGCCGCGCCGAGCGCGCCCGACTCGATGATCGGCGTGTTCCGGATGCGCCCCTTGCCGAACTCGTCGACGAACCCTTTCGTGATTTTGAAGACGCCGCCGTACTCGGCGACGTCCTGCCCCATCAGCACGGTCGCGGGATCGCCGCGCATGACGAGACGGAGCGCGTCGGAAATCGCGTCGACATAGCGGACCTCCGGCGCCGCTTCGATCACCGCCGCCGGCGGCTCGCCGGCGTCGGCATGCACTGGCGACGCCGCGTAGACGTCGGCGAGCTCGCGGCCGGCGGTGGAGTGCGGCTCCGGCGCGAGGATCACGCGATCCGCGATCGCCTCGATCTGGTCGACGATCTGCCGGCGCAGCGCGGCGCGGGCGGGCGCCGGCATCGCGCCCGCCTCATCGAGGGTGCGTTCGAACCGCGCGATCGGATCATGGACGCGCCACTCGTCGAAGAGCGCCGACGGCACGTACGCGGTGCCCGACGCCTCCTCATGGCCGCGCATCCGGAAGGTCTTGAACTCGACAAGCGTGGGTCCCTCGCCGCGCCGGGCGCGCGCCGCCGCCTCGCTGGTCACGCGATGGACCGCCAGCAGATCGTTGCCGTCGCAGACCACGCCGGGAATGCCGTAGCCGACGCCGCGGGACGCCAGGTCCTGGCACGCGAACTGCTCGCGCACCGGCGTCGACAGGCCGTACTGATTGTTTTCAATCACGAAGATCACCGGCAGCCGCCATACCGCCGCCAGGTTCACCGCCTCGTGAAAGTCCCCTTCGCTGGTGCCGCCGTCGCCGACAAACGCCGCCGCGACGCGCGTCTGCCGACGCAGCTGCGCGGCGAGCGCCAGGCCGTCGGCAACCGGCAGCATGGCAGCCAGGTGGCTGATCATGCCGACGATGTGGTGGTCGAGGGTGCCGAAGTGGAACGTCCGGTCGCGGCCGCCGGTGAAGCCGCCGTCCTTGAAGAGCAGCTGTCGGAACAGCCGCTCGAGATCGACGCCGCGGGTGGTGAAGACGCCGAGGTTACGGTGGAGCGGCAGGATGAAGTCGTCGTCTTCGAGAGCGGCGGTGACGCCGACGGCAATCGCCTCCTGCCCGATGCCGGAAAACCATTTCGACAACTGGCCCTGGCGCAGGAGGCGGAGCATCTTGTCCTCGATCAGCCGCGGCAGCACCAGGGCGCGGTAGAGCGCGGGTAGATCGGACGCGGGGATCATCGGCGCTCGATTGTCCTACACTCGCGCGGCGAAATCGATCGTGACGCCCGCGCGTCAGCTCGGCGTAGCGGGCGCAGGCGGCGGCAGCAGTTTCCTGATCCGCAGCGACAGATCGGCGCGGTCCACCGGCCGGCTGAGAAAGTCCTCAGCCCCCGCGTCGCGGCCGCGTGTTTCGGCGCCGTAATCGTCGAGCCCGGTGATCAAGATGATCGGAATGTGCCGCGTCCTGACTTCACCTTTGATCGCCTCGACCACCTGATAGCCGTCGAGGCCGGGCAGCATGACGTCGAGGAGGATGATGTCGGGCGGCTGCGCGGTGATGATCGCGAGCGCCGCCTCGCCGCTGGCCGCGGTCATCAGCGTGAACTCGCCGCCGAGCATGATCGCGAGGAGCTCCCGGTTCTGCCGATCGTCGTCGACGATGAGGACGCGCGCCATCAGTCGTGCAGCACGACGCTGAGCAGCGAGTTGTTGATCTTGAGCGGCAGGTCGCCGTCGTAGTCGATGAAGCCGAGCCGCTTGAACTTGTTGAGGAAGAAATTCACGCGCGACCGCGTCGTGCCGACCATCTTCGCCAGCGTCTCCTGGGAGATATTCGGTACCGCGCGCGGCGGGGCATCGGTGTTGCCGTAGCGCGCCAGCAGCAGCAGCGCGCGGGCCAGCCGTTTCTCGCTCGAGTTGAACAGCTGATCGACCAGGTCTTCCTCGATCCGGATGTTGCGCGACAGCATGTGCGAGATGAAGCGGTCCGACATCGCGTGCTGCTTGTGCAGCAGCCGCACCATCTTCGCCTTCTTGACCAGCAGGATGATGCTCGGCGTGATCGCGGTGGCGCTGCCCATCCGCACCGGCTGGCCGGCGAGGCAGCCCTCGCCGAAAAAGTCCCCCGGCCCGAGCATCGCCACCACCGCCTCGCGGCCGTTCTTCGACAGCACCGACAGTTTGACGCCGCCCGACTGGATGTACATCACATCCTCACAGGCGTCCCCCTGCGTAAAGACCGTTTCGCCGCGGCCGTAATGGATCACCGTCCGCGCGATCCCCGACGAATCGAGAAATGCCTGCGCATTGAACGGCGCGAGCCTCGGCGGCGGACGCGAAGATTTCCTGGGCGGCATGTCGCGAGCATGACATGGGGCCGGCTCACCCCCGTGTGCTGTAATGAACACGGCCCACCGCCATCTGGTCGCGGGGCTCGAACCGGGAGCCCCGCACCGGATCGAAGAAGACCCAGCCGTTCGCCGCTAGATCGCCGTGGTACCGCGGCGCCGCAGCACCACGACGCCACACGCCGCAAGAACCACGGCCAGCATCAGGAACGCCCACTCGGGCAACGTCGGCACCGGCGTCGGCGCCGGCGCCGGGCCAGCCGCCGCACACGTCGAGGGCGTAATGTTGTTCGTGTCCAGCGTCACGGCGCCATTGCGCGCCAGCGCGCGGCCGACGATGTTGGCCCCGGTCGTGGCGGAGATGCTGGTCAACGCGAGAATGTTGCCGGCGAAGGCGGAGGTGGTCCCGAGCGTCGCCGACGTCGACACCTGCCAGAACACGTTGCACTGCGACCCGCCGTTGCTCATCACGACCGAGGACCCGCTCGCCGTCGTCAGCGTGCTGCCGAACTTGAAGATGAAGACCGCGGCCGGGTTGCCCTGCGCGTTCAGGGTCAGGGTGCCGGTCAGCGCGCCCGACGTGCTGAAGCAGTACACCCCTGGCGTCAGGGTCTTGCCGCCGAGATCCTGGCCGGTGAGATCCTGGGTGCACGGCTGTCCCGCGGCGCTGTTATATGCGGTGGTCAGCGAGCTCTGCGCCGACAGCGCCGCCGCGTCCGCGGCGTGGATCGCGCCGCCGACCACCACGCCGGGCGGGAATCCGGTGACCGCCGTACCGGGGCTGAGGCCCAGGTCGCCGCCAATCACGCTGGGGCCGGTGTTGGTCACGGTCGACCCACCCAGGACTGCGTAGCTCTGGGCCGTGCCGAGCGACGGCGCGGTCTGCGCGACGGCAGAACCCGCGGCGCCCAGCAGCGTGACGAAACCGACGATCGTGATAACAGCGGAACTGTGCATATGGTTTTGTCCTTTTTTTCTAGCGAGGATAGTGTAGGGGGGGCGGGTTGGAACGGGCTGTGCCGTTTTGAACAGTCGGGGGCCAGCGGCGCCCG
This sequence comes from Acidobacteriota bacterium, assembly GCA_025463215.1. Classification (GTDB taxonomy): domain Bacteria; phylum Acidobacteriota; class Vicinamibacteria; order Vicinamibacterales; family CAVVIG01; genus CAVQFC01. The sequence goes on along the minus strand of JAOBWF010000225.1, from coordinate 2,444 downwards.
CTATATTCGTCGCATCATAATGGGTGTGAACGCCTCGCCTGCCTCCTTTTCCGCGGACCTCTCCGGCTGCGCGGCGCTGCCGGTTCTGGCGGGCGACGAGGTCGCCGACCTCTTCATGGCGGCGCTCGGCCGGGCCGGCGCGACCATCGTCGAGACCGTGTCGCACGCGTTCCCGCAGACCGGGTTGACCTGCGTGCTGATCCTGCGCGAGTCGCACGCGGTGCTGCACACCTGGCCGGAGACCGGCGTGGTTCACATCGACATCTTCTCGTGCACCCCGCGGCTGCGGAGCGTCGAAGCGATCCGTGCGCTCGGCGCGTCGCTCGGCGCGCAGCAGATATCGATACAGGAGATTGCCCGTGCCGACGGACACGCTCAGCGCGCCCGCGCCGGCGGGTAGCTTCGCGCTGCGGCTGGTCGGCTGGTCGGTGGCGCTGTTCGGACTGTTCCGGCTGCCATGGATGGCATTCCATGTCCTGCTGCCGGCGACGCAGCTGCAGGCCGCCGCTGGCGCGGCGCTGCTCGGACCGTCGACGCTCCCGATCGAAGCGACCCTCGCGTGCAGCGGCGCCGACGCGCTCGCCTTGTGCGTCGCCGCGATTGCGGCGTACCCGGTGCCCTGGCGCAAGCGCGCCGCCGGCATCGCCCTCGGCACCACCGCCATCGTCGCGCTCAACACGGTCCGGATCGGAACGCTCGGCCGCGCGGTGGCGTCGCCGCGATTGTTTCAGCTCCTTCACGTCTATATCTGGCCGTTCGTCCTGACCCTGGCGATCGCCGGCGTCGTCTATGGGTGGATGCGGATCGCGGACCGCCCGAGCCGCCGCGCGCCGGCCCGTCCACCAACCGCCGCCCCGATGGTGTCTGTCCGTTTCGCGGTGGCGGCGGCCGTCGGCCTCCTCCTGTTCACGCTAGCGTCGCCGCTCTATCTGCAGAGCGCGCGCGTCCTGGCAGTCGCCGCGCTGGTGGCACGCGCCGCCGCGGCGCTGCTGCGCGGCCTGGGTGTCGACGCGATCGCCGGGGCCGGCCTGCTGACGACGCCGCGCGGCGCGTTTCTCGTCACTCAGGAATGCATCGCGACGCCGTTGATTCCGGTGTATCTCGCCGCGGTGTTGGTCTACGCGCGGCCATGGTGGCGCGCGGCGGTCTGGATCGCCGCCGCGGTGCCGCTGTTCATCGCGCTCGGCATCGCGCGGCTGCTGGTGGTGGCGGTGCCCGCGAGCATCCAGCAGTCGTCGTTCTTCATCCACGCCTTCTCGCAGCTGCTGGTCGCGGCCGGAATGGTCTGCGCGATCGCGCTGTGGCGCTACGGCGCGCGGCCGAGGACGTATGTGCGGATGGTCGCCGCTGTCGGCCTCGCGGTCGCGTTCGTGTGGCTGGCGGGCGCGCCGTACACCGGCGCGATCGTGTGGTTCCGCGCCCTCGCCTATGAGGATCCGCAGGGGGCGCTGCGCTTCCTGCCCGCATTCCAGTTCGGCCTGTTCCTCGCGCTGTGGATCGCGGCGTTCGTCCCGAGCGGCTGGAGGCGGTTCCTGTGCGGCGCCGCGCTGCTCGCCGCACTCCAGGTCTGCATCAGCGGCGGCGTCCAGCTGCTGTTCGCCTACGCGGGCGTGGCGCCGCTGGTCCGCGACATCCGCGCCTGGGCGCTGGTCGGTCCGGCGCTCATCATTGCCACGGTCATCAATGTTGCGCCGGCACGCCGCTGACACCGCCGCGGTCGCGGCGCTGGCGGCGCTGCTGACACTGGCGATCGCCGTGCCGGTGCTGCGCGCGCCGTCCGACCGCATCTTCGGCGCCGCCAGCGTCGGGCGCCATCACGATCCGTTTACGGTGATGGAGCAGTTCGCGCGGCCGCTGACGCTGGGCGTCTATTCGCAGCCGGTCACCGACCTGACGGGAGCGGCGATCGCGCGCGCGACCGGCCCGGTCGCGGCATACAACTGGCTGGTGCTCGTCAGCTTCCCGCTGTCGGCGGCGGCGGCGTATCTGCTCGCGCGGTATGTCGCGCTGCCGCGCGGGGCGGCGGCGTTCGCGGCGCTGCTGTTCGCCTTTTCGCCGTTTCACGTCGCGCATGCCGCCTATCATCCGCACATCGCGCAGACGCAGTGGCTGCCGCTCTATCTGCTGGCGCTGTGGCGGTGCATGGACACCGGGACCTGGCCGGCAGCGGTGCTGCTCGGCGCAGCGGCGGCGTTGGTCACCCTGTCGAATTTCTACGGCGGCCTGATCGCCGCCGTGATGACGCCGTTCGCGATGGCTGGGTGGTGGTTCGTGCGCGCGCGGCTCGCGCCGGACTCGGCCAAACGGCTCGCGGTCACCGTGGCCGCGCTGGTCGCGATCGTGATCACGGCCGCCGCGTTCGTCTCGTGGCGGACGCCTGGCGTCGTCGGCGCGGCGAGGGCGCTCGCCTTCCCGCGTGACGATCTGTTCATCTACAGCGCCAA
>JAOBWF010000414.1 GCA_025463215.1 Acidobacteriota bacterium | reverse complement strand
TGGTCATCAGGGTCTTTTGCGGGCCATGGTCGATCAGCACACGCTCGAACACTTCGTCCAGGTCCAGCGACTCCCCCGGCGCGTGGCTGTAATGCCATTTGAGCTTGCCTGTGTCAGCGTCCAGCGCGACGGTGGCGCTGGTGTACAGCGCCGCCTCGTTCTTGGTGCCGCGGCTGGCGCGCATCCAGGGCTTGGCCTGAGCAGTGCCCCAATAGGTAAGGTTAAGCACCGGATCGTAGCTGCCCGAGATCCAGGTCTCGCCGCCGACGCGGAAGGTGTCATCAATGCCGTTCCAGGTATCGCCGCCCGGCTCGCCCTTCAGCGCGATGGTGTTGAACTTCCAGACCAGCTTGCCGGTGTCGGCGTCATAGGCGGAGATGAAGCATTTCTCCGGCCCGAAGCTGGAGCAGCCGGTCAGGCCGGTGATCACCTTGCCATGCACCACCAGGACGCCGCCGGTGGTGGCATGGCGTTCCTTGCCCAGCTTGATGTTCCATTCGACCTTGCCGGTCACCGCATTCAGCGCCACCAGATGGGCATCGGTGGTATTGGTGAAGACCTTGTCCTTGTACAGCGCGATGGCGCGGTTGCCGCCATACAGATGCGGCGAGCGTGGGCCGATGCGCTGCTCCCAGATCAGCTTGCCGGATTTCGCGTCCAGCGCCTGCATGATGTTGTCGGTGTTGGACAGGAACACCACGCCGTCATGCACGGTGGGCGTGATCTCGCTGGCACCGCCCTCGTTCATTGCCCAAGCCCATTTGAGCTGCAGGCCCTTCACATTGGCGGGCGTGATCTGGGTGAGCGGGCTGTGGCTCCAACCCTGATAGTTGGCCCGCCCCATCAGCCAGTCACCGTCCGGCGGCACCAGCAGCATGGCATCGGTCACCGGCCGGTAGTTCGGCACCATGCCCGCCACCGTGAGGCCTGTCTTCATGGGCGGGGCCGCGGCCTGCCGCGTGGTGCCGGCGGCGATATCGGGCGGCACCACGCCGCTGGCCACCAGGCCGATGCGGATATCCGTCGCGCCTGTCAGCACCGTGCCGCCGGCGGTCGCGCCGTTGGCCTGCAGCAGGAAGGCCACGATATTGGCATAGGTCGCGTCCGGCAGGCTGCCGCCGCGCCCCAGCGGCATGGCCGACTTTATATAGGTGTAGAATTCCTTGGTGGACTTGCCGCCCCAGGTCTTCATGAAGTTGCCCGCCGCCAGCGACGGCGCTTCGCCGCCGCCGGTCAGGTTGGCCTGATGGCAGCTGGCGCAGTTCGCCATGTAATCGGCGCGCCCCTGCCCGGCCTGCTGGCCGGTGTAAGGGGCCATGGTCTGCTGCGCCAGCGCGATGCCGCCCAGCGCCAGGATGGAAGATGAAATCAGAATGCGCCTCAGCATGACCGCTCCTATTCCGCCGGGGGCATGACCCAGCCCCACAGGTCGCCGTCGGGGGCGCTGGCGCTGTCGATTTCCACATACAGGCCGCCCTTGCGGAAGGCCGCGAGCTGTTTGCCGTTCAGCCGGACCGTGCCGGAAACGCTGCCCTCGATGGCAGGCGATATGGTGAGGTCGGCGATCCTGGGGCCGCGCACGCCGGGCGCTGTGCCCATCGAAAGCCCCGCCGCGGTGGGCGTGCCCAGAAGGCCGTGATAGCGCCCTTTCAGCGACAGGCTGCTACCGGAAAGCGTGGCGATGACCTCCCCGCTGCCGGAGCTTTCGGCGCGGGTGCCCACCAGGCGCGGGCCCGGCGACCGGCGGAAATGGAAACTGTCGTCGGCACGCGCCTCCAGCGCTGCGGCGGCGATGAGGATTGCCACAATGGCCGCTATGTTTCGCACCATACGCCTTCCTGAAAATTCGTGGTGCGGCTGTGGAACCGCACCACGGTCGAGGGACTAGATCTTGAACCGAAAGCCGGCTGTCACCACCCGCCCGGTCGGATCGCCGGTATAGGCGGCGTCATAGCCGCTGCTGCCGTTGTTGTAGAAGGCAGGCGCGGAGTCGAAGAGGTTGGATATATCGACATAGAGCTGGCTTCCGGCCAACGCGTCGCCCAGGAAACTGTCATTGGGCATGTTATAACGGACATTCAACTCGAAGTAATGCTGGGCGGCCACCTTATCGCCGCCGCTGATCGGCGCGCCGTCCGCCCTTGTGACCAGGGGGATGCCCGCGGTGCCCTGGCCCGTGCTCCCGCTCCAGTTGCGATAGCTGCCGATGAAATTGTCGTACAGATCGAGACCGAAGGCATCCATCTCCCAGCCAAAGTGGAGTCTTGCCTGGGTCTGGACCGCGCCGAAGGTCGAGTTGACGCCGGTGGTGTTGAGGATGCTGTAGAAGGCCTGGCCACCCGCCAAATGCTGCTTGAAGCGCAGGAACTCGGTGATCGCACCGCCAAAGTCGAAGGTGCCGAAATTGTCGGTGGGCAAGACATAGTTGACCGTCGCGTCGATGCCCTGGGTGGAGACGTTGTTGAAGTTGCCCTGACGGCCTGACACCAAATAATAGGTGCTGGCCGGCAGGCTGCCCGTGAGCTGGGCATAGGGCGACAGAAGGGCGGCGACCTGTGGCGGAGTCAGGCCGGCGGGATAGAAGTTGATCAGGTTCAACGACGGCGTGTTCAGCGCGTTGGCCGTGCTGGTGCCGGTGATGAAGCCGATATAGCGGACATTGAACATGGTGGCGCTCACCGTCAGGCCGGGAATGAAGGAGGGCGCGGTGTCGAAGCCCACCGACCAGCTTTCACCCTTGGACGGCCTGGGATTGGCCGGACCGCCATTGAACAGCGTCCCGCTGGTCGCCGCGATGGAGCAGGTCGCCATGGCGGCGGTGCAGTTGCCGCCGGTAGAGAGCGGAACGCCGACCACCGAGGGGAAGGATGCCGTGCTCACATTGAAGGTGCCGGACGTGACGTTGATGCCGCCAGCCGGGCAGGACGAGCCGTAGCAGGTGAAGTTGTTGAAGCCACCGCGGGAACGATCGCCGACCGAGGACAATTGCGGCGCCACGAAGGAGGTGGCGAAGTCCGCGCGCAGCTTGAAGTCGTCGATCACCTGCCAGTCTATGCCGACCTTCGGGTTGGTGGTGTCGCCGACATCGTTGTACCGGTCGTAACGCGCCGATCCGTTGATGCTGAGCTTCTTGATGAAGGGCAAGGCGTTGCCCTCGCCGACGATCGGGATCAGCACTTCGCCAAAGAGCGACGTCACATGCCGCTCCAGCGGGATGGAAAGGAACAAGGAACCGTAGGTGGCCGGGCCGGTATTGTTCGGCACTGTCTTGTTCTGTGTCAAAGTATAGCGCACCCACTCGGCGCCGCCGGCGACGCTGACATCGCCACCGGGGAGCGATAGAATCTTGGCGTCGGTGCCCACGCGGAGCTGAGTGGTGCTGTTTACCTGCGACTGCAGCTGGTTACTGTCGACGATGGCGCGCAGCGTGGCCGCCGAGGTGCGGTTGGTGGCGGCCGGATTCCAGATATCCAGCGCATTGGCCGCGGTCAGCGGCGTGTTCAGCACGATGTAAGGGTTGTTCAGCGGGATGGAGTTGCCGATCGACGGCAACGTGGGATTTCCGGCCAGGTTGGTGGTGCCGTTCAGCGCCAGGTTCGCGCAGCTTCCGCACAGCTGGTTGTAGTTGCCCTGTTCGTCGTATTCATAGCCGTACAGCGCCATCGCGGT
>JAOBWF010000392.1 GCA_025463215.1 Acidobacteriota bacterium | reverse complement strand
GAAAGCTGCGGATGGTGCTGCGCCAGGGTGGTAATCACGCCGAGCTGATGGCTGAGAACAAGCGCGTCAAACACCAGTCCTTCGGCAGCAATGATGTTCAGGGCCGGCGTCAATGCCAGCTGCAATATCCAGTCCGGAGCGGGGATGTCCTGCAACATGGGCCGCACGCCCAGGAACAACGGATCGCCGGCGCGGCGGCGCAGTTCGTCGCCGGCCTCCAGCGCCAGCAAATCCACCCAGCCCACCACGCCCAGTATGAAAGGCGTCTTGCGCGCGATGCCCAGCATGTAGTCGGTCTCGGCCCGCGTGGGTGCGGCCTGCACCAGGATGGTGGCGTCCACCCCGGTCTGGACCAGCAGCGGCCGCAGATCGGCGGTGCCGAACACCCGGTGGATCGGATTGTCCGGTTTCAGCCAGCCATAATCGCCGCGCGCCGGGTCCCAGAAATGCTGATGGGCGTCAACGATCATGGAACAGGCGCGTCGGAACGGATCAGATTTTCGCTGCGCAGATCCTGCCACAAGGCGGCGGGAATTTTGTGACGATAGAGCGCGATTGTCTGTTCCACGCGTTGCGGCGAATCCAGGCCGGGAATTACGCTGGCGACCAACTTGTGCGCCAGCGGGAATTGCAGCGCCGCTGCCGCCAGCGGCACCGCATGGCGGTCGCACACCGCTTCGATCTTGCGCACCTTTTCGATTACGGCGGCCGGTGCGGGTTCATAGTCATAATAGAGTGGCGCACCCGTTTTCGTGCCAACCGCCAGGATGCCGGAATTGTAGGGTCCGCCCACCACGATGGCGGTGGCCGCCGCTTCGCAAGCCGGAAACAGCTCGTCCAGCGCGTTCTGCTCCAGCAAGGTGTAGCGGCCCGCCAGCAGGATCACGTCCAGCCGGGCATGGCCCATCACCTCCAGGCAGGCGGGAATCTCGTTGACGCCCATGCCGAAGCCGGCGATGGCGCCGGCGCGGCGCAATTCCTCCAGCGCCTTCAGGCCGCCGCCCTTGGTCAGCTCCGCCATGCGCGCTGCATTTTTCTCGTCATGGGTCAGCCGACCGATGTCGTGGATATAAAGAAGGTCGATGCGCGACAGGCCTAGCCGCTGCAGGCTTTCTTCGAAGCTGCGCATCACCGCATCATAGGAATAGTCGTAAACCGGCTCGAACGGCATTGGCGTGGCATAGCCGTGACGCGCGATGTTTTCGTCCACCGGACCGGACACAGGTTTCAGCAACCGCCCCACTTTGGTGGAGAGCACGATATCCTTGCGAGCCCGCAAGCTATCGCCCAGCCGCCGCTCCGACAGGCCGAAGCCGTAAAAAGGCGCGGTATCGTAATAGCCGAAGCCGGCGCGCTCCGCCGCTGCCAACGTCTCGCGCGCCGTTACATCCGGCAAAGGCTTGAACAGATTGCCCAGCGGCGCGGTGCCGAAACCCAGTTCGGTGACCTTCAGTCCGGTTGCGCCCAGCGCGCGCCGCGTGATCATGCCGTTTTCAGCCTTGGTGCGAACAATCCGAAACTCGCCACCACGGCATAGCAGGCCGCCAGGATGAACAGGCTCCAATGCAGTGCACCGGTGAGCGAAGCGAACAAGGTCATCAGCGGCGGCACCACCGCGGCGCCGCAGATCGCCATGACGATGAAGCTGGAGGCGAACTCGGTTTCGTGGCCAAGTCCTTCAAGCCCCAGCGCGAAGATGGTGGGGAACATGATGGACATGAAGAAGCTGGTCGCCACCAGCGCCCAGATGCTGGGAAAGCCGCCGATCACCGCGGCCAGGCAGCACAGCACGATGTTGCAGCCGGCATAGAGCACCAGCTGGCGCGGCGGATTGATCGTCCGCTGCAGCCAGGCGCCGACAAAGCGGCCGACACAGAAAGCGATCATGGTGGCTTCCAGATAGACCTGCGCGCCCACCCGTTCGGGGACATGCGCGGCCTCCTGCGCGAAATCCACCAGCAGCGACCAAGTGCCGACCTGCGCACCGACATAGAAGAATTGCGCGACCACCGCATAAAGCACACGCGGGCGGGCCAGGACGGCAAAGGGTGAGCGCGAAGTTTGCGGCGTGACGTCGGCGCGCAGCGGCGGATATTTGGTGATGGCAATGGCGGATGCGATCACAACCATCAACACCCCCAGCACCAGATAGGGCGGGCCGACAGAGGCCGCCTCCTGTGCGCGCCAGGCGTCCACCGCAGCCGGTCCCATCGCCGCCATCTGTGCGGGCGTATATTCCACGCCGGAAAAAATCACGTAACCACCGACCAGCGGCCCGAGCACGGTGGCGACACCGTTGAAGGCCTGGGCGAAGTTCAATCGCGGCGATGCCGTCTCGGGCGCGCCCAAAATGGTGATGTAGGGATTGGCGCTGGTTTCCAGGAAGCCGGCGCCGATGGCGATGATGTAAAGCGCCGCCAGGAATATCCAATAGACGCGCATATGCGCCGCCGGCACGAACAGGAAGGCGCCGATGGCATACAGCGCCAGGCCGATGATGATGGTTTTCTTGTAACCCAGCCGGCGTATGACCATCGCGGCCGGCAAAGGCGCGCAGAACTAGCCGATATAGAAAGCGAACTGGGTGAGGCTGGCCTGCGGCCGGGTCAGGTCCAGCGCCTTCTGGAAATGATGCAGCAACAGGTCGTTGAACTGCGAGGCCAGGCCCCAGGCGAAGAACAAGGTGGCGGTCAGCGCAAAGGCGATGACATACCGCCGCTCGACCACTGGCAACTTGTTCATGTTTCCCCGCGCTTCTTATTTTCCGCCAGTTAAGCGGAAAAAGCGCGGCGGCGCTACATGGTGGCGCCGATCTGCCAGGGCACGAACTCGGCATCGCCATAGCCCAGCTTCTCGGACTTGGAACGGGTGCCGGACGCGATCTCCAAGATGTGCGCGAAGATTTCCTTGCCCTTGTCCTGGATCGAAACCCCATCCAGCACATCGCCGCAATTGATGTCCATGTCGTCGGTCATGCGCTCATAGACCGCCGTGTTGGTGGCCAGCTTGATCGAAGGCGTGGGCTTGCAGCCATAGGCCGAGCCGCGGCCGGTGGTGAAGCACAGGATATTGGCGCCGCCCGCCACCTGCCCCGGCGCGGAGACGGGATCGGAGCCGGGCGTATCCATGAACACGAAACCTTTGGTGGTGACCGGCTGCGCATACTCCACCACATCCTTCAGCCGCGTGGTGCCGCCCTTGGCGGCCGCGCCCTGCGACTTTTCCAGGATGGTAGTGAGCCCGCCCGCCTTGTTCCCCTGCGAAGGATTGTTGTTCATGCTTCCCCCGCGCTTGTTATTTTCCGCCAGTTAAGCGGA
>JAOBWF010000194.1 GCA_025463215.1 Acidobacteriota bacterium | reverse complement strand
TCTTGACCACCGCGTTGGCCGAGAGGTCGGGCGAGATAAAGCCGGCGCTGGAACTTGCCGGGGGCTTGACCAAATCGGCGAGGTCCTGCGCGTAGCCGTTCGCGCCGCAGCTCGACGAGAAGGTGGCTTCCGCCGAGTTGATCGCGCGCAGCGAACCGATCGCCGACGCCTCGTTGCCCGACATGCGGGCGCGGAGCTGACCCGGCACCGCGATCGCCGCGATGATGCCGATGATGGCGACGACGATCAGCAGTTCGATCAGTGTGAAACCCTTGGCGTTACGAATCTTCATTGTTTTGTCCTTCGAAAGTTGTTCCGCCTCGGACCGTTCGTCTGTCCGTCGATCGGCTATGCCCAGCACTTGAGCAACCCCGATGCCACCCGGATCGATTCGTCTAAGTATATACCCAACAGCCACTTAGCTGAGAATGAAACAACCGGCAAGGTGACAATAAACGTCTGGCTGACAATTAATGTCGCGGCTGACGTCATACAATGTCACCGCAGATTGTATTTCTTGACGTAATAGCGGAACGACCGGAAGCTCATGCCGAGCAGATCGGCGGCCTTGACCTGGACGCCACCGGCTTTTTTCAACGCCTCGGCGATGTAGCCCCGCTCGATTTCCTTGACGTGCGCCTCGAGGTCGAATCCCGCTTCAGGCAGATCGTCGACGTTGGTCGCCGGCACGCGCGGCACGTCGCCGCGGATGCTCGGCGGCAGGCTGTCGGGCAGGATCGACGGCGTCGGCTCGAGCGCGACGGCGCGCTCCATCACGTTCTCGAGCTCGCGGATGTTGCCCGGCCAGTCGTGCTGCTGCAGCAGCTCCATCGCCTGGTGCGAGATGCCGGCGATCTCCTTGCCCATCTGCTCGGTGTACTTCGCGAGGAAGTGCTCGGCGATCAGGCTGATGTCCTCGCGCCGCTCCCGCAGCGGCGGCAGCGCGATCGGAATGACGTTGATCCGGTAGAACAGATCCTCGCGGAACCGCCCCTCCGTGATCAGCCGCGCCAGATCCTGGTTGGTGGCGGCGATGATCCGGATGTCGGCCTGCATTTCCTCGAGCCCGCCGACCCGGCGGAAGCGGCGCTCCTGCAGCACGCGCAGCAGCTTCACCTGCATCACCGCGCTCATCTCGCCGATCTCGTCGAGGAACACCGAGCCGCGCTCGGCGACTTCGAGCAGCCCCTTCTTGTTGCTGTCGGCGCCGGTGAACGCGCCGCGCATGTGGCCGAACAGCTCCGACTCCAGCAGGTTCTCGGGCATCGCGCCGCAGTTGAGCGACACCATCGGCTTGTCGCGGCGCAGCGAATGGAAATGGATCGCCTGGGCGACCAGCCCTTTGCCGGTGCCCGACTCCCCGGTCAGCAGGATCGTGCTGTTGGTCCGCGCCACGGTCTCGATCATCTTGAAGACGGCGAGCATCGCCTCGCTGCGCCCGATGATGTTCGAGAACTGGTGCGTCAGCCCGAGCGTGCGCTTGAGCAGGAGGTTCTCCTGGCGCAGCTGTCGGTTCTCGATCTTCTCGCGCACTTTCATCTTCAGCAGATCGATGTCGAACGGCTTGCTCAAGTAGTCGCAGGCGCCGAGCCGCATCGCCTCGACGGCGGTCTCGGTCGAGGCGAAGGCGGTGATCATGATGCCGAGGATGTCCTGGTCGATCTTCTTCGCCGCGCGCAGCACGTCGACCCCGCTCAAGTCGGGCATCTTGATGTCCGAGATCAGGATGTCGACCGGCTCGCGCTCCAGCAGGTCGATGGCGGCGCGGCCGTTCTCGGCGAGCAGCACTTCGTAGCCTTCGCGGCGCAGCACGATCTGCAGCATCTCCCGCATCGATCGCTCATCGTCGACCACCAGGATCCGCGGCGGACGGCGGTCGGTGACGGCGGCCGCCGGTTGCGCGAGGGTGTTCATGTCGCCACTCCTGCGGGCGCCGGCAGGCGCACGGACACGGTCGTCCCGGCACCCGGCTGCGAGCTGACCTGAATTTCGCCGCTGTAATCGCTGACGATGCGATGGACGATCGCCAGGCCGAGGCCGCTGCCCTTGGCGAAGGTGCCGTGGAACGGCTGGAACAGCGCGTCCAGCTCCTCCGCCGGAATGCCGATGCCATCGTCGCGCACCGTGAGCACGACGCCGTCGGACGAGGGCTCGAACGAGCCGACCAGGCTCAGGCGGCCGCCGCCGGGCATCGCGCGCAGGCCGTTGGTCGCCAGGTTCCAGATGATCTGCTTGATCTGCCCTTCGTCAGCCTCGTACCACAGCTCGCCCGCCGGCACGTCGACGGTGATGTCGTGCCCCTCGAGCACCTCGGCGCTGTTGCGGAGCAGCAACGCCGTATCGTTGAGCGCGCGGCGGACGTCGAAGCGCGCGATCTCGAAGCGCTGCGGCCGCGCATAGGCGAGAAAGGATCGAATCGTGGTGTTCAGGCGCTCCGACTCGCGCAACACGATGTCCATCAGCTGCTCCTGCTCGCTGCTCAGCGGCAGCTCCTGGCGCAGGATCTGAATCGAGCCGGACATCGACGCCAGCGGATTGCGAATCTCGTGGGCGATGCCCGCGGCCATCTCGCCGACGGCGGCGAGCCGCTGCTGAATCGCGGCGTCGCGCTCCAGCTTCTTGATTCCGGTGACGTCCTGGAAGGTGAACAGCAGACCGGCGCGGCCGCCCGGCGTTTCGAGGTGGCTCGCGGTGAGGCCGATCTCGAGATCGGTGCGGCCGTCCTGCGCGCGGTAGCGGAACTCGTGCCGCCGCCGCGTGCCCTTCGACTGCAGATCGCTCTGGATCGACTCCATCACCGGCGACGACAACTGCAGCACGACGTCGATGCCGCGGCCGACGACCGCGGCGCACGCCACGCCGGTGATCGCCTCGGCGCCGCGGTTGAACGTCAGAATGCGCAGCCCTTCGTCGGTGGTCGCCAGCCCGCTCGGCAGACTGTCGATGACGTGCTGGTTGAGCGCCTGCAGGCCGGCAATCTCGGTCGACGCCTCTTCCAGCCGCGCCCCGGCCGACCGCAGGCTGTTGGCGAGCGTGCCGCCGAGCAGGGCGACGGCGAACAGACCGGATACGTTCAGCGCCACGGTGTAGCGCGCCACCGATCCGGCCGGCAGCGACAACGAGTACGCCCCGAGCCACGGATCGGCGCGCAGCCCCGACGCCGCGAGATACTGCGCCAGCACCAGGCCGCCGTAGAGCACGGTGCTGAGGGTCGCGACCAGCAGCCCGCCGCGCCGGAACTGAATCGTGCTCGCCGCGATCACCGGCAGGACGTAAAGCGAGGTGAAGTAGCTGGTGATGCCGCCGGTGAA
>JAOBWF010000179.1 GCA_025463215.1 Acidobacteriota bacterium | reverse complement strand
CGACGGTCTCCCCGGGCCTGATGCGGACCGGCTCGCCGTTCAACGCCTGGTTCAAGGGGCGGCATCGCGAAGAGTTCGCGTGGTTCACCGTGTCCGACTCGCTGCCGCTGATAACGGTCGACGCCGCGCGCGCCGCGCGTCAGATCGTGAACGCGTGCCGGAGCGGCGACGCGGAGCTGATCGTCAGCTGGCCGGCGAAGCTGGCGGTGATCGCGGAAGCGGTGTGTCCGTCGGCGGTCGCGTGGGGCATGGAGCTGGCCAACAGCATGCTGCCGAAGGCGGGCGATCCGTCGGGCGATCGCGCCCACAGCGGCTGGCAGAGCCTGTCGTCGTGGGCGCCGTCGCGTCTGACGCGGCTCACCGAACAGGCCGCGCTCGAGAACAACCAGATGTAGTGCAGGCCTCGAGGGCCGCCCCCTCAGTGCGGCTTCAGCACCACTTTGATGCACTCGTCCTTGTGGTCGCGGAACGTCTTGTAGGCGTTCGCCGCCTCATCGATCGGCAGCCGGTGCGTGATGACGAACGACGGGTCGATCTGCCCGGCCTCGATCCGCTCGAGCAGCGGCTTCAGGTACTTCATCACGTGGGTCTGTCCCATCTTGAAGGTGAGCCCCTTGCCGAAGGCGGCGCCGAACGGCATCTTGTCGAGGAACCCGCCGTAGACACCGGGGATCGACACGGTGCCGCCTTTACGGCACGCATGAATCGCCTGCCGCAAGGCCGTCGGGCGATCGGTCGCCAGGAACGCCGCGGCCTTGGCGCGATCGTAGTAGGCGTCGAGCGTGGTGCCGTGCGCTTCCAAGCCGACCGCTTCGATGCAGGAGTCGGGACCGCGTCCCGCCGTCAGCTGCTTCAGCCGATCGAACACGTCCTCTTCCTCGAAGTTGATGGTCTCGACCGCGCCGAGCCTCGACGCCATGCGCAGGCGCGCAGGCACGCAGTCGATCGCCAGCACCTTCTCGGCGCCGAGCATCAGCGCGCTCGCAATCGCCATCTGCCCCACCGGGCCGCATCCCCAGACGGCGACGATGTCGCCGGGCTGTATGTTGCAGTTCTCCGCCGCCATGTAGCCGGTCGGAAAGATGTCCGTGAGGAACAGCACCTGTTCGTCGGCGAGATGATCCGGCACCTTCATCGGCCCGACGTCCGCGTACGGCACGCGCGCGTATTGCGCCTGGCCGCCGGCGAAGCCGCCGTACATATGCGAGTAGCCGAAGAGCGCCGAGCCCGAGTAGCCGTACAGCTCCTCGACCAGCCGCGCGTTCGGGTTGGAGTTGTCGCAGAGCGACCACAGCTCGCGCTGGCAGAAGAAGCAGGCGCCGCACGCGATCGTGAACGGCACCACCACACGATCGCCGACCTTGAGCTTCTTGTTGCCCTTGCCCACTTCCACCACCTCGCCCATGAACTCGTGGCCGAGGATGTCGCCCGACTGCATCGTCGGAATGAAGCCGTCGAGCAGATGCAGATCCGATCCGCAGATCGCGGTCGAGGTCACCTTGATGATCGCGTCGCGCGGATTCAGAATCTCCGGATCCGGTACCTTCTCCACGCGGACGTCGTTCGTGCCGTGCCAGACCAGCGCCTTCATCGTTTACCTCGCGGTTGTCCGTCGGTGGTGGGAATCTCGCCGGTCTCCATCAACTGCTTGAAGCGGCGCAGGCCCTCGCGAATGACCTGCGACGGCTCGTCGCCGAACAGCCACGCGACGGCGCTGCCAACCTTGCCGGCCGGCGGGTCGTACTGCAGCTTGATCCGGACGACGGTGCCGCGCCCCGGCAGACCCGCATCGAAGTGGACCGACCCGGCGCAGGCGAGCTGGGAGCCCTCGATCGTGCGCCACGCGATCATCTCGTTCGGGATGTCGTTGATGATGTCGGCGTACCACTCGGTCTTCCAGCGCGCCGGCCCGTTCGCGACCCAATGCGACCGGCGGTGGCCGACCTGTTCCACCGAGCGGAGCTCCGGCATCACGATCGGCAACAGGTCGAGCGTCCGCCAGAATTCGTAGAGATCGGCCGGCGACCGGTTGATCGCGACCGACTCCTCGACGATCGTGCCGCGCTTGCCGGCGAGCCGCTGGCGCGTGTCGCCGCGGGCGGAGCGCAGGATCAGCCCCGCGCCCGTGGTCGCCAGCAGCGCGCCGATCGGATGCCGCTCGGACGAAAGCTTGCGGGCGCCGAGCACCACGAGCGCCGCGCCGCCGAGCGCCGCCGCCCAGCGCTCCGGATGTTCCATGACGGATTCCATTACTTGCTCTCCCCCGACCCAGGCTCCGCCTTGCTCCGGTGCATTTCGGCGAGAATGCCCGACGGCGTGATCGACGCGATTGCCGACTGCAGCTTGTTGTGCCAGCCGCTGACGACGTCGCCGTCGCCCGCGATCATCGCGTCGTAGCCGACCTTGGCGACGTCGGCGGGATCGTCCTTCTTCGACTGGCCGATCTTCGTGTCCATCAGGTCGGCGCGCTCGAAGAAATCCGTTTCGGTCGCGCCGGGCATCAGGCACGTGACGGTGACGCCCGACTCCTTGAGCTCGGCGCGCAGTGCGAACGAAAACGAGTCGACGAACGCCTTGGTCGCGTTGTAGACCGCCTGGTAGGTGCCCGGCATGAAGCCGGCGATCGACCCGGTGAACAGGATGCGGCCGCTGCCGCGCGCGCGCATGTCCTGACCGACTTTGTGAACGAGGTAGACGGTGCCCGTGACGTTGGTGTCGATCACGTGGCGGATCGCGTCCCATGCCTGATCGAGGAACGCCTTGCCGAGACCGTGTCCGGCATTGGCGAGGAGGGCGTCAACCGCGCGCCCGTTCGCCGCGCCGTACAGCTCGTCGACCCCCTCGATCGTCGCCAGGTCGGCCTCGACCGCCTGCACCGTCACTCCGAGCTCGCGGAGCTCGTCGGCGATGGTAAAGATGCGCGGCTCGTCCGCGGCAATCAGGAGGTCGTAGCCGTCTCGTGCGCACAGTTTCGCGAGCTCGTAGCCAATGCCGGCGGACGCGCCGGTGACGATGGCGAACTTTCGTGATGCTTCTGGATTCACAGGTTCTGACCTCCACGTGTTGAAGACGCCAGATCGCGATCGTCGCCGCGCGCGAGGCATTCGAGATTGAGCGCCTCCGACGATGTCGTGTCGGCTTTGAGCACGGTCCGCATCTGGTTCAGGGCGTAGTCATTCTCGGTTTTGGTGTTCGACACCGTGCAGTCGCTGGGGACATAGAGGCGCAAGTCGCGCATGTAGGCGTCGTTGGCGCTGAACAGCACGCAGATGTTGCCGGCGATGCCGGTCAGAATCACGGTGTCGGTCTCGAGATACTCGAGCAGCGTGTCGAGCGTCGTGTCGAAGAAGGCGGAATGCTTCGGCTTGAGCACGAAGTAGTCGTCCTCCGACGGCCGCAGGATGCGCGCGACCTCACGCCCGGGCACATCGTCATTGGTGCAGTGATCGACGAGATGGCGGAAATCCGAGCGCCACTTGCCGAAGTTGTCGTTGATGTAGATCGCGGGGATGCCGGCGGCGAGGGCTCGCGTCTTCAGCGCGGCGAGCCGGCGCGCCATCGGCTCCGCCTGCCGCACGAGCTCGTCCGATCCGGGAAAGTCCATGTCGTTGATGACATCGACCAGCAGCAAGGCGGTGCGGGCGCGCTCTCCCTCTCCAGCATCCATGCGATTCCAAACACGACGCAGTCCGTCGTCATCGAAGACTCATCAATCGAGCCGGTCCGGCACAGACCTCTCGTAATGAGTCACTGTTCCTGACTTGCCACGGCTTCCACAGCAAGGCACATGCCCGGCCTCCCTTTTGCTCGGTTTGGATGCGCATGCTTCCTGCGATCCTCTTCGCCGTGTCACTGGCATTCGGCCCCCAGGTGATTGACCTCTCCCTTCAGCTCGACGACAGCGCGAGACAATCGCTGAAGAGCGCACCCGACGGCGACGTTCCCGGGACGATGACGTTCACGGACGCGGGGCGCGAACAGTCGTTCAGCGTCACCGTGCACGTCAAAGGTCAGCGTGGATCGGCGCGGCCGCTGGACGATAAACCGGCGTTCAAGATCAAGCTCGCATCGGGCCAGCGCTGGCTCGGGCTCGAGCACCTGACGCTGAACAACATGGTGCAGGATGCAACGATGCTGCACGAGGCGCTGGCGTATCAGGTCTATGCCGACGCCGGCGTCGCGGTGCCGCGGACCGGCTACCTGCGCCTCAAGGTCGACGGCCAGGATCTGGGGCTCTACCTGAACGTCGAGACGATCGACCACCAGTTTCTCGATCGCGTCTTCCACGACCGCAGCGGCATCCTCTACGAAGGCGCCTACGGCGTCGACCTGCGCGACGGCGATCAGACCAGGTTCGAGCTGCACGAAGGGAGCGATCCGAACCGCGCCCGATTGGCGTCGTTCATCCGCGCCGTGCACACGGCCGGCGACGGCGTCTTCTACGGCGCAGCGGCGCAGGTCGACACGCCGTCGTTTCTCGCCATGATGGCCGCCGCCGCGCTGCTCGGCGACTGGGACAACTACTACGCGTCGAACAACTACCGCATCTACTGGAACCCGTCGACGAGGCATTGGCACTTCATTCCGACCGGCGCCGATCAGACTTTCAGTCCCGAGTCGATGACGATCTTCGGCGGCACCGGCGTGCTGTTCCAGAAGTGCCTGGCATCGGATCGCTGCACCAGCGACTACGTCAAGGCGCTGCGCGACGTCAGCCTCCGCTTCGAGCGGCTCGCGCTGCCGACGAAGATCGATGCGCTGCTGTCGGTCATCGACGCGCCGTCGCGCGCCGACGTCAAGCGGCCGTACGACGAAGCGGCGGTGCGAACCGCCCGCGAGTCGATGCGCGCCTTCGTCGACACGCAGCCGGGGCAGGTCAGGCGCGCGCTCGCCTGCATCGACGAGGAAGGCGGCTCGTTCGAGGCGTGCGCCGGCGAGGTCATCGTCAGCGCCGCGGCCAACGACGCCTGCCTCGAACAAGGATCGCGAAGCGGCGGGCGTCACGGCGCCGCGACCGCGAACAGGTGCCTGGGGGGCGCGAAGCAGCGCTGGCGGCTCATCCCGCAGGGCGATGCTTTCGCGATCAGGTCGGTCGCCAACGGCGAATGCCTCGACGTCGCGAGCACGGCCGACGAGGGTGAGATGCGGGTGCACCAGTCACCATGCAGCGAGGCGGACAGCCAGCGGTTCGAGCTGCGTCCCTCCGCGCCCAAGACGCACCTCGCCGCCCGGCAGACGGCGCAATGCGTGACCCCTGCGGCGGACGATCCCAAGACGCCGCCGGTCGTCGTCTTGCAGCCGTGCGCGACGGCGACGGCGCAGGAGTGGCGCGTTCAGCGGTCGATCTTCAAATAGATCGACGTCTTCGGGTTACTCCAGCAGGAAAGTCAGCGCGCCGTCGAGCCGCCACGCCCACGCGGCCTCGGTATGACGCGCCCCCGCGTCCTCGACATAACGCAGCGACGACGACGTCGACGACCGCCGCTCGCCGGACAGTCGCGAGGCTTGCGCCGCCGGCGCCGACTGCCGTCTGCGGCGGAACCCCTGCCGCACCAGGAGGCGGCCGAGGCGCCTCACGTCGCGCACGGTGCCGGCCCCTTCACCGGTGCCGACGTCGAGATAGATGCGCCCACGCGGCACCCGGGCGTCGCGGATGAAATCGAGAATCGCCCCGTGCCCGAACCAGATCGACGGGCTCATCACGCCCGCGCGGCCGAACACCGCTGGATAGCGGAAATAGGCGTAGAGGCTGACGAGGCCCCCCATCGACGATCCCAGAATCGTCGTCGCGTCGCGATCGCGCAGCGTGTGGAACATGCGATCGATGCGCGGCTTGATCGTCGCGACGAGGAACTCGAGGTAGGCGCCGGCGTTGCCGCCGCCGTGCCGCGGATCGGGAAAGGGGCTGTATTCCGCCAGCCGGTCGCGGCCGCCGTTGTGGATGCCGACATAGATCGCCTCGATCCCGCGCCATGCGAGCCGATCGATGGTGGCGTCGAGCTCCCAGGTGCCGGCGAACGCGGTTGCCGGATCCGACAGGTTCTGGCCGTCCTGCATGTAGACGACCGGATAGCTCACGCCGCTCGCGTACGACCCCGGCAGATAGATGTCGACGTCGCGGCGATTGCGCAGCTGCGGTGACCAGACATTCGTGAATGTCCGCTTGATCATTCGACCGGCCGCTCGGGCGGCGGCTGCGTCGCGAAGAAGTCGCGATAAAAACGCTGCGTGTACGCGCCGATCAAGGCCTCGACCCGCGCGGCCGCCGGCGACGAGACGATGATGCCGGCGTGATGGTCCTTGCGGATCGTCATCGCGATTTCCGGATCGGTGTAGGACGACATGTCCGGCGTCTCCTGGCGAGCGAGCGTGAGCACGATGCCCGCATACTCGTCGCGGTAGGGCGGCACGGTGTAGGTCCCGGTCTCGCCCGCGATCTCCACCTTGGCCCACTCGCGCCACAAATTGATCCCGGTCGCCGCCTCGATCGTGTCGACGATGAAGGCGCCGCCGACACGGGCCGATGTCTCGAGAAACACCACCCGTCCGGCGTCTGCCGCCCCGCCTGCTTCCCCTGCTCCTCCCGCCCTAATGAACTCGGTATGGGAGACGCCGCGCCGCAGGCCGAGCCCTTCCTGCAGCGTGCGGTTCATCTCGAGCACCGCCCGCGCCTCGTCGGAGCTGTCGGGCAGGCGGCGTGTGATGAAGATGCCGCCCTGATGCGACACCTCCATCGGCGGCCGGCCGTATTTGAAAGCGACCGCAAACACCACCCGCTCGCCCCATACGATCGAGTCGACGTGATAGACGTCGCCCGGGACGAACTGCTCGACGAGCATCTCCGCCCGCTCGCCGCCGGCATCGTCGAGCGCCCGCCAGAGCGCGTCGCGGTCGGCGGCCTTCTTGATGCCGAGCGCGGCCGCTGAGGACCGCGGCTTGAGGACCCACGGCGGCGTCACCCGCGCCGCCCACTCGGCGACGTCCCGGTCGTTGAACACCGCCGAGAACTCGGGTACAGGGACGCCGAGCGTCCGCGCCTGCATCCGCATCGCCAGCTTGTCGCGGAACCGGCTCGCGGTCGTCCGGCCCATGCCCGGCACGCGCAGGTGCTCGCGGAGCATGGCACCGATCTCGACGTCGAAGTCGTCCAGCGCCGCAATCCGATCGATCCGATGGCGCCGCGCCACCTTGTCGACGTGGCGGCGAATCGCTTGGTCGCTGGCGTCGCGCGGCACGGAGTGGATTTCGTCGATCGCGTCGCGCGGCCACTCGGCGCCAATCAGCTTGTCGGTGGTCAGCAGCAGCACGGTGCAGCCCTGCGCCTTGCATTCGCGGAGGAATGCCTCCCCCTTGAAATAGGTGGCGATACAAAGAATGGTCAGCATCTATACTCTTCGCTCTTATGCGACGCGAATATCACCGGTGGTACTCGGAGCGGATTGGACGCGAGCTCGGCGTCGTCGTGCTGGGGCACTGGGGCCCGCCGATGATCATGTTCCCGACCAGCGGCGGGGATGAAGAGGAGTACGAGCGCCAGGGGCTGATCGGCGCGATCGCCGACTTCATCGACGCCGGCACGGTGAAGTGCTTCTGCGTCAACCTCAACCACGACGAATCGTTCGCCAACCGCCGGGCGCACCCGCTGCACCGCAGCTGGATGCAGCGGCAGTACGACGAGTACATCCGGCACGAAGTCATCCCGTTCGCCCGCCGCCACTGCCAGTCCCCCGATGCCGCGGTGTGGACGATGGGCGCATCGCTCGGGGCGTACCATGCGGCGAACACCCTGCTCAAACACCCGGACGTCGTGAAGCGCTGCTTCGCGCTGTCGGGCGTGTACGACATGAAGCGGTTCATGAACGGCGCCTACGACGACAACTTCTACTTCAACAACCCGGTCGACTACGCCGCGAACATCGCCGACCCATGGGTCATCGGCCAGCTCGCGAGCTGCGATCTCCACCTCGCGACCGGCACCGGACCGTTCGAGCACAGCGGCGACGCCTACCGGCTCTCGGAGATCCTGGCGAGCCGCGGCATCCCGCACCATCTCGACGACTGGGGCCCGCTCGGCGGACATGACTGGCCTTACTGGAAGCATCAGATGCGGGAGTATCTGCGCCGCGGCTAGGCACTGGGTGCTGGGACCTAGCTCCAAGCGCCAAGCTCCCAGCCCCTGTCAGAGCCCAAACCGGTCCATGAGATAGCGCCCTTTGCCGATCACCTGCTCTTCGTCGATCCACACGTCACAGCCGCGGGTCAGGACGTCGATGTGGGTGCGCGATTTCCAGGGCGCGCCGGTCTGGCTGCCGTAAGGATCGCCGAAGGCGAGGTGGACGCCGGGGATCTTCTCGTCCTGCAGCAGCACGCCGATCATGTCCTCGAGCGCGATGTTGGTGCCGAAGGCGAGCTCGCCGACACGGTCGCTGTACTCGTCGGTGTGGCAGTACTGCCAGAACTCCTGCTCGAGATCTTTCCGGTCGCTGTGCGCCGACCGGAGGCGGCCGCCGGCGATCTCGAGCGTCAGCGGACTGGCGCGGAGGTCGCCGTACTTGGGGCCGAAGTAGTCCCCCGCGGTGCCGTCGCAGACGAACACGCCGTCGACGCTGAGCGGCGTCGTGAACACCTCGCCCGCCGGCAGGTTCGACCAGTAGCGCCGATCGATCAGGCCGCTCGTCTTCACCCACGCCAGCGCCGGGTCGAAGGTCGCCGTCAGCGACGTCCCGCCGGCGGTCTTGACGCGCAGGCTGTTGGCGCGCGGCATCCGCTCGCACAGACTCTGGCTCAATTGATCGACCAGGCGGTAGTCGGCGCGCATCCCCTGCTGCATGATCTGCGGCGTGACGCCGACCATGTGCGCGTAGCGGATCGCGCGGCGCTCGACCACGGCGACGATCGCCATGCGGGCGCCGAGCTCGCCCTGCTGCGGCTGGACGCACAGGATGCCGGCGTCGGCCGTTTCGAGCGCCGCCAGGACCGCCGGCGGCGCCGCCGTCATCGGTCGCGCCATGACGTCCTCGATCAACACGCCTTGGAACGCCGCGCCCACCTCGTCGAGCACGGCGGCGATGCTCGCCGCGACTTCACGGCTCGCCTTGTCGGCAATCAGCACGACGCGCTCGCCGGGCTGGATCCCGAGACAGACTTCAACCGCGTTGCGAGCCCCCGGCGCGAGGTCGGCAGACGGAGGGCCGAAGACAGAATCATGCATAGGGGTTGGTATCAGGATGGTACTAGGAGCTGGGGGCGAGCTGCGGCGGCTCGCTGCCCACCTGGCGCCTCGTACCCGCTCGCGATTGTACGACGAACGCCGGCACCTGGCCGCCGCCAGACGTGACGTTCGCCAGGCCCGAGGCGCTGAGCCGCGTCAGATATCCGGCAAGCCGGCCGCGGAAAATGTACGGCGCGAAGTCGACGAGCATGTCGCGCGCGGCCAGACGCTCGGCGGAGCCCTTTGCGCGACCCGGAGGCGGCGTGCTGCCTGACGCCGACGCGCCGCCCGATTCGCATACCGGAAACAGCTCGCGGCGGATCGCGATGCGCCGCTGCGCGACCCAGCCGCGATCGCGCTCGGCGAGCGCGCGCGCCAGCGCCGCGTCCCAGTCCGCTTCGCTCGTCTCCCACCCCAGCGTGACGCCGGTGCCGCCGTACTCGTCGTTCGGTTTGACCACGAACTGATCGCGGTTGGCGCGCAGATGCGGGATCAGGTCGACCGGTTGGCCGGCGACCGCGACCCGGCGCTCTTCGACCAGCGCGGTCCATGGCACGTGCGCCGCGATCATCGCGCGCTCGTCGGCGGAAAAGAGGCGGGCATAGCGCTCGCCGGTCAGCACCGCGAAGAATGCCTTCTTGTGCGGAATCTTGCAGCGCAGCGTGTTGGCGACGCACACCGTCCCACTACGATAGGCGTCGAGCAGGGCGCGGCATTCCGTCCCGCGCGCGACGATGTCGTTGATGAGGACGCGGCGGTAGACGAGATCGATCCGCTCGCCGCCGGCGTAGAGGCCAGGTCCGGTGCCCGCGGAGACACATGAGCCGGCGGCGAACTCGAGATCGCGTGGATCGCAGATCACCGTCGGCACGCCGAGCGCGGTGAACGCATCCCGCAGGATCTCGAACTCGCTGAACGTCGGTACCTCCCGCCAGTCGACAATCGCCATCCGGGGCGGCGACGCCGTTCCACCCCATTCGTGGTAGCTGGCGACGAGCGCGTCGAGCAGCGCCTCGATCGGGCGCGCAAACCGCGCGTCGAAGCGCTCGCGGAAGCCGGCCATCACCGGATCTTCGTCGAACAGCTCGGCGAGCCGCTGGCTGTAGCCGGCGCCCGCGGGGGACTCGGCGTTGTACTCGGCGAACTGCAGCGAGTCGGGCAGGATGAAGGCGTCGGCGCGCGCCGCGGTGCTCGCGGTCTCGTAGCCCGGATCGATCTGTGCCAACCGGATCTCCTCGTCGCTCAACGCGAGGTCCGCGAGCAGCTGCGGATCGGCCACCGCCGCGCGGACGACCCGCTCGCCCAGGGTCCACAGCATCTCGGCGACACCGCGGACGCGCGCTTCGTCCGCCGCGTCGAGAAAGAACGGCCGCAGGAACGGACAGATGATGCGGTCTCCGAAGCGCAGCCGGCTGTCACGCATCGCTGCGGATAGCCTCACGCACATCGCCGGCGCATCAACCCCGGCCAGCAGGGAGTTCCACAGGTCGATCGGGGACTGGCTCATGGAGGACAGACTCATGGCTGATGGCCAATGGCACAGGGTTCATGGCGGATGGTTGGGGTCGCGTGCGGTCGTCCATCGACCCTATGCCATCCGCCATCATCCATGTCACACCGGCGTCGACGAACCGGCGCCGGTCATCTCGGCCCATCGAGGCCAGGTCTGTTGCGGCGTGCCGTGCAGCGCACGGTCGATGACGAGCTCGGCCATCTTCCGCACGCACATCTCGAAGTAGAACGGCGTGATGCGCTCGCGCTCGAAGTCGGGCGCGGGGTTCAGGAAATCGATCGCGTAGGGGATGCCGTCCTGCACCGCGAACTCGATCGTGTTCATCTCGTAGCCGAGGGCGTTGTTCAGGGTCTGCGCGTCCTTCACCACGCGGGCGCCGAGCTCGGATGAGAGATAGTGGTGATCGACGACATAGCGGCGCTGATGCGGATCGTAGGCCACCGGCACGATGTCGGTCTTGCCGAATGTAAAGCAGCGCACGTACTTGTCGAAATGGATGAATTGCTGCAGCGTCATGCAGTACGGCGCGGTGCCGTCGTAGGCGGCGATCAATTCCGCCTTGTCGTTGACCTTGTAGACGTGCTTCCAGCCGCCCCCCGAATAGGGCTTCAGGATCGCCGGACGCCCGACGTAGTCGAGCAGCCCGTCCCAGTCGATCGGATAGCCGAGGTTGTGCAGCGACTCCGGCGCGAGGTCGATGTCCGCCGGATACCCCTTCTGCGGCAGCACGACGGTCTTCGGCACGGCGACGCCGAGCTTCTGCGCCACCGAATAGTTGAAGAACTTGTCGTCGGCCGTCCACCAGAACGGGTTGTTGATGACGTAGGCCCCTTCGAGGACCGCGTGCTTCAAGTAGGCGCGGAAGTACTCGACCTCGTGAGAAATGCGATCGACGATGACGGCGTAGCCGGAGGGGTCCCCCATCTTCGTGCCGGTGAGCGTCAGAAACTCGGCGGTGATCCCGTCGCTCGCCCCGAGCGTGTTCACCGCGTCGATGAACGCCGGAGGAAACGAGAATTCCCGGCCGCACAACAGTCCGATTTTCATAGGTGAGCCCCACCCCGCACCCGCACCCAACATCACACGTGGTAGGTCTTCGCCGACTCTTCGACCCCCTCGCGCGTCTCGTCGATCACCGACTGCACCACCGCGCGCAGATCCCCGGTCGCGCGATAGACCTCGAGCTGCTTTTCGGCGCTCGTCCCGCCGCTCAGAATCGTCCACACGTACTCGATCTCCCGCCGGCTCCCCAGATCGTCCACCACGTCGTCGATGAACTCGAGCAGCTCGCTGGCGAGCTCGCGCATCGGGACCTCGCGGCGTTTGCCGAAGTCAATCAGCTTGCCGTCGATGCCCCAGCGCGCGGCGCGCCACTTGTTCTCCTCGATCAAGGCGCGGTGATAGCGGCGGAACCCGAGGTTCCGCTCGCGGAGGCGATAGAGCTTGACGATAATCGCCTGGGCCAGCGCGGCGATCGCGATCGAGGCGCGCGGCGCGGTCGGGACGTCGCAGATCCGGAACTCGAGGGTGCCGAAGGTCGGCTGCGGCCGCAGGTCCCACCAGATCTTCTTGCCGTTGTCGATGCAGTGCAGCTCCACCAGCTGCTCGACGTACTCCTCGTACTCGGTCCACGACTGGAAATGATCCGGGATGCCGGTGCGCGGAAAGCGCCGGAACACGGTGGTGCGGTACGACTTCAGGCCGGTGTCGCGCCCCATCCAGAACGGCGAGCTCGTCGACAGCGCGAGCAGGTGCGGCAGGAAGTAGCGCGCCTCGTTCATGAGGTCGATCATCGACGAGGGATCCGGGACCGCAACGTGGACGTGGAGGCCGAAGATCAGCAGCGACCGCGCCAGCTGCTGCAGTTCCTCGACGATGTTCTCGTAGCGCTCACCCGGGGAGATCACCTGGTCCATCCAGGTGGAGAACGGATGCGTGCCGGCGGCGGCGATGCGCAGACCGACGCGCTCGGCGGCGTCGGCCAGGTCGCGGCGCGTCCGGATGATCTCCCCCGCCAGCTCTTCGATCGATCCGCAGATCTTCGTGCCGACCTCGACGATCGACTGGTGCATCTCGCGCTTGATGTGCTCGCCGAAGGCCGGCGCGCTCGACGCCAGCAGCTCGGAGACGTGCGATCGCAGCGCCCACGTGGTGGGATCGATGATCTGGAATTCTTCCTCGACGCCGACGGTAAACGCGTGGGCCATGCGAACCCTTTTGGCGGTGCCTATGATAGCCCGACGCGAGGCGACATTCGTGCCGCTTCCGGCCGAGCTGGCGGCCGGTTTCGGCCACAATAGATCTGCATGAAGCGCTGGCACCTGCCGCTGATCCTCGCCCTCTGCTTCGCGTTCCGTCTGGCGTATGGGCTGTCGCGCGAGTTCTTCTTCGAGGACGAGACCCAGATCTTTCTCCTCGGGCTGCGCTACCACGCGACCGGCGCCTGGCCGTTCTTCGGCCCGGATGTGGTGTGGACACGGAGCGAGATTCCCGGCGCGCTGCAGGCGCTGCTCGTCGGGCTGCCGTTGCGGCTGGTGCCGATTCCGGAATCGCCGTTCGTGCTGCTCAACCTGATGTCCTTCGCCGCGCTCGCCGCGCTCGCCTGGTACGCCTGCGAGCAGGCGCCGAGCGTGCCGCGCTGGCTGATCTGGGGATGGTTCCTCACGATTCCGTGGACGCTGGAGTTCTCGGCGCACATCATCAATACGTCGTACATTCTCGCGCCGGCGATCGTGTTCTTCCTCGGCTTCTTCGAAGCCTGCCCCGCCTTCACGCTTCGCCGGCTGCCGCCCTGGCTGGCGTTCGCGCTGATGGGGATTGGGGTGACATGGCTGATGCAGATCCACATGTCGTGGCCGCTGCTGCTGCC
>JAOBWF010000164.1 GCA_025463215.1 Acidobacteriota bacterium | reverse complement strand
TGTGGTGCTGCGGCCGCAGCATTCGCAGCCCCGCGGCCGCCGAGCCGACCGCGCCGCTGACGTAGAGGTCGTCGCCGGGGCGGGCGCCGGTGCGTGTCAGGGCCTGCCGCCGCTTGACCGTCCCCATCACCGTGACGTCGATCATCAACGGGCCCGGCGATCGCGTCAGGTTGCCGCCGACGACGTGGAGGCGGTGGCGCGCGGCGAGCGCGGCGAAACCGGCCGCGATCGCGTCGAAGTCGGCGAGCGGGAGCGACGCGGGCAGCGCCATCGACAGCAGCGCGAGCCGCGGCGCCGCGCCCATCGCGGCGAGATCGCTGAGGTTGACCGCGAGCGCGCGGTGGCCGATCGCGTCGGGCGGGACGAACGCGCGATCGAAATGAATGCCTTCGACGACCGCGTCGACGGTCAGCACCTCGACCCGGTTGCGCTCCGGCTCGACCACCGCGGCATCGTCGCCGATGCCGACCCGCAGCCAGTCGGGCGCGGCCGGCAGCAGGCCGCGGATGCGCGCGATCAGCTCGCGCTCGGAACAGTCGGCGACGCTGGCGGGGCCGGGCATGAGCCTACTTCGCGTAGTCGGTGGCGCGCGTTTCGCGAATCACCGTCACCTTGATCTGGCCCGGATATTCGAGCTCGTTCTCGATGCGCCGCGCGATGTCCTTCGACAGCCACACCGCTTCCTCGTCGGAGATCTTCTCGCTCTCGACCCTGATCCGGATCTCGCGGCCGGCCTGCAGCGCGAACGACTTGGAGACCCCCTTGAACGAATCGGCGATGCCTTCGAGCTTCTCCAGGCGCTTGACGTAGGACTCGAGGATGTCGCGGCGCGCGCCCGGGCGGGCCGCCGAGATCGCGTCGGCCGCCTGGACGATCATCGCCTCGAGCGACGGCCAGTCGATGTCCATGTGGTGCGCGGCCATCGCCATCACCACTGCCTCGCTCTCGCCGTGCTTGCGCAGGAAATCGATGCCGATTTGCAGGTGGGTGCCTTCCATCTCGCGATCGATCGCCTTGCCGATGTCGTGCACGAACGCGGCGCGCACGGCGACGTGGGCGTCGAGCCCGACCTCGCGCGCCATGATGCCCGCGAGCCGCGCCACCTCCGCCGAGTGCGCCAGGACGTTCTGACCGTAGCTGGTGCGGTACTTGAGACGCCCCATCAGCCGGTGGATTTCCGGATGGAGGTCGTGGAGGCCGAGCTCGAAGGCGACCGCCGCGCCTTCCTTGCGCATCGCCTCGTCGGTCTCCTCCTTCACCTTCGCGACCACTTCCTCGATCCGCGCCGGATGAATGCGGCCGTCGGCGATCAGCCGCTCAATCGCCTGCTTGGCGATCTCGCGGCGGTAGGGATCGAAGCCGGAGAGGATGATCGCGCCGGGCGTGTCGTCGACGATCAGATCGACGCCGGTCGCCAGTTCGAGCGCGCGGATGTTGCGCCCCTCGCGGCCGATGATCCGTCCCTTGAGATCGTCGCTCGGCAGGTCGACGACCGAGACGGTCGTCTCGATCGCGTGCTCGGCGCCGCAGCGCTGGATCGCCTCGGTGATGTACTGCTTGGCGCGGTCGACCGCGGTTTCGCGCGCTTCGGCGTCGAGCCGCTTGAGGAGGTTGGCCGAGTCGTGGCGCGCCTCGCCTTCGATCTGCTTGATCAGCAGCTCCTTGGCTTCGTCGGCGGTGAGGCCGGCGACCCGTTCGAGCTCGTGCTTCTGCTGCGCCACCAGCTGCTCGTATTTGGCGGCCGCGGCGGCGGCGCGCTGCTCGCGCTCGCTGAGCGCGGTGTCGCGGCCGCCCAGTTCCTTTTCGAGCCGCTCGATGGTGGCGAGCCGTTCGGCGGTGGCCGCCTCGCGGCGCGACAGCGTCTGCTCGAGCGTCGCGGCCTGCTGACGGTCGGTCCGCGCCTGCCGCTCCGCCTCCATCAGGATGTCGTGGGCTTTTTCCTTGGCCTCGAGGAGGGCTTCTTTCTTGGTCGCTTCGGCGTCGCGCTCGGCGTCCCTGGCGATCCGCTGCGCCTGTTCCTGGGCGCGGCCGATGGTGTCGGCGGCGATGCGTTTGCGGTTCGTCACCCAGACGGCGAACATCACCGCGCTCACGATCGCCGCGACCAGGGCGGGAACGATGATCTTCGCGAAATCAGACAGCACGCGTGACGTCCTTTCCCGTTGCCGGGGAAGACCCCCAGATGAGTCCGATTAACGAGAAGAACTGGCGGGTGCGCGAGCGAAAAAGCCCCGCCTTGCCGTGTGGGGAGGTCGATGAACCTGCTAAAGCAGGTGGAACCGCTGTACTAACCGCGCTTCAGGCTTCCTCGTTACAGAGGCATGCACACCACGCGGGGTCGCGACTCACTTGGGTAAACATTGGCTCAACGAGCCATCCGCCATCACGAGCAACGCAGGGACCCGAACTCTCGACCGATCCTATCGGTTCTAGGTTCCAGGTTCAAGGTTCAAAGGTGCGGCCTTTTACGAGATGAGCACCCGGTCGAGCAGGCGCTCGAGTTCGCCGGCGCGCTCCGCCAGCTCGCCGTTCCGCGCGCGCGTGCCGTCGCGGCAGCGGAACAGCTCGTCGGCGACATTCAGCGCGGTCAGCACCGCCACGCGCAGCGCGTCGCCCGTCGGCGTCGAATCGGCGGCCGCCCGCATCTTCTCGTCGACATAGCTCGCGAGCCGCGCGACGTACTCCTGATCCAGCCCGCTGCGGATCGGGTAGCGCTGCCCGTGGATCTCGACCGAGATGACGACCTCGTCTGCCATGAGGTGTGATTACAGACTGAGCGCTTCGAGCTGCTCGAGCATGTCGCTGACGCGGGTGCGGATGACGTCGCGTTCTTCCTTGAGCGAGCTCATCTCCGCGACCACGCCTTCGCTCGACGCGAGGCGCCCGCGCAGGCTGTCGATCTCCTGCGACAGCCGCTGGTTCTCTTCCGCGGCGCGGGCCGTCTCCACCTTCATGCGCTCGACCATGCCGACGAGAAGCTTCACCTTCTCCTCCAGGCGATCGATCGGTTCGAGGTCCACGCTGCGGGTCGCTGTCTTGGCCATCTCTGTGATCCTCATATCCGGTTATTGGTGATCGCATTGTCGGGTTATCCGATCATTTGCTGGCAATGACCACGGACCCGATGACGACATGACCAAATGGCCGGATGAACAAACCCGCTATCTCTGCACGGCGGCATGCTCGCGGACGAGCGCCGCCAGAATGATGTCGACGCTGTGCTGGACTTCGGCGTCGGTCAGCGTCCGATCGGGCGCCTGGAACGTCAGGCGGACCGAGAGGCTGACCGCGCCGGCCGGCACGCCTTTGCCCTGGTAGCGATCGAAAACGCTGAGCCCGGCGAGCGGCGCCGGCACGTCGCGCCCGGCGGAGAGCATGGTGCCACGAATGATTTCCGCAGGCAAGGTATCCGCGACCACGATCGACAGATCGCGCACGACGAACGGGTAGCGCGGCAACGGCCGCGTCGCGTCGCTCGCCGCCACGCGGGCGCGCTGCAGACAATCGTGTTCGACCTCCGCGTCATACACCGCGTCCTGACGCGGCAAGCCGCGCACGTCCGCGAGCGACGGCGCGAGCCGGCCGGCGACGCCGGCGCGGGCGCCGGGATCGCCGCCGC
>JAOBWF010000219.1 GCA_025463215.1 Acidobacteriota bacterium | reverse complement strand
CCGCCGTCAGCACCGCCGCGATTGGCGCCGCGCCCGCCGCGTCCGCGGCCGCCCGCGCCGCGGCCGGACAGATCCGTCGTCACCCGCGAGCCAGGCTCGAGCCGCAGCTGTCCTTCCGTCACGACTGTCTCGCCCGCCGTCAGCCCCTTGTCCACCACCGTGTCGTCCGCGACGCGCTGGCCGACGGTGACGGTGCGCTGCTCGACGGACTGATCGTCCTTGACGACGAAGACGTACTGGCCGTCCTGACCGGTCTGGACCGCCTGTGATGGCACGACGATCGCGTGATCCAGTGTCGTCAGCCGCAGCGAGACGCGCGCGAACTGACCCGGCCAGAGGCGGCGGTCCGGGTTGTCGAAGGTCGCCTTCAGTTTGATCGTATCGGTCGTCATGTCGACCGCGTTGTCGACGAACGTGAGCGTCCCGACCGAGGGCTGCGCGGCGGCGTCCTGAGGCGTCGCGGTGACCGGCAGTTTGCCGCTCGCCATGTGCCCCTTGATGGTGCCGAGGTGAATGGCGGGCACGGTGAACGTGACGAGCACCGGCTGCACGCGCGCGATCGTCGTCACCTCAGTCTGATTCGCGGTGACGAGGCTGCCGACCTTCACACTGAGGTTGCCGGTCTGGCCATCGATCGGGGATTTGACCGTCGTGTAGTCGAGCGAGACGCGCGCGGCATCCACCGCTCCCTGCTGAGCGACGAGCTGCGCCTTGGCGCTGTCGATCGACGCGCGGTCGGCCTTGACGAGCGCCGCCGTCGCGTCCGCCTGCGAGCGAGCCTGCTCCGAGACGTCCTTGGAGATGATCCCCCGTGTGGTCAACTGCTGCTGACGCTCGGCGCTGAGCTGCATGTACTCCGCGTTTGCCGCGTCGCGCGCGAGCTGGGCTTCGGCCTGCGCGAGCAGCGCCTTGTCGCGTACCATCATGGCCTCGGCCTGCGCGAGCACGGCTTCGAAGGGGCGGCGATCGAGGGTGAAGAGCAGCTGTCCCTGCTTGACCAGGTCGCCTTCGTGGAACGACAGTTGTTCGAGGACGCCGGTGACCTGCGAACGCAGGGAGATGCTGGCATAGGCCTCGACGTTGCCGATCGCGGCGAGGTCGACCGGGACGTCCTTGGTGGTGACCTTCGCGGTCACGACCGGCGCTGCGCCGGCATCGCCGCGGCCGCGACCGCCGCGTCCGCCGCCAGCGGGGCCGGCCGCGGACGTATTACTGCCGCACGCCGCCGCGGCGACGATCGAGCCGCCGGCGGCCATGAGGACGAGCGATCGGAAACAAAAGCGTCTGAACACCGTTAGCTCCAAGCTGTGGGAAAGGCACACGTGCCCTGTCGTATAGCAGGATACGGGGAGCCCGGTCGCACTATTTACGCGTGCGACGTCATTTGATGTCTCTTTGCGAAAAACTTATGTCTTCATGACGAAAGTTCAACAAATGGACGGGGTCGGCTGGTCTGAGGTGCCAGCGGACGAGGTCACGAGTACCGCGGCGCGGGTGCTCGAGCGCGGCGACGTGATCCTTTTTCCGGAGCTGCGGTTCCCGGTCGACGCGGCGGAAAGCCTGCTGTTTACGCCGGCCATCCTCGGCAGCTCGAAAAACGCGAGCTACGACCCGGCCACGAGGCGACTGGGCGGCACGACGGCGACCGGGCGGGATGCGGAGATGCTGCGTGCCTTCATCCACCGGTTCAGCGAGTCGGCGGCAGCCCTGGTCGCGCGGGTGTTTCCCGATTACGCCGGCCGCATCGCGCGCGGGCGCGCCAGCTTCCGCCCCGCCGAGATCGCGGGGCGCCAGAGCAGCTGGCGCAAGGACGATACCCGCCTGCACGTCGACAGTTTTCCGGCGACGCCGTCCGGCGGCCGCCGCATCCTGCGCGTCTTCAGCAACGTCAATCCCGCAGGGCAGCCGCGCGCGTGGCGCCTTGGCGACGACTTCGACGCGGTGGCGCGCCGGTTCGCGCCGCAGCTGCGTGTGCCGCCGCCGGGCGTCGGTCACCTGCTCGCGCTGCTGCGGGTCACCCGGACGCCGCGCTCCGCCTACGACGCGCAGATGCTGCAGCTGCACGATCGGATGAAGGCCGACGAGGAATTTCAGAAGGGGTCGCCGCAGAGCCGGGTCGATTTACCCGCCGGATCGACCTGGATGGCGTTCACGGATCACGTGAGCCACGCGGCGACCAGCGGCCAGTATCAGCTCGAGCAGACGTTGCTGCTGCCGGTGGACGCCATGCTCGATCCCGATCGCTCGCCGCTTCGCATCCTCGAGCGGATCAAAGGACGTCGGCTCGTGTAGCGCCGGCGTGCCGGCGCGCATCAATCTCGTGCCGCCTTGATGATCGCTTCCATGTGCGCGAGATATTTGTCGAAGGCGCGGCGGCCGGCGGCGGTCAGGCGGTATTCGGTCCGCGGCACCCGCCCTTTGAACGTCTTGTCGCAGGCGATGTATTCGGCGTCCTCAAGCTTGCGCGCGTGCACGCTCAGGTTACCGTCGGTCGTCTGCAGCAGCACCTTCAGTTCGCTGAACGTCAGCCGATCGTTCACCGCCAGCGCGCCGACGATCCCGAGCCGCAGCCGCTCGTGAATCAGGCGATTCAAATCGAGCGGGCTCTTGTTCTTCGCCGCCATCGTGTGCTCGCGCTGCGCCTCCGGCCCACCGAGCCAAAGCGCTTTATATCATAGAGGGACGCGAACGCCTCCGCTACTGCGCGCGGAGGAGCAGCACCGGAATCCGGACCAGGTGGCGGACCTTGTCGGCGGTCGCGCCGAGCAGGACGTCCTTGACGAAGCGGTGGCCGTGCGTCGACATCGCGATCAGGTCGACGCCCTGTTCCTGCGACACCTTCACCAGCTCGGTCGCCGGATCGCCCATCGCCAGCCGCGTCTCGACCGTGAGGCCGCGGCCTTCGAGCTCGGCGCGCAGCCGATCGAGATAGTCGCGATCGCCTTTCATCTCCTCCGATTCGCGCAGCTTCAGCTGATCGAAGTGGCGCGCGGCCCAGCCGTCGGCGACGTGCACCAGCAGCAGCGCGGCGCCGGTGAGGCGCGCCAGCTCCGACACGTGCGCGAGGATCGTCTGATCCGCCGCGGAGTTCTCGACCGCGACGAGGATGCGCCGGTACATCACAGCCCCGCGAAAATCTGGTAGAGCATGTAAATGTTCAGGGCGGCAATGATAACCGCAACCGTGTAGGCGAGGATCTTCACCCACAGGGTATTGGCGAACTCGCCCATCTTGTGCGGATCGCTGGTGAACATCACCAGCGGGAACACGGCGAACGGCAGCTGCAGGCTGAGCACGACCTGGCTGAGGATGATGAGCGGCCCCGTGCCCCGATCGCCGTAGATCGCGATCACGATGATCGCCGGCACGATCGCGATCAGCCGCGTGATCAGCCGGCGCAGCCACGGCCGCAGCCGCAGGTTGATGAACCCTTCCATCACGATCTGGCCGGCAAGCGTCCCGGTCAGCGTCGCGTTCTGCCCCGAGCAGAGCAGCGCCCCCGCGAAGAGGATGCTCGCCATCGTCGTGCCGAGCAGCGGCGAGAGCAGCTGATAGGCGTCGCCGATTTCCGCGACATCCTGATGGCCGGTGCCGTGGAAGACCGCCGCCGCCATGATCAGGATCGCCGCATTGATGAAGAGCGCGAACATCAGCGCCACCGCCGAGTCGATCGAGGCGAAGCGGATCGCTTCGCGCTGGCCCTCCGCGTTGTCGCTGTACTTGCGCGTCTGCACGATCGACGAGTGCAGGTACAGGTTGTGGGGCATCACCGTCGCGCCGAGAATCCCGATCGCGATGTAGAGCATGCTCGGATCGCGGAGGATCTCGGTGCGCGGGATGAACCCCACCGCGACGCCGCCCAGCGTCGGCCCCGCCAGCCACAGCTCGATCGCGAAGGACCCGGCGATGAGCGCGATCAGGGCGATGACCAGCGCCTCGACGTAGCGGAAGCCGCGGTGCTGCAGGAACAGGACGATCAGGACGTCTAGGGCGGTGAGGCAAACGCCCCAAATCAGCGGTAGGCCAAACAACAGATTCAGCGCGATCGCGGCGCCGATCACCTCCGCAAGATCGCAGGCGGCGATCGCGATTTCACACAGCAGCCAGAGAACAATGGTGACCGGGCGGGAATAGCTGTCGCGGCACGCCTGCGCGAGGTCGCGACCGCTCGCGATGCCGAGCCGCGCCGACAGCGCCTGCAGCAGGATCGCCATCAGATTCGAGATCATGATGACGCTCAGCAGCGTGTAGCCGTACCTCGCCCCGCCCGCGAGGTCGGTTGCCCAATTTCCAGGGTCCATGTAGCCGACCGCGACCAGGTAGCCGGGGCCCGCGAACGCGAACATCTTTCGCCAGAAGCCGGCACCGTGAGGAATGGCGATCGACCCATGGACTTCCGGAAGGCTGAGGTTGCTGGACGGTAAGCGCCAGCCGCGGCCCGGTGTGGAGGGAACTTCAGAAGCCATCTTCATGATTTTGATTAATCAAAACGAACTATATCGTGCTTCATAACCTCCAATCGCGCAAGGGGTAACTTGTTGCCGGCGGCGCTATTCGGCCGCCTGATAATCCTTGAACTGGTCCCGCAGCTCGCTCTTCTTGAACTTGCCGGCCGAGGTGCGTGGAATCGCGGCAACGAACGCGTAGTCATCGGGCAGCCAGAACTTGGCGAACTGCGGCGCAAGGAACGCCTTCAGCTCCTGCGGCGTCGCACTCGCGCCAGGCTTGAGGACGACGGCGGCGAGCGGGCGCTCGATCCATTTGGCGCTCGTCACCGGAATCACCGCGGCTTCGGCGACCGCCGGATGCCCCATCAGCGCGCACTCGAGCGCGACCGAGCTGATCCACTCGCCGCCCGACTTGATCAGATCTTTCGATCGATCCTGAATCTGGATCGTCGCGTCTTCGTCGATTGTCGCGATGTCGCCGGTGCGGAACCAGCCGTCGTCGGTGAACCGGTCCGCCGCATCGTCGCGGTTGTAGTAGCTGCTGGCGACCCACGGGCCGCGCACTTCGAGCTCGCCCATCGTCTTGCCATCCCAGGGGACGAGGCCGTCCTCACCGCGCGCGCGAATCTCGACGAACGGCGAGGGGCGTCCCTGCTTCGCGCGGTAGGCGAACTTCACGGCGTCGCTCGCGTCGTCGAGCGCCGGCGGCAGGTGCGAGACGGTGCCGAGCGGCGCGAGCTCGGTCATCCCCCAGGCATGGAGAATGCGCAGGCCGTAACGTTTCTCGAACGCTTCGATCAGCGCCTGCGGCACGGCGGAGCCGCCGACATACATCGCGCGAATCAGGGACAGGTCGAACTTGCCCGGGTTGGCGTCAAGATACTGCAGCACGCCCATCCAGATCGTCGGCACCCCGCCCGTGAGGGTGACGCGCTCGCGGATGAAGAGATCGACCAGGCTCGCGGGATCGAGGTACGGCCCGGGCATCACGAATTTGGCGCCGACCATGATCGCGCCGAACGGCATGCCCCAGGCGTTGGCGTGGAACATCGGCACCACCGGCAGCACCGTGTCGTTCTCGCGCAGCCCCATGCCCGCATCGAGCAGCAAACCGAACGTATGCAGCGTCAGCGCGCGGTGCGAGTACATCACGCCTTTCGGGTTGCCGGTCGTGCCGGTGGTGTAGCACATCGCCGCGGCGGCCCGTTCGTCCGGATCGGGCAGATCGAGCGCCGGCTGCGCCTTCGCGATCAGCGCCTCGTATTCGAGATAGCCGTCGGCAACGGGTTTGGTGGCGCCTATGACGATGACGATCGGGACGTTGACCTTCGGCTTGACCTGTTCCCAGAGCGGCAGCAGGCTTTCGTCGACCAGGATCGCGCGGTCGTCCGCGTGGTTGACGATGTAGGCGAGCTCGTCGGGATGGAGGCGGAGGTTGAGGGTGTGGAGGACGGCGCCCATGAGGGGGATGCCGAAGTAGGCTTCCAGATGCGGTCCGTGGTTCCAGGCGAGCGTGGCGACGCGATCGCCGCGGGCGACGCCGAGGTCGAGGAGGACCGCGGCGAGGCGGCGGGCGCGGGCGGCGAAGTCGGCGCAGGTGTAGCGGCTGATCGACCTGTCGGCATTGCGCCAGACGATCTCCTGACGCCGGAAGATCGATTCGGCGCGCCGGAAGATCGCCGACAGGGTGAGGGGGAAGTCCATCATCAGGCCGTTCATGGGGCGGATTGTAAGCGGAACGGCTCTACGGATGCAGGACAGGCCTGGGAACCTGCTACCCGTCGAGTAGCCGGTTCCCGCATCACGAGATGACTCGGGGATTCACGGGATGACAGCAGGCGTCGCACGCCCCGCCGCCGGCACGGGCATCGTTCGTGCGCATGCCGTGCCATGCCGGTTTCCATCATCATCGACCACGCCGCGGAGATGCTCGGCGTCTCACGCCGCACCGTGTACTACCGGATCCGGGACGGGCGGCTGCGGACCATCCGCACGATGTGCGGATCGCAGCGCGTGCTGATCGAGTCGATCGTCGCGCTGATGCGCGAGGAGGACGGGCCGGCGTTCACACGCCCAGGCGCTGGCGTTTCAGATAGAGGCCCTTGCGCGAAATCCCCAGCGCCTTAGCGGCGGCGTCGACCTTGCCGCCGTG
The DNA here is from genome assembly GCA_025463215.1 of Acidobacteriota bacterium. GTDB lineage: Bacteria > Acidobacteriota > Vicinamibacteria > Vicinamibacterales > CAVVIG01 > CAVQFC01. Next base: position 31,901 of record JAOBWF010000219.1, on the reverse strand, counting down.
GCTGCGGAGCGCGGCCCTGATCATCTCGCACTCGACGCGGGCGATGGTCGGCGCCAGCTTGTCCCGGAGACCGATCGCGATCTCGCTGCCGTCCGCCGGCGTGGGGCGAAAGATCGGCAGCGCGCCGAGGATCTCCTCGGAAATGGCGTGCGGCAGCAGCGTCGCGTCCGGTTCGGCGAGCGCGACCATCCGGCGCATTTCGTTCTGCAGCTGGCGGACGTTGCCGGGCCAGCGATAGAGCAGCAGCCGCTCCATGGTCTCGTCGGCGACGCGCAGCTGGCCTTTCGTGAACTCCTCGGCGGCGCGCGCCGCGAAGTGGTTGACGAAGGCCGGGATCTCGTCGCGCCGCTCGCGCAGCGGCGGGATGGTCAGGCGGACGACGTTGAGGCGGTAGAAGAGATCTTCGCGGAAGCGGCCGGCGCGGACGGCGTCTTCGAGGTTGGCGTTGGTGGCGGCGACGATCCGGACGTCGATGGTCAGCGACGCCGGCTCGCCGAGCGGGGCGATCTCGCCGGACTCGAGGAAGCGGAGCAGCTTCGGCTGCAGGTCGAGCCCGAGCTCGCCGATCTCGTCGAGGAACAGGGTGCCGTCGCGGGCCGAGCGGATCAGGCCGAGCTGATCGCGGTCGGCGCCGGTGAAGGCGCCGCGGCGATGGCCAAAGAGCTGGCTTTCGAGCAGGTCGCGCGGGATCGCGGTGCAGTTGAAGGGCACGAACGGTTTGGCGGCGCGATCGGAGAAGTCATGAATGGCGCGCGCGAGAATCTCCTTGCCGGTGCCGCTCTCGCCGGTGATCAGGACGTTCACCTTGGTGCGCGCGATCTTGCGCGCGTACGTCATCAGCTCGCGCATCTTTCCGGAAATCACCGAGCGGGCGTCGTCCGGCAGTTCTTCGATAGGCCACAGGTTCGCGCGCTCTTCTCGCTCAACCCGGGCGCGTTGCACCTCGTGGAGCGACGTAAGTAACAGTGTGACTGCATTAATAGCAGCCATCGACCCAATGTTTTCTCGAGGTCGAAGACGAAGTTGAATCTCCCGACCGCCTCTGAAGCCAACCGAAAGCCGGTGTTCGTCGCCTGTGTGATCGCACCCCCTGGCAGTTGATTCCGAAAGTGTCTGCTCGCCGCTCCCGTCCCCCTGAGCTGTCACGCGAACCGTACGTGCGCAGTCAATTGACGCTATCAGCTGTAGCAATTCATCGGCGACTAGATCCGGGCGAGTCGCGTGGGCAAACACTGCAGCGAGTGAATGCAGAGTCGCACGCGCCCCCCGGCATGCGGGATCAGAGTCGGGTTCGGCGATGTCGTCTTGGATCGCACCGATCGTCCGCACGTCGTTCCACGCAACCTCCAATTCCATTTTTCCAGGAACGCTTCCTATGCCCTGATAGATGCGCCGCGCCCGGTCATAGTGCAGCACTCCCGACTTAGCACCGACTGACGCCAAGGCGCACGCAAGTATTCGTTCGCCATGGGCGTAGAGCTCCGGTGAGGCGATTAGTAGCTGCGGAACAACATGCGTAAGCAAAGCCATTGACGCCTGTCTCTGCCCCGCCTTTAGCAGTAACGCGGCTTTCGTGAGTTGAACCTGCTTTTGCAGCAGAATGTCGCCGGTGTGTTCAACGAGGTCCAGCACGTCGTCTGCAGCGGCAAGTGCTTTTGTTATATCGCCTTGCCACTCAAATAGAAGAATTCGTGTCCTTGCCGCGTAGCGGTGTTCGTACGACAGACGATCTTCGTCGCCACGGAGCTCTAATTCGATCCGGTCCAGAGCGACCCGGCACAACTCGCCAGATCCACGCGTCAAATGAGCGCGAGCTAGGCCATCTAGGATCGCCAACCTGTTCGCACCGATTGCGGGGGGAGCGGCCAACGCCTGTTCGAAGTACTTGGACGCAAGCTCGAAGTCGCCCATCTGTTGGAAGAGATTACCCATGTTGCCCAACACCGCCCGTCGTATCTTGGCGACTCCAGACTCCTCGGCCAACTCCGCGGCGCGCAAGCCATACCGTCGAGCGTTGTCGAATTCTGAGCGGATAACGGCAATCGCCAGATCAAGATTTCCAATGAACGCTTCAAGGTACACGTTGGGCGACACTCGAAGTATCCGACGTGCAATTACCGTGTGGCGCGTCGCATTTTCTAGGAGGCCTCGTTTTGCCTCCGTTTGAGCTACAAACAGATGAAGCCGCGCCGTGACGTGTGCGTCACCTAGTTTCGTTGCAATCTGACGGACCTCGGCCAAGACGGAACTGGCAGCCGCTGGTCCCGAACGGTCGGTCAGGGTCCCCAGTATCGGAAGCTTCGCTTCGAACAAAGCATGAAGATCCCCAGCCTGTTGCGCGAGGAATGCTGCGCGTTGAGAGTGACTGAACCCGCCTTCAGCATCTCCTTCGTCGAATAGAGCCCGTCCTATGAGCGCCTCGCATCGGCTGCGGTCAGCGGCAATCAGTTGCTTCGACTTCATCAGGTCGTGTGCGAGGGTAACGGCTTGTTCAGGCCGGCCAACTCGTTCTAGTAAGACGGCACGCATAACCTCGATACCGACGCGCGCGCGACCCGACGGGTTCAGCCTTTCGAACGCGCACAACGCGTCTCCGAAGCGCCCGGCGTGGATCAATAGAACAACAGGCTCAAGGGGATCCATTGTGAACCTCAAGGCGGTAACACTCGTTTAAAGCGGCAGCATTGTTACGCAAAACAGCGCGGATGTTGGGGGGGCAGACGTCTTAGTGTGCAAAAGCAGTAGTAGCGGGACCCGCGGAAGGTCGTGGCGCGTCGTCGCTTCCTTAGACCGATAACGGTTTAACCGTTCGTTGAAGCGCCTTCCAGGAATGCGATCTCTCGAGCTCTTGCATGCGCCACCGCGATGAGTGAAGGAAGGGAAGCTCCGTCTACCGGGCATGACACCGCAGTGACCGAGACGTCCAGTTCGATCGAATTCGTTCCGCCATGCGACAGCGGACTGGATCGAACGGTCTTTCGGATCTGCTCGCCGATTGCTCTTGCCGAGTCAGCGCCCGTGCCGTTCAACAATGCCACGAATTCGTCGCCATCGTAACGGAAGAGAATGTCCGCGAGCCTGAGTCCGGCGGCAACGTGGTTAACGACATGAAGAAGAGCATCGTCGCCTGCCATGCGACCGTGAGCGACGTTGATCTGTTTCAGACCGACGACATCAATGAAAAGGAGGGTGAACACCTCAACGGGCGAAGGCCGAATGGTCGCATCGACGAGTTGTTCAAGTTGTTTCAGATTAGGGAGGCCCGTCAATGCGTCCCGCTTTGATATTCTGTCGAACTCCGCAGAGCCCCTAAAGATGTTGGTGATTTGGCGGGCAACGACTTCGATTACGCGTTTATGATCCTCGGTAAAGCCGTTGTGTTCAACCGAGTAGAGTGATAGGACACCTAATAGTTCATTGTCCAGCAGCAGTGGAGTGCTTAAGCAGCTTCGCAACTGAGGCCGCATCGATTTAGCCGTTTCGCCGAGATCAAGCATCGCGTCCGAGTTGACAATCGTCTGACGATTCGCTGCGACCCATCCGCTCAAACCTTGTCCGAGTGCAATTCGCAGGCCTCGCACATGCGAACCTTGATCCCCAACGACGTGTCTCGCTTCGATGTCATCCGCGAGGGTGTCATACACATAAAAGACGCAGAGCTCCGCCGGGATTATTCGACGAAGATGTTTCACAATTACGTCGCTCGCGTCGCCGAGTCCGACATGGCCAGCCAGCGCTCTGGCAAGCTCGTACACCGCCAGCATTTCGTCGGCGCTTGCGGTGATCTCTGTGCGCCTATTTGACGTAACGGCCGGTGGTGGTGAGCACCGAGACCGTACGATCGTGTTGAGAACATCGCTTGGTGGTCCTTGGCGCGGAATTTCGGCCCGAGCTGCTGAATGAACCTCGAAGAATGTATCCACGATCATCGGATCGTACATATTGCCGCGCCGCTCGGCCAGAATCGCGAGCGCCTCGTCGTCGGATAGTTTGGGCCGATAAGGTCGGTCCGAAGTCAACGCGTCAAAGCAATCGACGACGGAAAGAATCCGAGCGCCAATTGGGATGGCCGTTCCCTTGATACCCGCTGGGTAGCCGGTCCCGTCCCAATTTTCATGATGATGTCGCACGATTGGCACGACCGGATACGGAAACTCAATCGCTGAGAGGATATCCGCGCCAACGCTTGCGTGGAGTTTCATCTTTTCGAATTCTGCTTCGGTGAGTTTGCCTGGTTTGTTCAGGATGTACTCGGGCACGGCCAGCTTACCCATGTCGTGAAGTAGAGCGGCAGCCTCGATAGCCTTGAGCAAATTGTCATCGCGAACACCTACTCGCTTTGCGAGATTGGCTGCTTGTAACTGCACGCGGCGAATATGTCCGTGAGTTACCTGATCCTTAGCATCGATGGCCATCGCGAGCGTTTCGATCGTCGACAGATAAAGGCGGTTCACTTGCTCGAGATGTTTGTCGGCGTCGTCAACCCGGTCCATTGTTGTTTTGAACGTGAAATATAGGACGAGTAACAAGGGAATGATCACCCCAACGTACCCGAGATCGATTTGTCGGTTGTAGCCTACGAGCAAGAAGGCGACTGACGCTCCGCCCAGATAGTTCAGAGACAACCAAACAAAGCTTCGCTTCCAAATGGTGATCGGATCGAGTCGCCTCTCGAAGGCGATAACGAAGGTAATGAGCCAGCTGTTCAGAGCGAAGTAGACAATTGCGAAAAGCACCAGTGCGGGCAAGATCGCGTTGATCGGAGAAGGCTCTTTGACAAGCGGCGCGATGCCCGCGACGATGAAAAACAGGTGGGAGGCAAGCCAGACGGAGAGCGCCGGCGCCGCAAGATTGAACATCGCGCGGTGCGGCTCATCCTGTCTCTTCGAGATCCAGAACGACAGGACGAGCGCGTCGAGCACGACGACGACCGTACCCGCGGCGGGTCCGTACAGAAGGACGGCCGTGAATACGAACGTTTCGGACGTTGAAATCGATGCGTAGGTGGACGGTAGCCTTACAGTTGCTGAACCACTGATCAGCGTCAGGGCGGCCAAGATGAACCACTGGTGGCCAACGGGAGCTATTAACAGCTGGTGGAGTGAACCAGCCACTGCCGTGAAACCAGCGGCGATAACCACCCAGAGGTAGATCTTGCCGAAACGCGAAAAGCCGGGTCCGGACACCATTAGCGTCCGTACTTATCGGTTCGACTAGTCCCAAACAAAGATGGTTTTCATGAAGCCCACTAAGATGTAGAAAAAAAATGGTTAAACGTTACGTGGTCGGAGTTGGACCGATCACCTAATCAAATTCCCCGTCCACCGACGTCCCCCACACGATGGTGTCGCCATCGGTAGTCGTCCCCCAGACGATGGTGTCGCCATCGGTAGCCGTCCCCCAGACGATGGTGTCGCCATCGGTAGACGTCCCCCAGACGATCGTGTCGCCATCTGCCGACGTTCCCCAGACGATGGTGTTGCCGTCGACGTAGGTCCCCCAAACAATCGTTTGCCCACCAATGGGGGAGACCTGCGCGTTCGCGGTTCCCCACATGATCGACGTCCGCCACATGATGAAGCGCACGTTCGTGTTCCGGCCGTTGGCGACCGTTGTGATCTGGACGCTCGATCTCTGGCTGAGCGACGCGGCGACTCGCGTCGACATCGTGGTCGAGAAGAGTCCACTTGCGACGACGTTCTCTCCAGCGATCGTCGTCGCGCTCGGGACTTCGTTCGTCTCCGCCAGCCGCACCGCCGCCAGCGCGTTGATCAGCCCCGCGCCCGCGCCGACGATGCCGGCGTCCGGCATGAACGTGCTGGTCAGCTGCAGCGCCGCCTTGATCTCCACCGGCCGCAGCGATCCGCGCGCGTCCAGCACCAGCGCCGCCGCGCCGCTCACGAAACCCGCCGCCTGGCTCGTCCCCGACAGCTGAATCACCCCGTTCGCACCGCTGCCCGACACGTGCCGCGCCGGATAGGTCCTCGCCAGATACGAATCGGCCGCTTCCGCCGACCGGATGTGGCTGCCCGGCGCCGCCAGGTCCGGCTTCATCACCAGGTCGTAGCGCGTCGGCCCCTTCGAGCTGTACGACGCGACCGTGTCGTCCGACCGCTGCGCCGTGTCGTGCGTGTCGACCGCCCCGACCGCAATCGCATACGGACTGTTCGCCGGCGACGTGATCGCGCCGTAGACCGACCGCCCGTCCGCCGTCTTCCCGTAATTGCCCGCCGCCACCACGACCACCAGCCCGGCGCGCACCGCGCGCTCGACCGCCTCGCACAACGGATCGTCGCGATACGGCTGCAGCACCGGCGCGCCCAGCGACAGGTTGATGACCCGCACGTTGTATTCGTGCTGGTGCACGATCGTCCAGTCGATCGCGTCGATCACGTCGCTCACCGTCCCCGACCCGTCGTCGCCCAGCACCCGCAGATTCAGCAGATACGCCCCCGGCGCGATGCCGCGGTAGTCCTTGGTGTCCGCCGTCCTGCCCGCCTGGCCGGCGATGATCGCCGCCACGTGCGTGCCGTGGCCGTAGCGATCCTGGCCGTCGCCGCCGGTGAAGTCGCGCGTCACCAGCACCCGACCCCGCAGGGCGTTGTGCCGGGTGTTGATCCCCGAGTCGATCACCGCGACGGTGACCCCGCGCCCGGTCTGCGCCCGCCCTTCTTCCGTGCCCAGCCACACTTGATCGGCGCCGACGGTCTCGACGTCCGCCGCCGCGACCGACGACTGGATTTTGAGGTCCCCCGACAGATGATCCAGACCCTCGTCCTGGCGCATCGCCGCGAGCTGACCGGCGTTCACCTGGAACACCGCGCCGCTCTGCAGGTACTTCGCGATCTGCAGGTTGTAGCGCGCCGCGAGCGCATCCACCTCCGCGCGCGTGCCGTGGACGATGACGCGGATGGTCTGCGAGCCGGCGGCAAGGTGATCGGTCAGATCGGCGCTGAGGCGCGCGCTGTGCGCGCCGGCCGCCGCCGGCGTCGGGGCGAGCGCGAGGGCAGCGCAGGCAATCGCCGCGGCCAGAGATCCGGCGCGGATCCCGGGACGCGGCGAGCGGTCGAACAAGGAGGCCATGGGTCGCTCCAACGGGAACGGTTTCAAAGGGCCTGGCTGCGCGACGGCATGTCGGCAGCGTGGCTTCGATCGTCCTGCACCGAGTCGAGCAGGACGCGCTGCGATCCGCCGAGCGTGCGGATCGTCTGGAGGCGGCCGTCGCGAATGCGGTTGTAGATAGTCCGGCGCGAGACGCCAAGCAGTTCGGCGGCATGGTCCAGCGAAACGCTGCGACCGATACGGGGTTCGACGCCTGCCGCCATCAGGCTCTCTGTCATCGTCATTACTGGCCTCCGGTGCATCCTGTAAGCGCACGTGGAGTGCCAGAAAGACGACGGCGCGCGGGTGGCGGCCGTAAGTCGTTCCACAGTCGGGAGTTGTTGCAGAGATTGGCCGTCGGTGAGGTAAGCTTGGCGGTAGACCCTTCGGCCAAAAAGCTGGCCAACTTTCGCGCCGCATCAATGCGACTGTCGAATTTGCACGCAAAAACGAAGCGGCACCGCTTTGTTGCACGCCATTTGGATCGGGCAGGTTCTTGGCCGGTGGGCCAGATTTTGACCAGACTTTCACGCCGACTGGCGCTCTCCGTCGCGGCCGTCTCGTTCGCGCTGCTAGCCGTCGCCGGCTGCCGCTCGAACACCGCGTCCGACCGCGCGACAACAGCCGTCGCCACTCGTGAGGTGCCGCGCGGCGGCGAGCTGCTGGCGTCCGTCCGATCCGAGCCGCGCAGCTTCAACCGTCATGCGGCGCGCGATACCACCACCAACCTAGTGTCGAATCTGACCCAGTCCCGGCTGATCCGCGTCAACCAGGCGACCCAGGCGGTGGAGCCCTCGCTCGCCGAAAGCTGGACGATCGCCGACCAGGGGCGCCGCGTCACGCTGACGCTGCGGCAGGGCATCCACTTCTCGGACGGCCACCCGTTTACCGCAGACGATGTGGTGTTTTCGTTCGAGGCGGCATACGACGAGAAGAGCGGCAGCCTGCTCGCCGACTCGATCCAGGCGGGCGGCCGGAAGCTGCAGGTCACCGCTCCCGACCCGCACACCATCGTCATCACCTTTCCGGCGCCGTTCGCGCCGGGGATCCGGATCCTCGACACGCTCCCGATCCTGCCGCGTCATAAACTTGACGCCGCGGTAAAGGCCGGCACGCTGACCAAGGCGTGGGGGCTCGACACGCCGCCGGCGGAGGTCGTCGGCCTCGGCCCGTTCGTGCTGCGCGAGTATGTCCCCGGTCAGCGCCTGATCTTCGCGCGCAACCCGCACTACTTCCTCAAGGCGCCGGACGGCGGGGCGCTGCCGTACCTCGATCGCCTCGTTCTCGAGGTCATCCCCGACCAGAGCGCAGAGCTGCTGCGGCTCGAGTCGGGGCAGCTCGACATGATGACGAGCGAGATCGCGCCAGAGGCCTACGCGCCATTGAAGCGGGCGGCCGACCAAGGGCGGGTCAAGCTGCTCGACCTCGGCGTGTCGCGCAACGCCGACGGCTTGTGGTTCAACCTCAGGCCGGGCGCGCTCGGCGGCGACGGCCGCGCCGCCTGGCTGCAGCGCGACGAGCTGCGCCATGCGATCTCGATGGCCGTCGATCGCCGGCTGTTCGCCGATACCGTCTTCTTCGGCGCCGGCGTGCCGGTTTACGGCCCGGAGACGCCGGCCAACAAGGTCTGGTACTGGCCGGGGCTGCCGCAGATCGTCCACGATCCGGCGGCCGCGAAAACGCTGCTGGCGTCGATCGGGTTGATCGATCGCAACGGCGACGGCCTGCTCGAGGATGCGCAGAACCGGCCGGCGCGCTTCACGCTGCTGACCCAGAAGGGGCGCGTCAACCTGGAGCGCGGCGCCGCGGTGATCCGCGACGAGCTGACAAAGATCGGCCTCACCGTCGACATCGTCGCGCTCGACGCGCGCGCGGTGATCGATCAGATCCTGCACGCGCGCTACGAGGCGATCTACTTCAACGCCGACAAGGGCGATCTCGATCCGGGCACCAACCCGGACTTCTGGTTCAGCGCCGGCACGTCGCACATGTGGAACCTGGAAGAGAAGGCGCCGGCGACGCCGTGGGAGCGCCAGATCGACGATCTGATGACGCGGCAGATCGCATCGGCCGACATGACCGAGCGGAAGGCGCTCTACAACGACATCCAGAAAATCTTCGCCGAGCACGAGCCGATCGTCTATTTCGTGGCGCCGCGGATTTACGTCGCGCATGCCGCCCGCGTCACCAACCTGACGCCGGCCGAATACCGTCCGCAGCTCCTCTGGCGGCCCGACACGGTCGCCGTCAGCCGTTGACCCGCTATCTCCTGCGCCGCGTCGGCTTCGCGCTGTTCCTCGTGGTTGCGGTGTCGTCGGCATCGCTGGTGCTGGCCCGCCTGGCGCCGGGGGACTTCGTCAGCGAATCGTTCGGCACGCAGGCGAGCCAGGCGACGATCGCGCGGCAGCGCGCCCAGTTCGGACTCGACAAGCCGATCGCCGGGCAGTATCGCGACTGGCTGGCGGCGGCGGTGCGCCTCGACTTCGGCTACTCGATGCAATACGGCCGGCCGGTCCGCGAGCTGATTCCGGAACGGGCCGCCAACACCGCGATTCTCGCGATCACCGCGCTGTTCTTCGCCACCCTCATCGGCCTGCCGCTCGGCGTCGTCACCGGCAGCCGGCGCGGCGGCGCGCTGCCGGGCGCGATTCGCGGCGTCTCGATCGTGCTGCTGTCGATGCCGCCGCTGCTGACGTCGCTGTTTCTCGTCTTCGTCGCCGCCCGCACCGGATGGCTGCCGATTTCGGGGATGCGATCGGCGACGGTGCCGGAAGAAGGCGCCTTAATCGATCTCCTGCGGCATCTGGTCGTGCCCGCCGCGGCCATCGCGCTGCCGGTCGCGGCGACGATCGAGCGTCTGCAGGCGCAGGCGATGGCCGAGGCGATCAACCAGCCCTTCATCCTCGCCACGCTCGCGCGCGGCGTGCCGCGGTCGCGGATCGTCTGGCGTGGCGCGCTCAAGGCCGCGCTGCGGCCGATCGCCGCGATTTACGGCCTGATCATCGGTACGCTGCTCAGCGGATCCTTCGCGGTCGAAGTGATCACGGCGTGGCCGGGCCTCGGCAGCCTGATGCTGCAGGCGCTGCGGACACGCGACGTCTATCTCGTCGCCGGCTGCGCCGGCGCCGGCGCCTTGTTTCTCGCCGGCGGGACGCTCGTCTCCGACCTCGCGCTGGCGTGGGTCGATCCGCGCGCGAGCGAAACGCGGGCGGAGCACGCATGACGCGATCCCTGGGCGCCGCGGTGCTCGCGATCGCACTGCTCGCGGCGGTCACCGCACCCGTGGCCGCGCCGCATGCAAGCGACGCGCACTTTGCCGGCCTGCTGAACGCGCCGCCGACGATCGTGCGCGTCATCGGCGACGACGGGAGGTGGCATGCGCCCTTCATCTACCGCTGGCAGCTGGTCAATCAGCTGGAGCAGCGCTACGACGAGGACCGAGCAGCACGCGTGCCGCTCGTCTGGTTCTCGGAGGGGCACGCCGTGCGGTCGTCCGCTGAAGCGCAGGCACCGCTGCTGCTGCTCGGCGCCGACAGCTACGGCCGCGACGTGTTCACGCGGCTGCTGTTCGGGGCGCGGACCTCGCTCGCGCTCGCGATCACCGCCGCCCTCGGCGCGGTGATCCTCGGCGCGTCGCTCGGCGGCCTGGCGGGATTCGCCGGCGGCGCGATCGACGAAGTCCTGATGCGCGCGACCGACTTCGTCATGGTGCTGCCGGCCATCTACGTCGCGCTGGCGCTCCGCGCGGTGCTGCCGCTGGTGCTGTCGGGCGCGGCGGTGTTCGCGCTGCTCGCGGGCATTTTCGCGATCGTCGGGGCGCCGTTCGTCGCGCACGGCGTGCGCGCGATCGTGCGCGCGGAGCGGCGGCTCGACTACGCATCGGCCGCGCAGGCGCTCGGCGCCGGCGACGCCAGGCTCCTGATCCGCCACCTGCTGCCGGCGGCGCGCGGCTTCATCGCGGTGCAGATGACGCTGCTCATCCCGGCGTTCATCATCGCGGAAGCGACGCTGTCGTACGTCGGTCTCGGCTTTCCGGATCACATCGCGAGCTGGGGCACGATGCTGCACGACGCGTCCAGCAACATCCGGGTGTTCGCCGATTTCCCCTGGCTGCTCAGCCCGGCCGCCGCGATGTTTCTCGTCGTCCTCGGCGTCAACCTGGCGCTGCAGACCGACGGCAGGTCCGGAGGCCCGCGCTACGAACGGCGGCGGGCGGACGGCAGGCCTTCGGGCCTGCCCTGAGATAAGATTCGGCCAATGAACCTCGCAGGCGTGTTTTCTCCGATCCCGACGCCGTTCGACGATTGCGATCGCGTCGACACCGTCCGGCTGAAAGCGGCGCTCGGCAAATGGATCCAGAAGCCGCTCAACGGCTTCGTCGTGCTCGGATCGAATGGCGAAGCCGCGCTGATGGACGACTTCGAATGCGATCAGGCGATCGTCGCCGCCCGCGACGCCGTGCCGCGCGACAAGGTGTTCATCGTCGGCACCGGCCGCGAGTCGACCGGCGGGACGATCAAGGCGACCAGGCGCGCCGCCGAGCATGGCGCCGATTACGTCCTCGTCCGCACGCCGGGATTCTTCAAGAGCCAGATGACGAACGACGTGTTCGTCCGCCACTACACCGCGGTCGCCGATGCGTCGCCGGTCCCGGTGCTGCTCTACAACTTCACCGCCGTCACCGGGGTGAACCTGCAGCCGGCCGCGGTCGCGCGCCTGGCGGAGCACCCGAACATCGCCGGCATGAAGGAATCGGGCGGCGACGTCGCGCACGTCGCCGATCTCGTGTCGATGACGCCAGACGATTTCATCGTCCTCGCCGGTGCGGCCGGGACGCTCTATCCGATGATGTGCGTCGGCGCCGCCGGCGGCATCCTCGCGCTCGCCAATGCGCTGCCGGTACCGTGCGTCCACCTCTTCGAGCTGACGAAGGCGGGGCGCCACCAGGAAGCGATCGCGCTGCAGCGCGAGCTGGTGCCGGTCGCGCGCCTGCTCGGCGCGCAGCACGGCGTGCCCGGCCTGAAGGCGGCGCTCAATCTGCTCGGCTACGATGTCGGCGTGCCGCGGCCGCCGCTGCTGCCGCTGCCCGAATCGATCATTCCCGCGCTGCGCGACGCGCTGGCGCATTTCGAGGAAATCTCCGCATGAGCCTGCTGCCCGACGTCGATCGCATCCTGCTCGGACCCGGACCCAGCCTGACCGCTCCGCGCGTGATGCGGGCGATGGCGGCGCCGACGATCAGTCATCTCGACCCGCTGATGATGGCGCTGCTCGACGATGTGCGGGCGCGGCTGGCGCGCACGTTCAGGGCGGCGGAAGGCTCGTTCGCGTTCGCGGTATCGGGCACCGGCACGTCGGGGATGGAAACGACCGTCGCCAACCTGGTGAAGGACGGCACGCGCGCGACCGTGATCGTGACCGGATATTTCGGCGATCGCCTGGCGCAGATGTGCGAGCGCTACGGAGCGGTCGTCACACGGCTCGCGGTCGAGTGGGGCAGGGCGTGCGATCCGGACGCGCTCCGGACGCAGCTCGCCGAGACGCCGGCGGACGTCCTCGCCATGGTGCACGCGGAAACGTCGACCGGCGTCGTCAACCCGGTGCGCGAGCTCGCCGCGATCGCGCGCGAACACGGGGCGCTGACGATCGTCGACGCCGTGACCTCGCTCGGCGGCATGCCGCTCGAGGTCGGCGTCTGGGGGATCGACGCCGCCTACTCGTGCACGCAGAAATGCCTGGGCGGACCGTCGGGGCTCGCGCCGGTCGTCTTCGGACCGCGCGCGCTGGCGCAGCGGGTCACGTGCCGCAGCTTCTATTTCGATCTGTCGCTGCTCGAGGACTACTGGCTGCGCCGCAAGTACCACCACACGATGTCGTCGACGCTGGTCTACGCGCTCTACGAGGCGCTGTCGATCATCGAGGAGGAAGGGCTCGACGCCCGCTGGGCGCGGCACGAGCGCAACCATCGCGCGCTGCTCGAGTCGCTCGCCGGCCTCGGCCTCTCGGTGCTGCCGCGCGAAGGCGAGCGGCTATGGACGCTGAACGCGGTGCGGGTGCCGGACGGCGTCGACGAGGCGGCGGTGCGGGTGCATCTGCTCGAGACCTTCAACATCGAGATCGGCGCCGGCCTTGGCCCGCTCGCCGGCAAGATCTGGCGCGTCGGCCTGATGGGCGCGAGCTCGTCGCCGCGGCTGATCGTCCTGCTGCGCGGCGCGCTCGAAAGCGCGCTGGCGAAACAGGGACGCCAGGTGCCCGCGTAAGCACGTGCGGTTCCGAATTATCGGCCGCGCGCTGCTGGCGGCGGCCGTCGCCGGATTCGCCCTGCTCGCCTACGTCTACCTGACGCTGCCTGACGTCCGTCCGCTCAGGACGTCCAACCCGACGACCACCGCGTTCATGGCACTCCGCGAGCGCGACGCGCGGGCGAACGGCAAGGCGCCGCGCCGCGTGCAGCGCTGGGTCTCCTACGGCCGCATCTCGCCCGATCTCAAACGCGCGGTGCTCGTCGCCGAAGACGATGCGTTCTGGACGCACGAAGGGGTGGACTTCGAACAGCTGCAGGAGTCGATCGAGACCGACTGGGCGCGCGGCCGGTTCTCACGCGGCGGCAGCACGATCACGCAGCAGCTGGCGAAGAACCTATATCTGTCGCCGTCGAAGAACCCGCTGCGCAAGCTGCGCGAATGGGTGATCGCGCGCCGGCTCGAAGCGGAATTGAAGAAAGCGCGCATCTTCGAGCTCTATCTGAACGTGATCGAGTGGGGCGACGGGATCTACGGGATCGAAAGCGCGGCGCGGGCCTATTTCGGCAAGCCGGCCGCCGAGCTGGGGCCGGCGGAATCGGCGCTGCTCGCCGCCGCGATCGTCAACCCGCGGGTGCTCAATCCGGGCCGGCCGACCTCGCGCCTGGTCCGGCGTCAGCAGCTGATCCTCCGCCGGATGGGAGCGGTCGTCCCGCCGCAGACGTCAGCTCAACTTGAACGCTGACAACACATTAACCGCCCTTCAGCTTGACACTCGCGAACCCGGTTCGCTATAGTCTCCCTCGCTCTCGGCTCAAACAAAAATTTTGACCGCGCTTCGCTCCCCCGGCGACGTGTGTCACATGATGAATTACACCGAACGCCTCACCGTGTTGATGCAGGATGTAGTGTCCCGCGTCGCGGCCCTCTCGTTCATCGACATGAGCGAGGTGCTCGTCTTCGCACGCGCGGGCCGCTCGCGCGCCGAAGGCGCGTTTGCCACCTGCCATTGCCTGACGCTCCCGGCCAGCGAGCCTGGCTACTATTTCTGGCGCGACCGTTCGACGCACGCGTTGACGCGCCGCTCGGAATGGTTCGTCACCAGGTCGCCGAGCGTCACGGTCGGTCCACGCGACATCAAATACATGATCTCGTTCGCGCTGCCGCGCTTCTGCGATCAGTCGCTCGACCGTTCGCGCAAGGAGCGTTTCTATCGCGGCGCCGAGCCGTGGATGGCCAAGCTCGACACCGTCGTGCACGAGCTCTATCACATCGATCCGGATCTCGCCGGCATCCGCCGGATTGAGAAGGAAGACGGCACCTACTCGGCCAACTGCCACGGCCAGCAGTTCTTCGAGCAGGTCGCCGAGATGGTGCACGCCTATCTCGCGACCAAGCCGGCGCCGGAGATGTACGAGTTCCTGCGCCACGATTTCGCCGCGCTCAACGCGCGCCACGGCGGCATCGTCGGCACCAGCTTCCGCACGTTTCCGTCATTTCCGCAGCGCTACATCGAGCGCGCCGCGGAGCAGCCGGCGTGCGAGTCGGACGGGGTCGGGGTGAAGGTGGAAGCGCTGCGCGCGCCGCAGCAGCCGACGCGCTACAGCGAGGACGATCTCCACGTCCGCGAATTCTGCAAAGACACGTCCCGCCGGTTGATCCGCAAAGGCCAGTTCAGGGCCGCTTAATTCACGACGCGCCGCGCTCCGAGATAGCGCGGGGACCAGTAGCTCGAGCCGAGATGCTCGACGCGCACCACGCCGGTCGAGCTCGGGGCATGCACGAACTGATCGCCGCCGATCGCGATCCCGACGTGCGACGGCCCGGGCGCGGTGGTCGAGAAGAACAGGATGTCGCCCGGCGCGAGCTCCTCGGCCGCGATCGCTTTCCCCACCAGATACTGTTCACGGACGGCGCGCGGCAGCGGTACGCCGTACTGCGAGAAGACGTACTGCGTGAAGCCGCTGCAGTCGAAGCCCTGCGGATCGCTGCCGCCGTTGCGGTACGGCGTGCCGCGCAGCGCCAGCGCGGTGCCGACCAGCGCGTAGTCGTCGAGGCCCGACGATGACGTGGGAGGCGCGGGGTCCGGCGGCGCGGGGCGCGAGGCCGCCGCGGGTGCATCCGGTGCGGGGGACGACGATCCGGCAGGCGGAGGCGCCGCGCCGGCCAGCGGGAACGGTTTCGGCGTGTAACCGCTCGAGGCGCAGGCACCCGAACAGGCCGCCGCCATCGCGAGGGCGGCGATCGCGAGCCGGTTGAGAGCGAGAGTCCGCACGGTCACGAGTATCGGCCTTGCATTGACACTCCGACAGCCGTCGGGCAAAATTCAAGCAGATTGGAACAGACGCTTCTGCTGAACGCGTCGTACGAGCCTCTCAAGATCGTCCACTGGCAAAAAGCGGTGACGCTGTGGTGCCAGGGGAAGGTCGAGGTCATCTCTGTGTATGACCGCGAGATCCGCGCGGTTTCGTTCAGCTTCCGTCTGCCGTCGGTCATCCGTCTCCTACGCTACATCAAGATCAAGCGGCGTTTCGACTACGTGCCCTTTTCGCGCGCCAACATCTACGCGCGCGACGAACACTTGTGCCAGTACTGCGGCGACGGCTTCCCCACGAGCGAACTGACATTCGATCACGTGGTGCCGGTCGCCCAGGGCGGCCGTAAGGACTGGGAAAACATCGTCACCTGCTGCGTGACCTGCAACCGGCGGAAAGGCGGGCGGACCCCGGCCGAAGCGGGCATGCACTTGCGCAAACTGCCCCGGCGCCCGCAATCCGCTCCCTTCATCCGCATCACCGTCGGTCTCCGCAACGCTCCCGAAAGCTGGCGCGACTACCTGTACTGGAACGTCGAGCTCGACGATACGTAATGACCCCGCGCGTCACCGCCGTTCATCCGCCGTGCGCGATTGAAGGCGGCCGCATCACCATCCGCGGCGCAGGATTTCCGGTCGACGGACCGTCGCTGCCGGACGTGCGCATCGGCGCGCTCAGCGCCCGCGTGGTGCACGCGTCGTCGACCGAGATATCGGTGATCATTCCGACGGGGCTCGATGGCGGTCGGACGCCGATCCGGATCATCCCCGCGGGCGCCGATCCAGCCGCCGCCGGCGACGGCTCCGTCGAGGTCGCGGCCCCGTTGGCCACGGGGCTGCATCAGGTCGACAACCCGCTGTTCGATCGCGACGACAACTTGTACGTCACGTTCAGCGGCACGCGCGGACAGCAGGTGCCGGTCTCGATTTTCCGCGTCCGTCCGAACGGCACGCGCGAGCCGTTCTCGTCAGGCATCGTCAATCCGACGTCGATGGCGATCGATCCGCAGAACCGGCTGTACGTGTCCAGCCGCTTCGAGGGCATCGTCTATCGCGTGGCGCCCGACGGCGCGACCGAGCCGTTCGCGCACGATCTCGGCGTCGCCTGCGGCCTGGCGTTCTCGCCCGACGGCACCTTGTTCGTCGGCGACCGCTCGGGCACGATTTTCCGCGTCGACAGCGCCGGCCGCGCCACCACGTTCGCGTCGCTGCCCGCGAGCGTCGCGGCCTTTCATCTCGCGTTCGGCCCGGATCAGGCGCTCTACGTCACCGGTCCCACGCTGTCGTCGTACGACGAGCTGTACCGGATCGCGCCGGACGGCACGGTGACGACGCCGTATGCGCGGTTCGGACGGCCGCAGGGGTTGACGTTCGACGCCGCCGGCGCGCTGTTCGTCGTCGAGGCGCTCGCCGGCGTCAGCGGTCTGTATCGCGTGCCTTCATCGGGCGCGCCGGAGCTCGTCGTCTCCGGTCCCGGTTTGGTCGGCGTCGCGTTCGACGCCGCGGGCACGCTGATCGTCGCCTCGAACGACACCGCGTACCGGCTCGCGCCGGTCCGCCTGATGTAAGCGCGGCGCGTCAGCGCTCCAGCGTTTTGTAGTTGATTTGCCGCGCGTCCTTCGCGACCGCCGTCGCGGTCTCCGACGGCGTGAGCGCGAGGCCGACCGACCAGTAGAAAATCACGATCGAGAAGACGATGACCACGGCGATGTCGACCCAGTTGGGCAGGAGGCTGCTTCCGCCGCCATAGCGGCCCAGCGCCCCAATGAGCACATGACCGCCAAACCAGGGCGCGATCCAGGCAGCGTTCTTGATTGTGCGCTCGCGGACACCGGCACGCCACGCTCCGACGGCGAACAGCGCGATGCCGAGCAGCATGGCGCACGCGAGCTTCCACGTGGTTTCGAAACCACCCCAGTAGATGATCAGGTTGGCCGAGCAGAACGCCGCCGGCAGAACCAGCCACGGCATGGGCACGCGGTACGACCGTGAGCGCGCACCATCGACCCTGTGCAGGGCAGCCAGCGCCACTGGGGCGAAGGCATACATGATCGCGGTGGAGCCGGTCGCCACGTTGACCAGCGCGCTCCAACTCTTGAACGGACCCAAGGCAAGACAGCCGACGACCGCGGCCAGCAGAATCGACACCACCGGCACGCCCTTGTCGTTGGTCGTGGCCAGCGCGCCGGGCATCTCCGGCTCCTCGCCCAGCGCATACGACAGGCGTGCCGTCGTGCCGACATAGACGACGCCGGTGCCGGCGGGCGAGATCACCGCGTCGATGATGAGCACCTTCGCCAACCAGCCGGCGCCAAGCGCGAGGGCGATGGTGTACCACGCGCCGTAGTCGGATGGATCGGTGCCAAGCGGCTTCGCCCAGCCCGCGACGATGTTGGCCGGTTCAAGCCCGCCGATCATCACGATCTGCAGGAGCGAGTAGAGCACGGCGCCGATGGCCATGGCGGTGAGCACGGCGCGGGACAGATCCCGTTTCGGATTGCGCGCCTCACCCGCGAGCTGGACCGCCTGTTCGAAGCCCTGCAGCGCGAAGACGACGCCCCCCGTCAACGCCGCAAACACGCCATGGAAGCCGAACGGCATGAAGCCGCCGCCGGCGTGAAAGTTGGCCGGGTTGAACTGCAGCGTTGCGACGACGGCGATCGCGACGACCGGCACCGCCGTCTTCCAGATGACGACGATCACGTTGCTCTCGGACAGGAACTTCGCGCCGGCGAGATTCATCGCGGTGAACAGCGCCATCAGGACGATGGCGACCGCCAATCCGGATGTGTTGAGCAGGCCGGCGTGGTCGCCGGCCTTGTTGATCATGTTGAAATGCGTGTTCACCCAGCCGACGCTGTTGACATAGGAGATGGCGGCGAGCACTTCGATCGGCGGGATGAACACCGCCTGCAGCCAGGATGCCCATCCCGCGGTGAATCCCGCGATGGCGCCGTGCGAGTAGTAGGGGAACCTGCCGGCGCCGCCGGCGACGGGATAAGTGGCGCCCAGCTCCGCGTAGGTCAGCGCGAGCAGCGACAGCATGCCGGCGGCGAGGATCCACGACAACACCGATGCCGGGCCGGCGACCTGGGCCGCGCTGAGCGCCCCCAACAGCCAGCCCGATCCGATGATCGATCCCAGCGAAACGAACATCAATCCGTAGAAGCCGACCGAACGCTGCAGGGTGCCGACCGGCCGTTCGTCCATCTCGCTGTTCATCGGATAGCGGAACGATATCACGCCCGTGCCCTGCGCCCCGGCTGCGCGCGTGGCATTGCGTTCGCGCGCGCGTCGGCAGACATAATTGTGGGCGATGCGACCACTTGACGGCGTTCAGCTACTCGATCTGACGCGGCTGCTGCCGGGCGCCTACGCGACGCTGCTGCTCGCCGATCTCGGCGCCGAGGTGATCAAGGTCGAGGATCCGCGGGGCGGCGACACGATGCGCACGCTGCGCGGCGGCCCGAGCGACTACTTCGCGCCGCTGAATCGCGGCAAGCGCAGCGTGACGCTCGATCTGCGATCCCCGGAGGCCGCGGCGGTGCTCGACGCGCTGATTGCCGGCGCCGATGTGCTGATCGAAAGTTTTCGCCCGTCGACCGCCACGCGTCTGCGCGTCGATGCGGCCACCCTGCGCGCGCGCCACCCGCGCCTGATCTGCGCGTCAATCAGCGGCTTCGGCCAGAGCGGCCCGTACGTCGAGCGCGCGGCGCACGACATCAACTATCAGGCGCTTGCCGGCTTGCTTCGGCCGCCGCAGCTGCCGGGTCCGCTCGTCGGCGATGTCGGATCCGCGCACCAGGCGGCGCTCGCGATTGTCGCCGCGCTGGTCGAGCGCGCACGCACCGGCCTCGGGAGCACGATCGACATCTCAATCCATGAGGCGGCGCTGGCGTGGTCGATCTTTCCGACGACCGGCGATCTCGCGCAAGCGCGCTACAACGTGTACGAGACCGCCGACGGCCGCTGGCTGGCGATGGGCGGGCTCGAGGAGAAGTTCTGGGCGGGGTTCTGCGAGCGGCTTGGGCTGTCACTGGCCGCGACGGTTGACGAGGTGCGGGCGCGGCTGCGCACGCGCACGCGCGACGCGTGGCTCGCGCACTTCGAGGATGCCGACGTCTGCCTCACCGCGGTGTACGCGCCGGAGGAGGTTGCGGCGGATCCGCACATCGCGGCGCGCGCGGCCATGCCTGGCAGCGCCGACATACCCGCGCCGGCGCTCGGCGCCGACACGGACGCGGTCCTTGATGCGGCTGGCGTCGACGCCGCTGAACGCGCGCGTCTGCGTGCCGCGGGGGTGATATGAGATTGTGGAAGGCGGATTTCTCAGGCTCGCGTCGCGGACGCGAGCACCGCGGGCATCGGAACAGCGAACGCTCCGTCGCGCGCATAGGCCTCGACGCCTCGCCGGACGGCGGCACGGATCGCGGCGAGCGCCTCAGGCGTCTGCGCGCGCAGCACGGCCGCGGTGCGGACGCCGCCGCGCGACAGCGCCTCGAACACGGCGTCCGCTGACGCCAGCCGCCAGGTCAGCGGCAGTTCCTCGACCCGCACGCCGCTGAAGCCCGTCGCCTCGAGCGTCGTCGTCGTCGCCGCGGCGTCGCTGAAGCGGAAGAACGGCGGCCCCTCGGGCAGCGGCACGCGCGCGTTGCCGAGCTCGTCGATCGCCTTCAGCGCGAGGCCGAAGGCGACGGCACGCTCCGGCGGCGCCCAGACGGTAAACGCGAACCGGCCGCCCGGGCGCAGCACGCGGCGCGCTTCGGCGATCGCGGCGTCCGGCCGGGCGAGATGCAGCATCCCGAAGTTCATCACCACCGCATCGACGCTCGCGTCGGGGAACGCGAGCGCTTCGGCGTCGCCGTGGCGAAACTCGATCGCCGGATGCCGCCGGCGTGCCGCGGCGACCATCGCCGGCGCGAAATCGACGCCGACGACCGACGCGCCGCGGCCGGCGGCGGCGCCGGCGATGAATCCCGGGCCGCTGGCGACGTCCAGCAGTCGTGTACCGGCGGCGGCGCCGACGGCGTCGAGCAGCGCCGGTGCCGTCTGCGCGGTCAGCGCGCCGAAGGCGTCGCCGTAGAACTCGGCGGCGCGCTCCCAACCGGCCTGTTCGAACTCGTGAAAGCCTGCCATCTGTCGAGCGGATTATATCGCCCGTACGGCTGAGCTCGCCGCAGGGCGAGTGCTACAATCAATGATTCCCATGGCGCACGAATGGATCTCTGTACGCGGTGCTCGCGTTCACAACCTCAAGAACATCGACGTCGACATCCCCCGGCACAAGCTCGTGGTCATCACCGGCCTGTCCGGGTCGGGCAAGTCGTCGCTCGCCTTCGACACGATCTACGCCGAAGGGCAGCGCCGCTACGTCGAGTCGCTGTCCGCGTACGCCCGGCAGTTCCTCGAGCAGATGGAGAAGCCGGACGTCGATCTGATCGAAGGGCTCTCGCCGGCGATCTCGATCGAGCAGAAGACCACCGGCTCGAATCCGCGCTCGACCGTCGGCACCGTCACCGAAATCTACGACTATCTCCGCCTGCTGTTCGCGAACATCGGCGTACCCCACTGCCCCAACTGCGGCAAGGAGATCGCGAGCCAGTCGCTCGAGCGCATCGTCGACATGGTGATGCTCTATCCGCAGGACGAGCGCATCAACGTGCTCGCGCCGATCGTGCGCGGCCGCAAGGGCGAGTTCAAGAAGGAGCTTGCCGGCCTGCGCGTGCGCGGTTACACCAAGGCGCGCATCGACGGCCAGTTCCGCGCGCTCGAAGAGGACATCAAGCTCGATCGGCGCCGCAACCACACGATCGAGGTCGTCGTCGATCGGGTGATCGTGCGCGGCGGCGTCGAGCGGCGGCTGACCGAGTCGGTTGACGTCGCGCTGAACCTCGCCGACGACATCGTCGTGATCAACACGTTGGAGGGCGGCGACCGGCTGTTCTCGCGCCGGCTGGCCTGCGTCGACTGCGGCCTGAGCATGCCCGAGATGACGCCGCGCGCCTTCTCGTTCAACTCGCCGCACGGCGCCTGCACCGAATGCCAGGGGCTCGGCGCGATGATCGACTTCGATCCGCACCGCGTCGTGCCGGACGAAACCAAGTCGCTCGCCGACGGCGCGATCGTGCCGTGGTCGAAGGGCGACCGCAAGTTCGTCAAGGAGGCGCTGCAGTCGCTGTCGCGCGACCTCGGCATCGACCTGAACGTGCCGTTCTCGCGGCTGCCGCGGAAAGCGCGCGAGCAGCTGATGTCCGGCGCCGGCAAGGGATTCGAGGGGCTGATTCCGAACCTGCGCCGCCGCTACGACGAGGGCAGCTGGGCGGAGCAGTCGGATCTCGACGCCTTCCGGACGCTGCGGCCGTGCACCGCGTGCCACGGCCAGCGGCTCAAGCAGCAGAGCCTGTCGGTGAAGGTGAAGGGCCGGACGATCGCGGATTACGTCAACCTGCCGATCGCCGAGGCGGTCGACGTGTTCCACGGCCTGCAGCTGACCGATCGGGAAACGATCATCGCCGAGCGCATTCTCAAGGAAATCCAGGAGCGCCTGACGTTCCTGAACGACGTCGGCGTCGGCTACCTGAGCCTCGGCCGCAGCGCGGCGACGCTGTCGGGCGGCGAAGGACAGCGCATCCGCCTCGCGACGCAGATCGGCGCCAACCTGACCGGCGTGCTCTACGTCCTCGACGAACCGTCGATCGGCCTGCACCAGCGCGACAACCGCAAGCTGCTCGCGACGCTGTCGCACCTGCGCGATCTCGGCAACACCGTGATCGTGGTCGAACATGACGAGGAGACGATCCGCGTCGCCGACTACGTCATCGATCTCGGCCCCGGCGCGGGGGACCTGGGCGGCCACGTCATCTTTCAGGGCACGCCGACGCAGCTGATGGAGCAGTCGGGGTCAGATCTTGATTTTTGCGCGGGCTCGGAGCCCGACGCGAAAAAATCAAGATCTGACCCCAAGTCGCTGACCGGCGCCTATCTCACCGGCGCGCGATCGATCCCGACGCCTGCGGCGCGCCGCCCCGCGCTGAAGGGGGAGCTCGTGATCCGCGGCGCCCGCGAGAACAACCTGAAGAATATCGACGTCAAGATCCCGCTCGGCCTGCTGACCGCGGTCACCGGCGTCAGCGGATCCGGCAAGTCGACGCTGGTCAACGACATCCTCTACAAGTCGCTGGCAAAGACGCTGTATAAGGCGGGCGACGACCCCGGCGAGCACGACGCGCTCGAAGGGGTCGAGCTGATCGACAAAGTGATCGAGATCGATCAGTCGCCGATCGGCCGCACGCCGCGCTCGAACCCCGCGACCTACACCGGCCTGTTCACCTTCATCCGCGATCTCTTCGCCTGGATGCCCGAGGCGAAGGCGCGCGGCTTCAAGCCCGGGCGCTTCTCCTTCAACGTCAAGGGCGGCCGCTGCGAAGCGTGTCAGGGCGACGGCGTGATCGCGATCGAGATGCACTTCCTGCCGAACGTCTACGTGACGTGCGAGGCGTGCAAAGGCCGCCGCTACAACCGCGAGACGCTCGAGATCAAATACCGCGGCAAGTCGATCGCCGACGTCCTCGAGCTCACCGTCGACCAGGCGGTGCCGCTGCTCGAGAACCTGCCGGCGATCTCGAACAAGCTGCGCACGTTGCAGAGCGTCGGCCTGGGCTACGTCGCGCTCGGCCAGTCGGCGACGACGCTGTCGGGCGGCGAGGCGCAGCGGGTCAAGCTGGCGAAGGAGCTGTCCAAGCGCGGCACCGGCCGGACGCTCTACATCCTCGACGAGCCGACGACCGGCCTGCACTTCGAGGACACCCGCAAGCTGCTCGACGTGCTGATGAAGCTGGTGGATCAGGGCAACACGATCGTGGTCATCGAGCACAATCTCGACGTCATCAAGTCGGCCGACTACGTCGTCGACCTCGGGCCCGAAGGCGGCGCCGGCGGCGGGCGGATCATCGCGGCCGGCACGCCGGAAGAAGTGGCGAAGCACGAACAGTCGGCGACCGGTCGCTTCCTCGGCGACCTGCTGACTCAGGAGCGAGGGCGGCACGTGCAATCGAAGGCCGGATAGGCTGTGGTAGAATCGCCACAACTCTGGGGCAAATGGCTGTGGTTCCAGTACCACAAAACGTCAGTCACCCCGTTCACGCTGACCCTTGCGAGCGACGCTAACTTGCTGCTACATAAGACGATTACTCGATTGCTCGATTTGGCCTCTCCGCGGGCATCGTCTTTGCTCAGCTTGTCTGTGAACGTCCCCCGTCGCCCGAGAGGCTAATGGACGCACAGCGTACACTTCGTCGTCAGATCTCATGCGTCGGAATCGGTCTTCACTCCGGCAATAAGGTCAATCTCACTCTGAAACCAGCTGTCGCGGATTTCGGCATCCGTTTCCGGCGTACCGATCTGGGTAATCACGAAGTTCCTGCCACGGTGAACAACCTGGCCGGAATCCAGCTCGCCACCGGTCTCGCGATCAACGAAGTCTCGGTCGAGACAGTGGAGCACCTGCTGGCGGCGCTGGTCAGCGTCGGCATCGACAACGTGATCGTCGAGCTGAACTCGCCCGAGGTGCCGATCATGGACGGCAGCGCGGCGCCGTTCATCTACCTGATTCACGAAGCCGGCGTGAAGACGCTGCAGCGGCCGAGAAAGTACCTGAAGATCGTCCGGCCGATTGCGCTGTCGCGCGGCGACAAGCGGATCGCGCTCTATCCGTCGGATCACTTCAAGGTCACCTACAGCATCAGCTACGATCACCCGCTGCTGCGGCACCAGTCGCGCACGCTCCGCATCACCGAAGATTCGTTCGTCGAAGAGCTGGCGCCGGCCCGCACCTTCACATTCCTCAAGGATGTCGAGATGCTGCGGCAGAACGGCCTGGCCCTGGGCGGGTCGCTCGACAACGCCATCGTCCTCGGCGAAACCGGCGTCCTCAACAACGCGCTGCGCTTCGAGGACGAGTTCGTCCGCCACAAGATTCTCGACGCGATCGGCGACCTTGCGCTCGTCGGCTATCCGGTGATCGGCCATCTCGTCGCCCACCGCGCCGGCCATGCGCTGCACACCGAGTTCGCCGCCAAGATTCTGGAAGAGACCCACGCGTGGCGGCTGGTCGAGGCCACGACCGACGCCGTCCCGGTGCCGCTGCCGGGGCACCTCAAGACCGCGCCGCGTCTCGCGAATTAGGTTGAAGGTCGCAGGGGGACGCGGGCCGATGGCCCGCGCTATTTCTTGGCGAGCTTCTTCATGTACGCCTCGAGCTTGTCGTTCTCGTATTTCACCGTATTGAGAAACAGGCTTTCGGCGAGGTAGGTCCGGCGTTCCGCGTCGTCCATCTGCTCGATCAGGTGGTGAATCTCCTTCACCATGTCCTCGAACGACCGCTCGAACTCGCGCTTCGCGGTCACTTCCTTGTAGAGCGTTTCCATGACGGCGAGCAGGTCGCCGTCGAGCGCGATCGATTCACCGCTGGTGGTCTTGATGGTCCGCATCGCTAAGCCCCGAAGCTTTTGATGGCGGTCGGCTCGTCCGCGTGGATCTCGAGGAAGTTCTGCGCCCCGGTCATCGTCAGCATCGTCTCGACGCGCTTCTGCACGCCCGACAGCTTGAGGTGGCCGCCGGCGCCGTGCACCTGGCGATAGAGATCCATCAGGCAGCCGATCGTGGCGCTGTCGACGTAGGTCACCGGGGTCAGGTCGATCAGGATCTGCTTCTGGCCGGCCGCGACCAGGCCGCTGACCGCGGTCGAGAAGTCGGACAGAATCGGGTACATCAGCCGCGTCTCGCCGACGCGGACGATGGCGACCCCGCCGGTGTGGTCGGTTTTCACATTCATCAATTCGCTCCCGTGCGCTTAAGCATCGTACCCTTGTGGCCGAAATCGTCGCCGCGCAGCTTGCGGATCTGGCGCGCGAGCTCGGTGCGCCCGCGGTTGATTCGCGACTTCACGGTCCCTTCCGGCAGCCGCAGCGTGTCGGCGATCTCCTGGTAGGAGAGCTCCTGGATGTCGCGCATCAGCACCGCCGTGCGCAGCGTATCGGGCAGCGCCGACATCGCCTGCTTGAGGAGCTGGACGCGGTCCTGCTGCTCGAGCGCGGCCACCGGACCGGGATCGTGCGACAGCGGCGACAGTTCGTTGGCGTCGACGTCGCGATCGATCGTCTCGCGCTCCTTGCGGACGCTGCGGTAGTGATCGATGCAGAGATTGCGGCTGATGCTGATCAACCAGGTCTGGAAATTGGCGCGGCGGTCGAAGGTGTTGAGCGACTTGAAAATCTTGAGGAAGATGTCCTGCGTGAGGTCCTCGGCGGCGTCGTGCTTGCCGACGAACTTGTAGGCGACGTTGAACACCTTGCGCCAGTACTGGCGGACGATCTGCTCCCAGGCGAGCTGATCGCCCTGCAGGCAGCGCTGAATCAGCGCCTCGACCGCGTCACCAGGATCCGGGATCATGTGGGTTGAGTAGAATAGCGTATCACGTTGGCTCAAGCGACCCGCCCCGCCGGCTTCTACAGGCACCACGACGGACACCGCGACGCGCTGGTCTGCGACGGCGTGCCGCTGGCCGAGATCGCGGCGGCCGAAGGCACGCCGCTCTACGTCTACAGCGCGGCGACGCTGCGCGAGCGCTACCAGGCGATCGACGCCGCGTTCCAGGGTTACCCGCACGCGCTGCATTACGCGCTCAAGGCGAATTCGACGCTCGCGATCGCGCGGCTGCTGCGGGATCTGGGCAGCTCGGTCGACGCCAATTCGGTGTGGGAAATCGAGGTCGCGCGCACGGCGGGGTTCACGCCGTCGCAGATCGTGTTCACCGGCGTCGGCAAGACCCCCGAGGAGCTCGAATCGGCGGTGGCGCTCGGCGTCAAGGCGATCAACGTCGAGTCGGCCGGCGAGCTGGCGCGGCTGGAGGCGATCGGCGCGCGGCTCGGACGCGCCGTGCGCGTGGCGATTCGCATCAATCCCGACATCGACGCCAGGAGCCATCCGAAGATTTCGACCGGGCTCAAGATCAACAAGTTCGGCGTGCCGCTCGACGAAGCGCGGCAGCTGCTGCAGACGCTCGAGGCGCGGCGGTTCCTGACCCTGGTCGCGATTCACGTGCACGTCGGCTCGCAGATCACATCGCTCGATCCGCTGCGGCGCGCCGCGGCGCTTGCGGCGAACGTCAGCGCCGACCTGCAGCAGCAGGGATTCCCGCTCGAGTACGTCGACGTCGGCGGCGGCCTCGGCGTGTCGTATGACGGCGGCGAGGTGCCGTCGGCGGCCGACTACGTCGCCGCGATCGTCGACGCGGTGCGGCACACGTCGCTGCCGATCGTCCTCGAGCCGGGGCGCTCGATCGCCGCGCCAGCCGGCGCGCTCGTCGCCCGCGTCATCGACGTCAAGGCGCGCACCGCGGAGAGCGAGTTCATCATCATCGACGCCGGCATGACCGAGCTGATGCGGCCGGCGCTCTACGGCGCCTTTCACCGGATCGAGCCGGTGTCGGCCGCCGCCGCCGGCGATCGCCACTACGAGATCGTCGGTCCGGTCTGCGAGAGCAGCGACGTCGTCGGCCGCGATCGGATGCTGCCGGTGCTGCAGCCGGGGGACATCGTCGCGATCCGCGACGCCGGCGCGTACGGCTCGGCGATGGCGTCGAATTACAATCGTCGTCCGCTGCCGGCCGAAGTGCTGGTCGACAACGGCACGTGGCGGGTCATCAAGCGCCGGCAGACCGTCGCGGATCAGCTATCGTTGGAGACGTAGACGTTCGTCGTTCGACATTGTCGGCACCGAACCACGAACGAAGAACGCGAACGGCGAACGCGAACCACGCACGTAGACCGACGAACGATATGGCTGGACATCTGATTGCTTTCGAAGGGCTCGATCAAAGCGGCAAGCAGACGCAGGCCGAGCGGCTGCGCGATCATCTCAAGTCGGAGGGACACAAGGCACGGCTGGTGTCGTTCCCCGACTACGGCACCTCGATCGGCGAGGAGATCGCGCGGGCGCTGTCGAACGAGCGCGACTACGGTCCCGACGTCATGCAGCTGCTCTACGTCGCCAACCGCTACGAGAAGACATCGGATCTGAAGCGCTGGCTCGACGGCGGCCTGATCCTGGTGTCCGATCGCTACACCGCGTCGAGCGTCGCCTACGGCGAGGCGCTGGGGCTCGATCCGGCGTGGCTCACCGACATGCAGAAATTCCTGCCGCCGGCGGCGCTGACGATCCTGCTCGACATCGCGCCGGAGACGGCGGTGACGCGCAAGTCGGTGGACCGCGATCGCTACGAGCGCGATCTGGCGATGCAGGCGCGCGTCCGCGACAGCTACCATCATCAGGCGCGCGAGCAGGGCTGGGTCGTCCTCGACGGCGAACGGACAAAGGACGCGATCGCGGCCGATGTCGTCAGCGCGGTGACGTCACGACTCTCGCTGCCGTAAGCGCGCGCACCTCGTAGACGCCCGCCCCCTTCAGCGTCCGCGCGCACGCTTCGAGCGTCGCGCCGGTCGTGCTCACATCGTCGACCAGGACCACGACCGTGCCGTTGAGCGCGGCGGCGGCGCGCGTCGCGGTGAACGCGCCGCGCATGTTGCGGTGGCGGCGGCCGGCGGGGAGTCCCGTTTGCGTCGCCGTGGCACGGACGCGGCGAAGCGCCGGGATCACCGGCAGTCCGAGGTGACGCGCGAGATCGACCGCCTGGTTGAAGCCGCGGTGCCGGCGCCGCGATCGATGCAGCGGCACGGCCACCGCGCAGTGGGCTCCCGCGAGCATCTCCGCACCGCGATCGCGCATCAAGCCGCCGAGCGGCCGGGCGAGCGACCGCCGGCCGTCGTACTTGAGCGCGTGAACGATCGCGCGCAGCGCACCGTCATAGGCGCCGATCGCGCGGGCTCGATCGATCGCGGGCCGTGCGCGGCGGCACCGCGGGCAGCGCGCCAGCGGCACGCTGACGGCGCGCCAGGCCGGCAGCGGATCGCCGCATCGATCGCAGAGAGGCGGAGTCAGCGGCAGGATCGAGCGCCAGCAGCCGTCGCAGACCGGACCGCGGGTCGGGTGCAGCAGCGGCTCGTCGCAGGCGGCGCAGGCCGGCGCGACGACGACGGAGAGGATGGCATCCGAGGAATGGCAAATTGCTGATTGCAAATGGCTGAACCAACGCGCGATCAGCATGTGGCCATCAGCCTGCTCAGGGAATTTCTATCCTGTCGGCGTTGCCCCACAGCCGTTCCAGGTCGTAGAAGACGCGCGTCTCCGGTCCGAAGACGTGGACGATGAAGTCGAAGTAGTCGAGCAGGATCCACTCGGACCGATCGTAGCCCTCGACGTACGCCGGCTTGGCGCCCTTGGCGGCGAGCGAATCGATCACCGCGTCGGCAATCGCGCGCACCTGGCGCGTGTTGGTGCCGGAGGCGATCAGGAAAAAGTCGGTGAACCCCGCGGTCTTGCGCAGATCCAGCACGACGAGTTTGTGCGCCTGTTTGTCTTCCGCGGCGGCAATCGCCAGATCGATCTGCGCCGGCAGCTTCGCCGATTTCTTCTTCTTCGCCGTTTTCGCCTCAGTCTTGGCCATGCAACCTGCCTGCCGCCGGGATTCGCGGCGCGTCCGATCGGCGCCGGCCCGGACTCATCGACGTGTAAAGTCCGTGGTGTTCAATGTGTTGCTGCACGTTCGGCGGGACCAGGCCCGCGATATCTTCGCCCCGCGCGAGGTGCGCCCGGATCGCAGTCGACGACACGTCGGCGGTCGGCGCATCGATCAGAATGATCAACGGATCGATCGGTGGCACCGGGTCGAGCGGCGGCGGGGCCATGCGATCGGCCAGCCGCGGCAGCCGCCGCGGCAGCTCCTTGACCGAAAAGCCCGGACGCGAGACGACCGCGAAATGCGCGGCGTCGAGGATCCGCGGGTAGTCGCGCCAGCTCCCGATCTCGGCGAACGCGTCGGCGCCGATCACGAAGAACAGCTCCGACGAGAGATAGCCGCGCTCGTGAAAGAGATCCAGCGTCCGCGACGTGAACGACGGCGCGTCGTGCCGCAGCTCGAGATCGGCGGCGCGCCACTGCGGCCGATCGACGACCGCGAGCGCCACCATCGCGAAGCGGTGATACGACGAAGCGAGCGGCTGCGGCCGGTGCGGCGGGACATTCGAGGTGATCACGAACAGCCGCGACAGGGTCAGCGCGTGGATCGCGGCGTCGGCGACGTCGAGATGGCCCCGGTGGATCGGATCGAAGGTGCCGCCCAGGATGCCGATGCGGCGCGCGCCAGTCGTCATGCGCCTAGGCGGCCGGCTCGCGCGATGGCGCCAGCCCCCGCCACATCGCTTCGAGCAGCTCGGGCACGCCCTGGCCGCTGACGCCCGACACGCGCAGGAACGGCAGCTTCAGTTTCTTGGCGCGCTTCTCGAGCGCCTTCACCGCGCTATCGTCCGACGGATCGACGGCGTCCATCTTGTTGGCGACGACGATCTGCGGTTTCGCCGCGAGCGTCGGCGCGAACAGCTCGAGCTCCTTGCGCACGGTGTCGAGGTCGTCGACCGGATTGCGTCCGGTCGATCCGGACATGTCCACCAAATGCACCAGGACCTTGGTGCGTTCGAGGTGGCGCAGAAACTGGTGGCCGAGTCCGAGGCCGCGATGCGCGCCCTCGATCAATCCGGGCACGTCGGCGACGACGAAGCTGCGATCCTCGCTGATCCGCACGACGCCGAGATTCGGCACCAGCGTCGTGAACGGGTAGTCGGCGATCTTCGGCCGCGCCGCCGAGATCCGCGCGATCATCGTCGACTTGCCGGCATTGGGGAAGCCGACCAGGCCGACGTCGGCGAGCAGTTTGAGTTCGAGCCGCAGATCCTTGATCTCGCCCGGCTCGCCGGGCTGCACTTTGCGCGGCGCGCGGTTGGTCGCCGTCGCGAAGCGCGCGTTGCCCATGCCGCCGCGGCCGCCCTTGGCGACGAGGACGCGCTGCCCCTCTTCGGAGAGATCGGCGATCAACGCGTACGACGTCTGTGCGGGATTGTCCGGGTCGGTGATCTTCTCGTAGATCAATGTGCCGATCGGCACCGCCAGCTCGAGATCCTTGCCGGCGCTGCCGGAACAGTTCGAGCCCATGCCGTGCTCACCGGGCTCGGCGTCCGACAGCGGGTGATACCGGTAGTTGATGAGGGTATTGATGTGCGGGCTGGCGACGAAGTACACCGACCCGCCGTGGCCGCCGTCGCCGCCGCTCGGGCCGCCGCGCGGAACGAACTTCTCGCGGCGGAACGCAAGACAGCCGCGTCCGCCGTGGCCCGCTTCAACGTGAATGTCGACTTCGTCGACGAACAAGTTATTCGAGAGGCTGGATGCTGATGACCCTGCCGCGCGCGCCGTGGTCCTCGAACTTCACGCGTCCCGCCGTCTTCGCGAAGATCGTGTCGTCTTTGCCCAGCCCCGCGTTCAGGCCGGCCTGAAAACGCCGTCCGCGCTGGCGGACGATGATGGTGCCGCCGGTGACGACGTTGCCGTCGTGCGCTTTCACGCCGAGCCGCTGCGAGTTCGAGTCGCGGCCGTTGCGTGAGCTGCCTTGTCCCTTTTTGTGAGCCATTGCTGTATCTCGGTCGGTGCGGGCACTGGGAGCGGGGAGCCGGCTGACGCCAGCGCCTGCGACCCAGGACTGCGCTCCTACAGAAGGATGTCCTTGATCCGCACCGTGGTGAAGAACGCGCGATGACCCTTGGTCCGGCGCATGCCCTTGCGGCGCTTTTTCTTGAAGACGCGGATTTTCGGGCCGCGGGCTTCCCCGTCGACGACCGCGATGACCCGCGCGTTGGCGACAAACGGCGCGCCCGCGAGGAATTCGCCGCCGTCTTTTTCGACGACGAGCACCTGATCGAGCGTGAGCTCGGCGCCCGGCTCGCCGGCGGTCCCATACAGGGTCGCCAGGCCGCCCGGCGTCACCTTGACCTGATGGCCGCCCGTCTGAATGATTGCGTACATAATCGGCACCTGTGCAAAGGGGATAGTTTACTATCGAAGTCGCTCAGGTGTAAAGGGTTACCCTGATGGCGCGACCATCGAACTGATGCACTACCCTGTTCCCGGATGATCGCGGCTACTTGAGCAGGACGCGCGTGCCGCGGATCTTCTGGCTGCTCAGCGCGCTCAGGAAGTTCGGCACCAACCGGTCCATCAGCTCGAAATAGGACGACAGCGCCGGCGTGTTCTGCTGCGCGTTGTAGAGAATCTCCTCGCGGTAGCTCTCCGAGTACATC
>JAOBWF010000218.1 GCA_025463215.1 Acidobacteriota bacterium | reverse complement strand
ATTTTTCAGAGATGCCATGCCTCACAGCACCGGAAATCCAGCCTCCAAATAGCAGTGCCGCTCCGGTGCCATCCGGTTTCGAAAACTGGGCTGCTCCGCCGCCCTGGTGGGTGACCGAGGTATCGGTTCGGGTCCAAACATTGGTCCTTGGATCGAAGAGCGACGCTTCCGTAGTTAATGATTCGACCTCGCCCGTCTTCGAAGCTCCCGATGCAAGGAGGACCGCTCCGTTCGGCAATACCGTGGCAGGTGCGGTCCGGCCCGTGGCGCTGAACGGACCGACGCTGCGCCACGTCCCATGCGGTGGCGTCGGCTGGTATGAAAATATCTCGGCGGTGTTCGAATATGTCACCTGGCCGGCGGCTGGATTCGTCGCTGCGAGTCCGCCCATCACGAGAACCGTTCCATCTTTGAGCGTCACGCTTGTATGGGCGGCGTGTTGCGAAGGCATGTCCGGGACCGCTATCCATTGGCCGGCTGAAAAGACTTCAGCGGTTGGGGGAAGCTCTGTATCAGAGATGTCGTTGAAGCCGCCCGTCAAGAGCACGCTTTGACCACTTCCGAGTAACGCTGCGCTGGCGTTCGCGCGAGGCTGTCGCATGTCCGGCGGAGGCACGCTCTCGAAGGCATGCGTCGAGAAATTGAACAGTTCACAGGACGCGAAAACTCCGGACGCGTTACCGCCGCCCGCAATGAGGATCTGGTTGCCGCCCACCAGCGTCGACGTGTGGGCAGCGCGAGCGGTGCGCATCGGCGCAGATAAGGACCACTGAAAGTTGCCTGCGGCATCGACGGACAGGAGCTCGGTCGTGCTTTCGTATCCCCATTGTGCGTTCGTACCGCCCGACACAAAAACTTCGTCCCCGGCGCTCGTGCCCGTCGAGTTGTGGTAGACGGCCGTGATACCGGCGCGAGCCACCTGCATGGAAGGGCCGGTGCTCCACGTCTCGGTATTGGCGTCAAAGAACTCGACAAGCGTTGTCGCCCTGCCTTCGGGAGAGAATCCGCCGGCGGCGACGATGTACTGGGGGGTCCGCTGCGTCATCACCGCCGAAGCGAAGGCGCCGCGGCCTACTGACATCGATCCGGCGGTGGTCCAGTTGGGATCGAGGAGCGCCGGATAGGTGAGCGACGAATCGTCCCACGACACTAGGATGTGACACTGCGAAGCGCCCGGCGGCGTCGGCTTCCGACCCCACGGCGGCTGCGGACTGCGATCTACCTCGCAACCCGATATGGAGACGACTGCGGTGGTCGTTTTCCCCTCTGCATCGACGACAAAGGGCGACGACGCGTGGACGAGCGGCGTTCCGTTCCCGTCGAGCAGCTCGAGCACATTGCCGTTCAAGCGCAACCCAGCAACACTAGGGGGGAGCGCGAGCAGATAATCGACGACAGGTGCGCGCGGTCTCTTGTCGAAGAGAAAATGGTCCTCGAACCCGTCGCGGGTCGGCCGAATGACCATGTCGCCTCCCCCGCTGAGCGCCTCGCGATAAACAATGTATCCGTCCGCATACTCCGCGTTGGCGTCGGTCGTACCTTGCAAAGACAACGGAATCGTTGTGCCCGCGCGAGTCAGCTTGAGCACGTCATTCGCATGGGTCGGGTAGACAGCCTCGGCACCGCGGCCAACGGCAAATTCCGCTCGAATCGCGTTCTCGTTTACCCTGGCGGCTAGCACTTCCGACCGCGCCAAGATGGGTCCAGCCGACATCTGCCGATGACCGAACGGCGGCACCGGCTGTTTTACGTGGAATGCTTTCAGCCGATCCACGACGGCCGCCGCCGCCTTCGACGTCAGCAGCTTGACGCCATCGTGGGACGAGGGGTCCGGCACGGCGGTAGACGAGCCCTGGCAGCTGATGTCGACGGCGGCTGAAGCAACCAAAGCGGCGATGAGAACGGAGTGACGCACGGTAGACCCCTGCTCGAATGAGCCGCATTCGTAGCCTATCGAACGACGACGCCCCGGTGCGCTAGGTCACGCCAATGTCAAAAGATCAACAAATAGCGGAATCACGCGTGACCCTTTGTCGCGGAAGATTCGGTCTCCGTGCGCGCGGATCGCCGTAGCGGCGTGAACTATGAAAACGTGAAGAATAGATTCGAGCGTGCTGACGCACAGAGGCTTTCAGCGACGGAAAAGTGCGCGAATCGCCGCGTGGAGCGCGAGCGGGGCGGGCGCGACCACGACGCGGCCGATCAAGGCGGCGTGCGGCTGTGGCGGATCATGAGCGGGGGCGTCGTCGCCGCGGGTGACGACTTCGGCCGTCGTCTTGTAGATGAGGCGATGGAGGAGCAGCTGCCCGTCGAGGTCGAGGACGACGACGTCACCAGGTTGAACGTCGGCGGCGCGCGCGGGCGTGATGTGCACGTGGTCCCCGGGGGCGAATAGTGGGCGCATCGATGCGCCGCCAAGTGGCATGTCTACCGCACGGCCGTCGCGCAACAGTGATGCCGCCAGCGCAGGGCGGATGGCGGCCCGTCGCATCACGGGCGTCGCGTTAGGATGCGCCGCCAAGGCGCTCGAGCAACATGCGGGCGGCCTCGGGCCCTTTGCGATTTTTGAAGAGGAAAGCCGGGACGTCGCGCACGGCGCGCTCGAGATTGTCGAGGGTGCGGGCGCAGGCGGCGGGATCCCAGAGCGGTGGGAAGTGGCATCGGTACAGCAGCGCGAGCGCGCGCGCGGCCGAGATTGGCATCAACTCGTCGCGATCGGACTGCTCCAAGAGGATGAGGCCGCGAAGCGGGATCGACCGATTGTCCGAGAATTGTCCTTCGCCTGGCCATGGCGTGCCGCCGAGAAGCCAGCCGCCAGCATGTGCGCGGGATGGACGAAGAATCGTGCGCTCGTCGCTGAGGACGGCTGCACCTTCGAGGGCGGCGGCGCGCGACAAGGTCGTCTTGCCGGCGCCCGAGGGGCCGGCGACCAGGAACGCACCGTCCCGGCCGGCGATGGCTGCTGCGTGCATGAGCGCGCCTCCGCCGACGCCGAGCGCATGAATGACGAGCAGCTGATCGATTGGAAACCGGAACGGAAATGGCCAATCGAAGTCCCAGAAGTACTGACCCTCGAGGCCATCAAGAGGCAGCTCGATGCGCATCGCCTCGTCGAGACTCGGCTGCTTGATGCACAGCTTCAGGACGCCGTCCTCTGCGAAAGCGACCCAGCTGTCCTGCTCGATCGTCGGCGAGCCGAGGGGACGGAATGGCGAGCGAGCGCGCGTGGCGGCGAGCCGCAGTGTGAGCTCGGGAGGTTCGGCGGAGTGTTCGCCGGTGCCGGCAGGCGCTTCCCCGTCGAGGGCGATGGCGACGCCGCCGACGACGTGCATCAGGATGAGCCGACTGTCATGCACTGCACGCAAGGATTGCCGCCAGAGACTTGCGACCCTCCCGTCGGCGTCTTGCAGCCCGCGAGGAGTTGCTCTTCAGGGCGCAGCGGGATGTCCTCGATCGCGGGCGGCTCGTACGGTTCGCGCGCCGACCCGGTCTTGATCTGATTATCCATGTTCTCCTCTGAGGCGAAGCTTCACGAGACCATTCGGCGTTTTGCGAGCGGCGCCTGCGGCCAACTCGCCGCGCGCATCCGTGATGTTGCAGAAGTAGGGATCGCCGTCATCGAGAGACCGCCCCTCGAGCTCCGCCATCCCCGTACAGTTGGTGCAGGCCGCGGCCGTCGCGCAGGTGCCACAGCCGCTCATGTCGGTACGGGTCTCGGCTCGCAGCTTCGCGAACTCGACGTCGAAGCCCTGGCGGAATCCGTCACGCAGGACATCCCAACCAGGACGGCGAGAGAGCTGGCAGACGTGCATCTTGCCGTACGGGTCGATGGTGAAGCTGGTGAGGCCGGCGCCACACTGGTAGCGACGATCATCGCGCGGCCGCTTCTCCAGATCGGCACAGTAACTGGCGAACAGGCTATCCGTGTCGCGACCGTCGACTTCGATGGCGGCGACTTCGGTCGGCGTCAGCCGCTGCGCCAGCGGCTTCCTTCCGCCGTCGATGCGCGGCGAGATGACCGCGTCGAAGCGGAATTGCATGCCGCCGGCGTTCGCGAATTCGTGGATGGCCGGGATCTCGTCGACGGTGAGGCGCATTGCCATCGCCTTGAGCGTCACCGGTAAGCCGGCATCGCGTACGCGCGCGAGGCCTCGGTGGAAGCGATCGAACTGTGGGCCGACGTCCGTGACTGTGTCGTAGGTTTCCCGCGTGAAGCCGTATTGAGTGATCTCGAGTACGCGCGGCGGCTGCTTGCGCCACAGCTCGAGGTGCCGCTCGGTGATGAGCGTGGCGTTGGTGTAGACCGACAGCAGCAAGCCTTTTTTGTGGGCGTAGCTGTAGATGTCGCAAAAATCGGGGCGCAGCAGCGGCTCGCCGCCTGTGAGAGTCACCCACAGCGTGCCGGCGTCCGCCATCTCGTCGATGATGCGGAAGAACTCCTCAGTGGTAAGCTCGCGACGCTGCGCTTCGCGGTCGTTCGGCGCGAGGTTCACGTAGCAGTGTACGCAGGCGAGGTTGCAGCGATGAGTCAGCTCGATCGCGGCGATCACGGGGATTCGCTCGCGCATCGCGCGGCGGTGCAGCGCTTCGGACCGGGGGCCGTGAGCGCGCGGTGCGGAGTCGGCGAGTTGGGTCATGCCGCCAACAGGCCGCGACGGTGGAGCTCGCTCAAGAACGTATCCACGTCGCGGCCGACATCGTGGTCCTCAGGGACGGCGTACCGCTCGCGGACGAGTTGAATGAGCCCTTCGCGATCGTGATTGCCGTCGAGCTGCTCCCACAAGAACGCGCCGACACGGGACAACAGAAACACGCTGTGGAAGTGCACTACCTCGGCCTGGGTCGGCACCAGCACGATTTCACCGCCGACATTCCGAGCGATGACCCCGGGCGCGGCTGCTGGAAGAGTAGCGCTCATCATTATGCTTGGTGGTAGCACGGGTGCCGACCGTTCATCAAGCAACCCCCTGCGTACTCCAGCGCTCTGCGTTATCGCCGTTATTGGCGGCTTCAGGGCGCGCGGAGCGGGGAGGGCGTGGCGGAGGTGCGGGCGGCGATGAGGGCCTTGCGGACCTCGCCGGTCAGGTCGACCTGGGCCAGCGAGGGGAGCTGGGCGGCGACCTGGGAGACGAGGTCGACGGCT
>JAOBWF010000113.1 GCA_025463215.1 Acidobacteriota bacterium | reverse complement strand
GCCGGTGTCGGGAATCGGCCCTGGGCCCTGCGTCGGGCCGGCGCCGCCGCCGCCGCGTCCACCGGCCGCGTCGTTGACGAAGGTCAGCGTCATTTCCACTTCACTGTTTTTCGGGAAGGCCTTGGTGCGCGGCAGGTAGAAGGCGCTCCGCGTGCGATCGAGGCGGTAGGTGCCGGGCCGCAGCGAATTGGCGGCGCCGGTGACGTCGCGCAGCAGGAAATCGGTCGCGTCGACCAGCACCCGGCCGTTGCTTTCACCCGCGACGGCGAAGCCCCACAGCACCGACTTGGCGAACGAGTCCTCGACCGACTTGCGCTCGAGCGGGTTGGCACTGCTGGAGCGGAACGACATGTTCGGCTGCACCATCAGCACGCGCGGCCCGACGCGCTGGAACGACACGATCTTGGCGCCGCCGCCGGTGCCGCGATCGAGGCCGATGTCGTTCGACCCGAGGCCGGCCGCGAGGCCGGTGTTCATCAGGATGTCGGTATCGAGCTTCGGAATTTCGACGAACAGCGAACCGGTGCGCTCCTCCCAGTAGAGCGGGAAGAAGCCGTCGATTTTCTGCATGCCGGAGGTGCGCGCGTCGATCGATTGGATCGGCACGCTTGCGCCCGCGCCTTGTCCGGCGCCTCCACCTGCGCCGCCGCCGCGTGCGCCGCCGCCACCCGGTGCCTGCTGCGCGTGCAGCCGCGGCGATCCATGAGCGGGAAACATCAGAATCATGAAGGAGAGTACGACCGTAAACGTGATGGATGCTCGTAACATATGGAATGCCTCGCGCGGCGATTCTATCAGCAGGAGGACGCGATGACGGATCTCGAACAGCTACGCTATCCGGTCGGCCGCTTCGCGCGGCTCACCGCGCCGCTCGATCGCGCGGCGCGCGCGCGACATCTCGAGACAATCGAGCAGACGCCGGCGACATTTGTGTCGCTGATCACGGGACGCACCGACGCCGAACTCGACACGCCGTACCGCCCCGGCGGCTGGACGGTGCGTCAGGTCGTGCATCACGTCCCCGACAGCCACATGAACGCGTACATCCGGATGAAATTCGCCGTGACCGAAGACGCACCGGCGATCAAACCGTACGACGAAGCGAAGTGGGCGGAACTGCCGGAGGCGAAACGCGGTCCGACCGACATGTCGCTCGCGCTGCTCGACGCGCTGCACCGGCGCTGGGTGATGTTCCTGCGCGGGCTGACCG
Source organism: Acidobacteriota bacterium (assembly GCA_025463215.1). GTDB lineage: Bacteria > Acidobacteriota > Vicinamibacteria > Vicinamibacterales > CAVVIG01 > CAVQFC01. The sequence goes on along the minus strand of JAOBWF010000113.1, from coordinate 14,187 downwards.
ACGCCGACTTCGCCAAGGTGTACGTGCACCCGGAGCTCGGACGCGTGGCGCTCGACGAAGCGCTTGCGCTGTACGCATGGCACTGCCGCCATCACGGCGCGCACATCGCGGAAGGGCTCGGAGCTCGGAGGTAGGAGTGGGTGCTCGGGACCTGGGTTACGCGATCGCTGATGCGTGCCCTTCGTCCGTCACCCGGTGCGTGTGGTGCCGGCAGACGTCGTCGATCGACGCGTCCTTGTAGAAGTTGCCCATCGCATAGCCGCACAGCAGCGAGAAGTCGTGCGTGTTGGCGAGCCGGTTCCACAACATCTCGAGCTTGATCGCGGCCTCGGTCATGCCGTCTTTCCACAGCAGGTCGACCATCTCACCGTAGGCGCGGATGGTGTGGCTGCGCCCGCGCGACACCTGTTCGAGCGCGCTGGTCGCGGCGGCCTTGAAGAAATCCGGATCGGGCAGGCCGTTGGCCATGAACGTGGCGAGCGACTGGCGCGCGTCGAGCATCAGAAGGTCCCCCTCGCTTTTCAGCGTCTCGACGTCAATCGCGGCGGCCGCCAGATTCCGCTCGATGGCGTCGATGTGCGCCCCGGTCGCGATCACCAACGCCGGCTGGTGGAGCGCCAGCCCCTCGGCGACGAAACCGGACACGATCCGGCACAAAGAGCTGTCGTCCTCGTAGAACCGTACCGCGTGGAAATGACCGCTCTTCTCAGACCGCATGACGTCAACGAAAGCAAAAGCCCTTCCATAGCGGCAAAGCTCGGCCATAGATAGGCATGAAGAGTGCACCTGGGCCGCGTGGAGGCGGGCAATGCGCGGGTGGTTCCTACTCGGCGTGGCGTTTTTCTTCATGGCAGTGATGCTGTCGCTCCTGCAGAGCCGAGAAGACGAGGAAATGTTCATCCGGCTCGGCGGTCGCGATCTGCGGTCCCTTCCCACGTAACCGGGCGTCTGGGTGTAGCAATGACCACACAATCTGCATCGCCACGCGTCGCCAACGGCTCGCTCGGCCTGCTCTGGACCCTGGTCACCCGCTCAGTGGGGCTGACGGCCGGTCTGGCGATCGCGCTGCTCCTCATTTCGGCGTTGATGTCGAACTCGTAGGGCTCGGTACCTCTCGGCACCGTGGTCGCTCGCGCGGGTCACCCGCGAAGTACTGAGGGTCGTCGGCTGCCCACCGCCAAACGACGCCCGTAGTATCCGCGCACGTAACGCACGCTTGCACTGTTCGCACGCAGGTCCTTTTCAGTGCGTGCTGAACCTGCGGCGCCCGGCTGACGTATTTACCGTCATGGATCAATCGACGTTCAAGGAGTCATTCAAGGTCGCGGCCGACAAGGCGGTCGACGCGGTGAAGTCGCTCCTGCACGAAGGCAATGTCCGCCGGATCGTGATCAAGCAGGAAGGGCGCACGATCGCGGAGTTCCCTCTGACCGTCGGCGTGGTCGGCGCCGTGATCGCGCCGGTCCTTGCCGCTGTCGGCGCGATTGCCGCCGTCCTCTCCGAGTGCACGATCGAAGTCGAACGCAGCATCCCGTCGGCGTGACGCCCCGCGCTCGGTAACGCTGAGCACGAAGCAGCTGGCGGCGTGATTGCTACGGGTTCGGCGTGACCACCAAACCGCATCTCGCGACTCAACCGTACTGGATCGAATCGGCGCCGCTGCCTCGCTTTCCCAAGCTGGACCGCGATGACGAGGTCGACGTCGTCATCGTCGGCGGCGGAATCACCGGCCTCACTGCGGCCTATCTGCTGACCCTCGACGGCCGCCGCGTCGCCCTGCTCGAGCGGGAACGCTGCGCCCAGATCGACACCGGCCACACCACCGCGCATTTGACGATGGTGACGGACCAGCAGCTGTCGGCGCTGGTGAAGCGGTTCGGGCGGGATCACGCGCAGGCATCGTGGGAAGCGGGCCTGGCCGCGATCGGGCAGATTGACGCCATCATCGGCGAGCTTCACCTCGACTGCGATTTCGACTGGGTTCCCGGGTATCTGCACGCGCCGATGACGCACCGCGCGGACGACACGGTCACCGCGATGCTTCGCGACGAGGCGGCGCTGGCGGCAGAGCTCGGCTTCGACGCGTCGTTCGTCCAGGAGGTGCCATTCGCCGGCCGACCCGGTATCCGCTTCGAGAGCCAGGCGCGGTTCCATCCGCGAAAGTATCTCGCCGGGCTGGCGCGCGCGATCAGCGATCGCGGCGGAATGATTTTCGAACACTCGGCGGCCGAGGAGTTCTCGGACGATCCGCGCTGCGTCACGTCGAACGGCCACACGATCGCGTGCGGCGACGTGGTACTCGCGACGCACACGCCGCTCCTGGGCACCGCCGGCATGGTCGGCGCGACGCTGTTCCAGACCAAGCTGTCGCTCTACACCACCTACGTCGTCAGCGGCCGCGTGCCGAAGGGGCGCATTCCGGACGCGCTGTACTGGGACACCGAGGATCCGTATCACTACCTGCGCCTCGAGCCGCAGACGGACCACGATATCGTGATTTTCGGCGGCGAGGATCACAAGACGGGGCAGGCGTCGGACACGACCGCGTGCTTCGATCGCCTGGAGCAGACGTTGACGTCGCTCGTCGGCGAGGTCGCGATCGACCATCGCTGGTCGGGGCAGGTGATCGAGACGCCCGATGGACTGCCGTTCATCGGCAACACCGCCGACCATCAGTTCGCGGGCACCGGTTACGCCGGCAACGGGATGACGTTCGGGACGCTCGCGGGCATGATGGCCGCGGACCGGATCCTGGGGCGCACCAATCCGTGGAGCGCGCTGTTCGATCCGTCGCGGACGGCGATCCGCGGCGCGTGGGACTACGTCAAGGAGAACAAGGACTATCCGTACTATCTCGTGCGCGATCGCTTTGCCGGCACCGAAGGCAAATCGCTGCGTTCGGTGCCGCGCGGCGCGGGGCGGGTGCTCGATCTCCACGGACAGCCGGTCGCGGTCTATCGCGACGAGATGGGCGCGGTCACGCAGAAGTCCGCGAAGTGCACGCACATGGGCTGTCTCGTCGGCTGGAACGACGCGGAGCGGTCGTGGGACTGTCCGTGCCACGGCTCGCGCTTCAAGCCAGACGGCGCCGTGATCGCCGGTCCGGCCGAAGCGCCGCTGCCGGATCCGGAGAATTAATTCCGAGTATCCTGATGCGATGTGTGACCTCGGCCACGCGCACGATCCGGATCCGGGTGAGCCCCAGAGGTACGGATTTCTCGTCGACGCGCCGCAGATTCGCGCGCTGATCGACGAGACGCGGCGGCTTACCCGCGCGATTCCCGATGTCGCGGCGCGCGTCGAGGCGCTGCGGCCGGCGTTCGATGCGCTGCTGCACGCCGACGGCTGGCTGCCGGACGACTGCGCCCGCCCGGACGATCGCAGCAAGATGGGCGGCGGCATCGGCCAGTACGCGCTCTATCGCGCGGAGGACAAATCGCTCTGTCTGTTCTCGCTGGTCGTGCCGGCGGGGGCCGCGACGCCGGTGCACGATCATCTCGCGTGGGGGCTGGTCGGAATCTATCGAGGCCGCCAGGACGAAACGGTGTACCGCCGCCTGGATGACGGACGCGATCCGTCGCGCGCGGACCTCGAGATCGCGAAACGTCAGGAGCTCGGACGCGGCGAGTGCTACACGCTCCTGCCGCCGACCGATGACATCCACTACGTCAGCACGATCTCCGACACGCCCTCCATCTCGATTCACCTCCTCGCGAACGACACCGCCTGTGTGTGGCGCCATAAGTTCGAGCCGGCGACCGGCCTGGTCACGGCATTCCGTTCCGGCTACGCCAACGCGCCGTGTCCGCCGGAGGAGGAATGAAGCATTAGCATTGGCCACTGTCTTTCTCCTCGACGTCGACAACACGCTGCTCGACAACGATGCGGTGATTGCGGATCTGCGTCGTCACCTCGTCGAGGCGTTCGGGCCGGAGTGCGATCAGCGCTACTGGGAGATCTTCGAGGAGCTGCGGATCGAGCTCGGTTACGCCGATTACCTGGGCGCGCTGCAGCGCTACCGCATCGAGCATCCGCGCGAGACGCACGTGCTGCGGATCTCGCTATTCCTGCTGCACTATCCGTTCGCGACCCGCCTCTACCCGGGGGCGGTCGACGTGATCCGCGCGCTGCGCGCGCGCGGAGCCACGGCGATCCTCTCGGACGGCGACGTCGTGTTTCAGCCGCGCAAGATCGAACGCTCGGGCCTGTGGGAAGCGGTCGCCGGCGAAGTGCTGATCTATATCCACAAGGAGCAGATGCTCGACGAGGTCGAGCGCCGCTATCCCGCCGCGCGCTACGTGATGATCGACGACAAGCTGCGGATCCTCAACGCGATGAAAGCGGTCTGGGGCCGCCGGCTGACGACGGTGTTCGTCCGGCAGGGACACTATGCGCACGAGCCTCAGCATCTCGCCGGATTGGCGCCGGCGGATGTGACGGTCGATGCGATTGGGGACGTGGTGAATCTTAGGATCTGATGAGGAACTGGGGATCTGAGGAACTGAGGAGCTGAGATGTGAGAATGTGGTTGAGCGTGATCGTCGTCGCCTTGCTGCAGTCGCCGGCGGCGCCGAAGAAGGGTGGGAATCCGGAGGCTGCCAAGGTGAAAAATCCGATCGCGATGTCGCCGGAGTCGACCGCTGCAGGCAAGCGCATCTACACGCGCATGTGCAGCCGGTGCCACGGCAGCGAGGGCAAGGGCGATGGGACCGCGGCGAGCGTGGCCGTGCCGGATCTCACCGACGCGGCGTGGGATTATGGCGGCAGTGACGGCGACATCTTCGCCGTCATCCACGACGGCGTGTCGACCGACATGGAGGGCTATGCGGCGCGGTTGAGCGACACCGACATCTGGAATGTCGTCAACTTCGTCCGCAGCGTCGGGCCGAAGCCGTAGCCGTACACGCTCACCGCCGTTTTTGTTTCCGCTAGACTGAACGGACGTGTTGATATCGGCCCTCGCCGTTGCGGTCGGCCTGGCTGTGCAGCCGGAGCACGCACACCGCGCGCCTGCGTCGGCGTCTGCGCTGGCGCTCGCGCAGCGGCCGGCGACCATTCGGACGGGCATCGGATCGGCGCACGACGCCGTCGCGGGGACGCCGCCGGACGCACAGGCGTTCTACGATCAGGGGCTCGCGTATCTGCACTCGTATGTATGGCTCGAAGCGGCGCGCTCCTTCAACCAGGCGCTGCGGGTCGATCCACGGCTGGCCCTGGCGCATGCCGGCCTCACGATCGCCTATACGGAGTTGAATGCGGCGCCGGCGGCGCGTGCTGCGCTGGCGCGCGCGCAGACGCTGACGCGCACGGATCACGACCGTCGGCACGTCGCCGCGCGCGCGCTGCAGATGGCCGCGGAAGACGCGCCCGGCGATCCGTCGAAGCTCGCGAAGTACCGCGCCGCGCTCGACGAAGCGCTGGCGGCGTTCCCGGCCGACGAGGAGCTCTGGCTGCAGCGCGGGCAGGCGGAATCGGTCGACCCGGCCGACCGTGGCCAGGGCAGCGTCGCCGGCTCGATCCGCTACTACGACAAGGCGCTGGCGCTCGCCCCGGCCCACTTCGCGGCGCATCACTTTCTGACCCATGCCTGTGAGAACAGCGGCCGGGTGCAGGAGGCGCTGACCCACGGCGCGACTTATGCGAAGATGGCGCCGGCGGTCCCCCACGCGCGGCACATGGACGGCCACAACCTGCGCCGCGCCGGCCGGATCGACGAGGCCATCGCGGCGTTCGAGACGGCGGACGCGCTCGAGACGGCGTACTTCGCGGCAGAACGGATTCCGGTCGAGTACGATTGGCACTACCAGCACAACCTCGATCTGCTGGCGACCTCGTATCAATACGTCGGGCGGATGCGGCAGGCCGAAGCGCTGTTCACGCGCGCCTTCGCGCTGTCGTCGTCGCTGCTGGTGCAGGAGTTCAACAAGCGCGAGTGGCCCGAGTTCCTGCTGGCGCGCGGCCGCGCCGACGAGGCGCTCGCCGCCGCCGCGACGATGGCGGCGCACCGCTCGCCGATCGTCAGCGCCGCCGGGCACATCGAGGCGGGCCGCGCCCGGCTCGCGCTCGCGCAGTTCAAGGAGGCGGCCGACGAAGGCAACACCGCGCTCCGTCTGATGCGCGGCGCCGAGGGCGGCAGGATCGTCGCCACGCCGCTGCAGGCGTTGCAAGGGGAATTTCTGCTGCGCACCGGCAAGACGGCGCAGGGGCGGTCGATGCTCGAAGCGGTCGTGCACACATCGCGCGCCCTGCCGGGGCCGGATGCGTGGACGCAGGCGCTGTTCACGATCGAAGCGATCGCGCGCGCCGCGCGCGAGGTCGGCGACTGGGACTTCGCCGCCTGGGCGGCAGGTGAGATGCTGGCGCACGATCCGAATTACGCGGGGACGCACGACGCGCTCGCGCTCGTCGCCGATCACCGCGGCGACACGACGACCGCGCGCACCGAGCGCGCACTGGCGGCGACCTACTGGACGCACGCGGACGCGGATCTGAAGAAGTAGCGGCCGGTCCCTCTCGGACCCGGTGGAGGACAGACGATGGCAAGGATGCACGGACGGCGGATGGCGGTCGGCGCGATCGTGATGCTGGTGCTCGGTCTGTCGGCGCCGCGCGGCCGGGCGCAATCCAAGGTCGACGTCACCGGCAAGTGGGCGTTCAGCGTCGAGACCTCGGCCGGCGCCGGCGCGCCGACCTTCACCTTCAAGCAGGACGGCGAGAAGCTCACCGGCCACTACGCCGGCACGTTCGGCGAGGCCGACCTGACCGGCAGCGTCAAGGGGGCCGACATCACCTTCAGCTTCACGGTCGATGCGCAGGGCAACGCGTTGAAGGAGACCTATACCGGCACCGTCGACAAGGACACCATGAAGGGCAAGGTCGCCATCGAAGGTGTCGGCGACGGCACCTTCACGGCGAAGAAGCAATGACGGGCGCGGTGCGAGGTGCGGGGGGCGGGGTGCGGGGCGCGCTGTTCGCCGCACTGATGTTCGCCGCCGCGGCGACGGCGTCGGCGCAGGCGCCCGACGGCGCCGTCGTCTACAAGGACAACTGCTCGACCTGTCATGACGCGCCGACCGGGCGCACGCCGTCGAAGGACGCGTTGAAGGATCGCACGCCGGAGGCGATCCTCAACACCATGAGCAACGGCACGATGCAGATGCAGGCGGTGCAGCTGAGCACGGCGGAGCGGCGCGGCGTCGCCGAGTATCTCGCGGGAAAGCCGTTCGGCAGCGCGGCGACCGCACCGAGCGCGGCCAATGCCGGCCTGTGCACGGCCAAACCGGCCGCGATCGCCAACATCGCGTCGCAGCCGCAGTGGAACGGCTTCGGCGTCGACAGCTCGAATTCGCGCTACCAGCCGAAGCCGGGCATGACCGCGGCGGACGTCCCGAACCTGAAGCTGAAGTGGGCGTTCGCCTTTCCCGGCGGAACGCAGGCGTACGGCAACCCCGCGATCGTCGCCGGCCGGGTGTTCGTCGGCAGCGACAACGGTACCGTCTACGCGCTCGACGCGGCAACCGGCTGCACGTACTGGTCGTTCAAGGCGGACGGCGGTGTGCGCACCGCGCCGAGCGTCGGCGTGATCGGCCGCAAATACGCGGTCTACATCGGCGACCTCAAGGCGAACGTGTTCGCGCTCGACGCCGAGACCGGCGCGATGATCTGGAAGAAAACGCTCGACACCCACCGCTTCGCGCGCATCACCGGCGCGCCGGTGCTCGCCGACGGCAAGATCTACGTGCCGGTGTCGTCGACCGAAGAAGCGCCCGCGGCGCAGCCGAAATACGAATGCTGCACCTTCCGCGGCAGCGTGGTCGCGCTCGCAGCCGCGACCGGTGAGCAGCTCTGGAAGAGCTACACGATTACCGAGGCGCCGACCGAGGTCGGCAGGACCTCGATCGGCACGCCACAGTACGCGCCCGCAGGCGCCGCGGTGTGGAATTCGCCGACCATCGACCGCCAGAAGGGCGTCCTCTACATCGGCACCGGCAACTCGTACACCGGACCGGCGGTCAAGACGAGCGACTCGGTGATCGCGATGGATCTCAAGACCGGCAAGATCGTGTGGTGGAACCAGGTCACCGGCGGTGACGCGTTCCTCGTCGGCTGCCGCGCGGGTCTGGAGAATTGTCCGAAAGAAATCGGACCGGACCACGATTTCGGCAACGCGCCGATCCTTCGCACGCTGCCCGGCGGCAAGCGGATCATCGTCATCGGCCAGAAATCGGGGACGGTGTGGGGGCTCGATCCGGACGCGCGGGGCAAGGTGCTGTGGCAATTCAAGGCCGGCAAGGGCGGCGCGCTCGGCGGGATCGAGTGGGGCTCGGCGGCTGACGAGACCGCGGCGTATATCCCCGTGTCCGACGTGCTGACCGCGCCGAACGACGCGGGCGGGCTCTTCGCGCTCAACCTCGCCGACGGCCAGCCGCTGTGGCATACGCCGGCGCCGAAGCTCGAATGCAACACCGGCCGCGGCTGCACCGGCGCGCAGTCGGCGCCCGTGTCCGTGATTCCCGGCGTCGTCTTCTCCGGCTCGGTCGATGGCCACATGCGCGCCTATTCGACCAAGGACGGATCGATCCTGTGGGACTTCAACACCGTCCGCGAGTACGAGACCGTGAACCACGTCGCGGGCAAGGGCGGATCGATCGACGCGGCGGGGCCGGCGATCGCGGACGGACTTCTCGTCACCAACTCCGGCTACGCGCTCTGGCGCGGGCTGCCCGGGAACGTGTTGCTGGCATTTTCGGCGAAGTGATGCGATGAGCGAGGCGCCGGTTCGGGTCGACGCATTGATGGGCGAGATCGAGCGCGAGGTGCGCGACCGTCTCCGCCGGCACCTCGTCAAACAGGGCGGCGCGGCGGACTATCAGGACGAAGCGATCTTCGACGCCGTCCATGCGCTGCTCGGCCGTGCGATCGATCAGCGCAACCTCGATGCGACGCTGATCCCGGAGCTGATCGACGGCGATGTCGACTGGCGCCTGCAGACCCATCTCACCCTGACGACGCACCGTCCGGGGGTCGGGCGGTTCATCCTGTTCGCCAAGCGGAAGCTGCTGCTGCCGATGACCCGGTGGCTGTTCGAGTACAGCCAGGACAACTTCCGCCGCCAGGATCGTCTGAACCGGATCCTGTTCGCCTGCATCGAGGAGCTCGCGCTCGACAATGCGCGCCTTCGCCGGGAGCTCGCGACCCCCTCGACCGGGCAGGCGCGCGCGATGAACCCGCCCGCCTGATGAAGCTGGCGTGCGTCGTTCACCGGTTCGGCGCCGACATCGCGGGCGGCTCCGAGGGGCATTGCCGTCTGATCGCGGAGCATCTTGCGGCGCGACACGACGTCACGGTCCTCACCACCTGCGCCAAGGACCACATCACCTGGCGGAACCACTATCCCGCGGGCGAGACGCGGGTCGAGCCTGTCTCGCCGAAGCCGGGCGAAGGCGGACTGCGCGTCCTCCGGTTTCCGGTGGTGCGCGAGCGCGACATGCGCCGCTTCATGGATCTGAGCGATCTCGTGGCGGCCGATCGCGCCACCGCCGGCGAGCAGGAGGACTGGTTCCGCGAGAACGGCCCCGACGCGCCCGAGCTGCTCGCGCACCTGCGGCAGCACGGCGCCGGCTACGACCGTATCCTGTTCTGGGCGTATCGCTATGCCACTTCGTACTTCGGCCTGCCGCTCGCCGCGGATCGCGCGGTGCTGGTGCCGACCGCGGAGGACGATCCGCTGATCCACGTCGCCGCGCTCGAGGCCCTTTTCGCGCGGCCGAAAGCATTTCTGTTCCTCACGCCTGAAGAAGAGACGCTGGTCGCGGCGCGCGCGCCGGCGGGACGGCCATCGGCGATCATCGGATCGGGTCTCGATCCGGCGCCGGCAGCGGTGGACGTGGCGCCGCTCGCACCGCTGCGGCTCGCCGATCCCTTCGTGCTCTATCTCGGTCGCATCGATCCGAACAAGGGATGCGCCGCCCTCATTCGCCATTTCCTGCGCTACGCCGAGGGCGGCAGTAAGGTACAGCTCGTCATGGCCGGCCCGGCGTCGATGGCGATTCCCGATCATCCACAGATCCGTCCGCTCGGCTTCGTCGACGAACCGACGCGCGAAGCGCTGCTGCACCGCGCTCGTGCGCTGATCATGCCGTCGCCGTATGAAAGCCTGAGCATGGTGCTGCTGGAGGCGTGGAATCACGCGCTGCCCGCGCTGGTCAACGCACGCTGCAAGGTCCTGCGCGGCCAGGTGGCACGCGCCGACGGCGGGCTCTACTACGGCAATGCGATGGAATTCATCGCCGGGCTCGACTATCTGCTGAATCACGCCGACGTCGCAGCGCAGATGGGTCGCCAGGGACGCGACTACGTCGACCGCGAGTACCGCTGGCCGATCGTGATCGAGAAAATCGAGACCGTATTAGCGGCGGTTTAGGTAGGATCGTTCGCGCGTCATGCGAACGGGACCGGTCATTCTTTTCTGCGTGTGCACGCTCGTCGGCCTCGGCTCCGCCGCCGCGCAGGCCGCGACGGTTGCGGGGACGGTGCGCGATCAGACTGGCGGGGCGCTGCCCGGCGTGACGGTCGAGTTGACGATGCCGCGCGCCGCACCGTTAGCGGCGTCGACCGACCCGGCGGGACGCTACCGCTTCGAGGGGGTCGCGCCCGGCACCTATACGCTGTCGTTCCGCCTGCTGAATTTCGGCGATCAGTATCGCCGCGATCTCCAGGTGAGCGGCGCGCAGACGGTGACCGTCGACGCCGTCCTCTCCCTCGCCCTCAGCGCCGACGTCGTCGTCGTCGCGAAGCGGACGTTCGCGAACCTGGCGGACATCGACAACCCGGCCGAGAATCTCGTCGGCATCGCACAGTCTGCGAGCCAGGGCGCGATCACCGCGCGCCAGCTCGACGTCCGTCCGATCATGCGCCCCGGCGAGGTACTCGAGACGGTTCCCGGCGTGATCATCACGCAGCACAGCGGCGAGGGCAAGGCGAACCAGTACTTCCTGCGCGGCTTCAATCTCGATCACGGCAGCGACTTCGCGATGACCGTGGCCGGTACGCCCGTGAACATGCCGAGCCACGCGCATAGCCAGGGCTACTCGGACATCAATTTCATGATTCCCGAGATCGTCGCCGGCGTGCAGTTCTCGAAGGGTCCCTACTTCGCCGAGCAGGGGGACTTTGCGACCGCGGGATCGTCGAACATCACCTATGCGACCGAGCTGGATCGCCCGATCGTCCATGCCGAGGTCGGCGCCTACGGGTTCAGGCGCGCGCTGTTCGCCGCGTCGCCGAAGGTCGGCAACGGGCATCTGCTTGCGGCGCTCGAGACCTCGACCAACGACGGCCCGTGGACGGTGCCCGACTCGTACCGCAAGTTCAACGGCGTCCTGCGCTACTCGCAGGGGGATCAGGTCAACGGATTCTCGCTGACCGCGATGGGTTATCACGGCACGTGGCGGGCGACCGAAGCGTCGCCGACCCGCGCGGTCGATGCCGGCCTGATCGATCGGTTCGGCTCGATCGACGCGAGCGACGGCGGCCACACCTACCGTTACGCCGCCGCCGCCGACTGGCAGCACGGCACCAATGCGACGCTGACCAAGGTGACCGCCTACGGCATCGCCTACGATCTCGATCTGATCTCGAATTTCACGTTTTTCCTGAACGACCCGGTGCACGGCGATCAGATCGAGCAGGTGGATCACCGCTTCGTCTCGGGCGCGAAGGTGTCGCATCGCCGGCTCACCCGGTGGGGCGGCCGCGGCGTGCAGAACACGTTCGGCGTCCAGCTGCGCAACGACGTCATTCCCGAGGTCGCGCTGTTTCACACCGAGAAGCGCGTCCGCCTCGACACCCGGGCCGACGACGCGGTGCTGGTGACGAGCGCGGGCGTCTACGCACAGAACGAGATTGAATGGACGCGGTGGTTCCGGACGTCAGCCGGCGTCCGTCTCGACGGCACACGGTATCGCATCGACGCGCTGGACACCGCGAACAGCGGCGTGACGACCGCCGCCATCGTCAGCCCGAAAGGGGGCGCGATCTTCGGGCCGTGGAAGGGGACCGAGTTCTATCTCAACGCCGGCACCGGTTTTCACAGCAACAGCGCCCAGGGCACCACGATCACGCGCGACGCTGACGGGCTGCCGGTCGATCGCGTGACCCCGCTGGTCCGCGCCAAGGGAGGCGAGGTCGGCGTGCGCACGGTCGCGATTCCTCATGTGCAGACGACCGTGTCGCTGTGGACGCTGCGGCTCGGATCGGAGCTGGTTTACAACGGCGATGCCGGCGCGACCGAGCCGGGGCCGGCGAGCGAGCGGCACGGCGTCGAGCTCGCCAATTACTACAGCCCGTACAAGTGGCTCACGTTCGACGGCGATCTGTCGCTGTCGCGCGCGCGGTTCAGCGATGTCCAGCCGGCGGGTCAATTCGTACCAGAGGCGGTCGGCACCGTCGTGTCCGCGGGCGCCAGCGTCGACGGGTTCCACCGCGCCTTCGGCAGCCTGCGGTGGCGCTACTTCGGGCCGCGCGCCCTCGTCCAGGACGACAGCGTCCGATCGAAGGCGACCAGCCTCGTCAACATGCAGGGCGGCTATCAGCTGCTCAAAAACCTGCGTGCCACGGTCGACATCTTCAACCTGTTGAACGAGCAGGTCAGCGACATCGACTACTACTTCGCCTCGCGGCTGCCGGGCGAGCCGCTGGGCGGGGTGGAAGACATTCACTTTCACCCGGCCGCTCCGCGCACGATTCGGATCAGCGCCGTGATCGGATTCTGAATCCCGAGGCATCCTTGCGCGGCGCGCGCGCAATCGATCGGAGGGAACCGCCGACATCGCCAACATCGCAGAGCGAACGTGTTCTCTCCATGCTCCGCGGTTCCATGTTCGTCGCCTATGGCACCCGGTCGAGCGTCAGCCGGCGGGTCAGCATCTCCGTTCCCGAGCGGATTGTCCCCGGCGCCGGACCGAACCGCAGCACGCCGTTCTCGACCCGGAAGAATCGCTTCTGCTCCGTGCCGAGGTAGTTCGGCTGCCACGCCGCCTCGACGGTCAGCGTCACGCTGCCGGCGGCGTCGTCGATCGTGCACGGACCGGAGTAGGCGATATACGAGCTCAGAAGCATCGCCTTCATCTGCTCGCGCGCGGGGGCCGCGCCCTGCGGTAACGATGGCGTGTCTGTTGACATGATCTGCAGATAACAGGCGCCGCGTTCGACGACGATCGAGCCGGCTGGGTGTTCACCCCAGGGCAGGCGCGCGACCGTTCCGTCAGGACGGAGATCCTCGGCGGTCCGCAGCTTCCAGCGTCCTTCGAGCGGCGACTTCGGCTGTTCGCCCGGCGAGGTGCGGGCGGACTGAGCCGGTTCGCTGCGAGGTGCGGCGTCGCCGCCGGCCGGCTTCGCGGGTGGATTCGGCGGCGGATTCGGCGGCGGCGGTGGTTCCGGCGCCGGCGGCAGGATGTACGGCGGGATCGGGCGCGCGCGCCCCCCGTAGTTTGTGCGGTAGTGCGAGTGACAGCTGGTGCACGACGTGTAGAGCTGCTCGTTCAGCGCGTCGAGAGCGGCGACGTCCTTCGCTTTGGCGGCGCGGAATGCGGCGCGGCCGGCCTCGAGCATCAGCGTCGCATCGTCCATCCAGCGATCCTGATCGCGTGCGCGGCCCGGCATCATCAGGAGGTTCGCCGATTCCGCGACCGCCAGTGCCTTGCCCTGCAGCTCGCCCCACTCGGCCTCGGTCTTCGGCTCGCGGGTGGTGATGTAGAAGATCGCGTCCGAGGCGGGGTAGATGATCTTCACCATCAGCTCGCTCATCGTGCTGGCCGGTTGCATCCGTGCCTCTTGGCTGGCCGTAGCCGAAGGCGCAGGCGGCTGGCCCATCAGGGCCGCTGTGACGAGCAGCGTTCCGATGATGATTCGCATGCCCGTATAATACGCGGACCCTATGTCCTTGCTCCCGTTTTGTCAGTGGCTGGCGGAGACGCCCGGCAGCATCGCGCTGCACGAATCGCTGTTCATGTACCCGCTCGTGGAGTCGGCGCTCGTGCTGACGCTCTGCCTGTTTCTCGGCATGGCTATCATGTTCGACCTGCGGCTGCTCTGGCTGTCGCTGACGCGAGTGCCGATTACCGAAATCAAGCAGCGGCTCGGGCCGTGGATGGTCGCCGGCTTCGTCGTGATGGTGATCACCGGCGC
>JAOBWF010000105.1 GCA_025463215.1 Acidobacteriota bacterium | reverse complement strand
CGGCGTCACGCGTGCGCCCGAGGCGCCGGTCGCCGCCGAACCGGCGCCGGTCGCGGCGCTCGACCCGCCGCTCGTCGCCCCGGCTCCCGCTGCCGTGCTGACGCCGGAACGCGACGATGTACAGCCGGTCTCGGCCGCGGTGCTGTCCGCGAACGACGGGCTGACGATCGCCTTGACGGCGACGCGTCCGTGCTGGGTCTCGGCGACCGTCGACGGCAAGAAGACGATCGAGCGGCTGCTGCAATCAGGCGAGCAGCAGACGGTGGCGGCGCAGCGCGACGTCGTGCTGAGCGTCGGCGACGCCGGGGCGATCGCGATCCGGTTCAACGGCGCGGACGGCCGCCCGCTCGGCAAGAGCGGCGAGGTCGTGACCGCGCGCTTCAACCTGAATAACTACAAAACCTATTTGCAGGCGCGCTGATGGGTCCGACGCCCCTTCTGGATTTTTTCAAACGAGGCGAGGTCGAGCGCGACGTGCGGCTGCAGGCGGCGCAGGGCACGCTCGCGCCGCGCGCGCACGAGCAGCTCGCGATCCTGGTCATGCTGCTCGAGGATCCCGACCGCGAGATCCGACAGACCGCTGACGAGACGCTGAACAAGATTCCGGTCGAGGCGCTGGAGAAGTTCCTGGCGCGCTCCGACGTGCCGGTGGATCTCCGGGAGTTCTTCGGCGATCGCGGCATCTTTCCGGCCGAAATCCCGCCGATCGAGGTCGAGTTCGAGGATCCGCTGATCGACATGGCGGAAGGCGACGAGGAGGCGGATCGCGTCTCCGGTACGCAGGAGCTGGCGGCGATGAACTTCCCGCAGCGGCTGCGCGCGGCGATGAAGGGGACGCGCGAGCAGCGCGCGATCCTGATCCGCGACCCGAACAAGATGATCTGCGCCTCGGTGCTGAGCAGCCCCAAGGTCAGCGTCCCCGAGGTCGAGAGCTTCGCGCGGATGCAGAACGTGTCGGAGGACGTGCTGCGGATCATCGCCCACAACCGCGCCTGGCTGAAAAGCTACGGCGTCATCCTCGCCCTGACGAAAAACCCGAAGACGCCGTTGTCGGTGTCGATGCAGCTGATGACGCGGCTGACCACCAAGGATCTCGCGAAGCTGTCGGTCGACCGCAACGTCCCCGAAGCGCTGCGTCTTTCGTCGCGCAAAAAGGTCGTCTCCAACCAGTCGGGCAAGGACTAGCCCTTCTTCTTCGAGCCCTGGCCCCGCTGCCCCGAGCCCTTTCCCGCCCGCTGGGCGCCGCTCCACTCGCGCCGCATCTGCGCCATGCCTTCCATGTAGACCGCGGCGCGCTCTCGCTCCTCTTCGCTGTTCATCGACTTCAGCAGGTCGAGCGCCTTGTCCAGATCCTGCTGAATCGTCGCCTTCGTTGTCTTGAAATAGAGGCGGCGGATTTCGGCGTGCTTGTCGTCGGAGCTGAGCATCGGCAGCTTCATGAGCGCGGTCTCCGGTGCCGTCGCAGGGACGCACGGAATTCGTCGAACGGCCGGGTGTTCAGGACATCGCCGGCCTGCAGCCAGGCGCGGCGGCCCACCGCCGTCCCCCAGCGAAGATACCCGAAGCCGTGCCGCGAGTGCGAGTCACTCGAGATCACGAGCGAGGCGCCGCGATCGTGCGCCAGCCTCGCGTGGACGTCGTGCAGATCGAGCCGGTGCGGCTGGCTGTTGATCTCGACCGCCACCCCCTGCCGCCGCGCCGCGTCAATCACCGCCTCGACGTCGATCGGGTAAGCCTGCCGCTTGAGCAGCATCCGCCCGGTCGGGTGGCCCAGGATGTCGACGTGCGGGTGCTCGATCGCCCGCAGCACCCGATCGGTCATCGCCTGGCGCTCCTGGTTGAACCCGGAATGCACCGAGGCGACCACGATGTCGAGGGCGGCGAGGCAGTCGTCGGCGAGATCGAGCGAGCCGTCCGGCTTGATGTCGCATTCGATCCCCGCGAGCAGCCGGATGCCGATCCCTTCCGCGTCGACCGCGCGGATCCGCGCGGCGTGAGCCAGCGCCCGGCGCTCGTCGAGGCCGTTGGCCATCGCCAGCGACTGGCTGTGGTCGGTGATCGCAATGTATTCGAGCCCCGCGTCCCGCGCCGCCAGCGCCATCGTCCGGATGTCGTCTTTGCCATCGGTCTCGGTCGTGTGCATGTGGAGATCGCCGCGCAGATCGGCGCGATCGATCAGCCGCGGCAGTGCGTGCGCCGCGGCCGCCTCGATCTCGCCGCGCATCTCGCGCAGCTCGGGCGGCACCCAGTCGACGCCGAGGGCGTCGTAAATGTCCTCTTCGCGCTCGCCGGCGACCCGCCTGTCGTCGTCGATCCGAAAGAGGCCGTACTCGTTCAGCTTGAACCCGAGGCCGATGGCGCGATCGCGCAGCGCGATATTGTGCGCCTTCGATCCCGTGAAGTACTGCATTGCCGCGCCGCGGCTCTCTGGCGCGACCAGCCGGAGGTCGGCCTGGAAGCCGCCCTGAATCAGGATGCACGACTTGGTGTCGCCGTGGCCGAGCACGCGCTCGACCAGCGGGTACTCGACGAATCGATCCATCAGCGACGCCGGCGCACCGGTCGCGAGCAGATCGAGATCGCCGCAGGTGTCGCAGCCGCGCCGCAGGCTGCCGACCGCTTCGATGACGGCGCCGGGCGCCCGCTCGCGCAGGAACGTCTGAAGCGCGGCCGACGCCTCGTACGCGTGTGAGAGGAGATGACGGCCGGCGAAACGCCTGCGTTCGTCGAGCGCCTTGAGGATCAGCGCTTCCTTCTTTGCGCCCATGCCTTTGAGCGCGCGGATCCGCCCGTCGCGGCACGCCTGTTCGAGGTCCTCGAGGGTACGGATGCCGAGGTCGCGATAGAGCGTGGCGACCGTTTTCGGCCCGACCCCTTGCAGGTGGAGCAGATCGAGGATCGTCGGGGGGAACTCCGCGATCAGCTCGCGATGAAACGCTGCGTCGCCGGTCTGCGCGATCTCGCGGATGCGCGCGGCGAGGTCCTTGCCGATGCCCGGGATTTCGCGCAGGCCCGTGTCGTCGAGCAGCGCCGATTCGTGCGGGTGGTTGCTGATGATGTCGGCGCCGTTGCGGTAAGCGCGGATCTTGAACGGATTCTCCCCCTTGATCTCGAGCAGGTCGGCAATTTCCCGCAGGATGCGGGCGATGGCGCCGTTATCCAAACCGCAAGCCCTCGGTCTCGATCTGGTAGTCGAGGAGGCGCGCGCCGCCGGCGGTGAGCGCGGCGGCAATCGCCGGCCGTGCCGAGGGTGGACCGTAGCAGAACAGGCAGCCGCCGCCGCCGGCGCCGCACACCTTGGCCGCGGTGGCGCCGGCCGCCTCGGCGCGCGCGATCAGGCCGTCGATGGTCGCGGTCGTGACGCCGGGCGCCAGCCGCTTGCGGTTGTCCCACTCGATCGCGATCTGGCGGCCGACCTCGTCGAAGTCGCCGCGCTCGAGCGCGGTGCGCATCGCGACGGCGGTGTCGCGAATCCGCTCGAAGCAATCGAAGATGTGCTGGTCGCCGTCGGTGTGCCGCTTCGTGATCTCCCAGTTGTTGGTGCCGGAGTTGCGCGGTGCGCCAGTGTACGCGAGCACGATCCGCTGCTCGAGGTCGCGCGGGTCGACGGCGATGGCGGCGCGCGACACCCCGGTCACGCCAAGCTCGATCGCGGCGATGCCGCCGAACAGCGCCGGCCGGTAGTCCTGGACGCCGGTCGGCACCCGAATCGTCTGGCATTCGACGTTCATCGCGACCTGGAGCAGGTGTTCCGGATCGCAGGGGGAACCGGTCCAGCGCGCCAGCGCACCGCAGACCGCAATCGTCAGCGCCGACGAGCCCGCGATGCCGGCGCCGGCCGGCGATTCGCCGCGGGTCGTCAGGGTCGCGTTCTCGAGGCGGTAGTGGCGCGCGAGCAGCGCCAGCAGCGAGAGGTCGTTGCTGCCGTCGAGCTCGGACCAGTGCGTCGCGCGCGAGGTCCGGTCCGTGTCGAGCGAGCGCAGCTCGATCGCGCCGTCGTCCCGCGGCGCGATCTCGACATGCGCGCGCAGACTGATCGCCGCGTTCAGCGTCGTCGCGCCTTCGTGAAACAGATATAACGGCCAGATGTCGATGGTGCCGCCGGCCAGGTCGATGCGGGTGGGGGCTGAGGAGGTCAGGCGCACGCGGGATTATAGCCGCAAGTCGCACGGCATCAGCCGTCACTCGGTCGTGCTGGCGACCGCTGACTAACGATCGATGAGTGACGACTGACGACTGACGCTGCCTCAGTCGTCCCGGAGCGCTCGCATCGGATCGATCGTGGCGGCGCGGCGGGCCGGGACGAGCGACGCCGCGGCCGCGGTCATCGTCAACAGGATCGGTACGATGGCAAACGTCAGCGGGTCGCGCGGCGAGATGCCGAAGATCATGCTGGCCATGAAGCGCGCGAGGAGCAGCGCGGCGGCGACGCCGGCGATGACGCCGATCCCCGTGACGACTGCGGCCTGTCGGGCGATGGCTCCGAGGATCTGTGCCGAACCGGCGCCGAGCGCCATGCGCAGGCCAATCTCGCGCCGCCGGGCGGCGACGTCCTGCGCCAGGACGCCGTAGAGACCGACCGCCGCCAGCAACACGGTCGTCGCCGCGAACAGCGACAAGAGGACCGCGTTCAGCCGCGGCTGCGCGATCGAGTCGGCCAGGAAGTCCTCGAGCGGCCGCGCCGCGTAGACCGCGCGCCCAGGCTCGATCTCGCGGATCGCCTCGCGGATCGCGGTGATCGAGACGCGGCGACGGTCCTCGACGCGCACCAGGTACCGGGGATCGGGCCAGTACGGCGTGAGCCCGCACAGGTAGACCATCGGCTCGATGTCGGACGCCAGCCCTCGCTCGCGAACGTCGCCGACGACGCCGATGATCTCGGCCGGCGGCAGACCGGCCCGCGGCCCGGCGACGATGTGCCGGCTCACCGGATCGGCGCTGCCGAAGTAGCGGTCGACGAAGCGGCGATTGACGAGCACCTCGGACGACGGCCGGACGGCGGCGACATCGCGGCACGTGCGGCCGCGAACGATCGGCACTTCGAGGGTGCGAAAATAGCCGCCGGTCACCATCCGCAGCTCGGCGTACCGTGTGTCGGCGGCCGGCTGCTCGGTGATGTGGATTTCCTCGGGCGTGAACGACGCGCCGGCCGGTAGGACCGAGCTGAACGCTGCCGCTGTGACGCCTGGAATGGAGCGCAGCCGATCGAGCGTCCGCAACTGACGCGCGCCGACGGCGTCAGGCCGCTCGCTCCATTGCGCGCTGATGCGGAACGCGATTACGTTCGCCGCGGAAAAGCCCGGCGCGACATGCCGCAGCCGATCGAAGCTGCGCGCGACCAGGCCGGCCCCGGTCAACAGCACCACCGCGAGCATCACCTGGGCGACGACCAGCACGTGCTGCATCCCCTGCCGGCGGCCCGCGAGGCCCCGGCCGCCTTGCGCCAGGCGCGGCGCGATGTCGATCCGCGTGGCGCGCAGCGCCGGCGCCAGTGAGAACAGCAGCGTCGTCAGCGCCGCCACCGTCATCGTGAAGGCGACGATGCGGCCGTCGACCGCGGCGCCGCGGAGCAGCGGCAGCTGCGGCCCCGCGGCGCGCAGCAGGGCGATCCCGTAGTTCGCCGCCGTCAGCCCGAGCACGCCGCCGCAGGCCGCCAGGATCGCGCCTTCGAGCAACAGTTGCCGCACCACACCGCCGCGGCCGGCTCCCAGGGCGAGGCGCACCGCGATCTCGTGCTCGCGCCTGGTTGCGTCCGCCAGCAGCAGGCAGGCGACGTTGCCGCACGCCGCCAGCAGCACGAGCGATACCGCGCCGAACAGCAGCCAGAGCGTCGGCCGCAGGCCGCCGACGCGCGCGTCTCTCAGCGGCGTCACCCGTGCGGACCACCCGCCATCCGTTTGCGGATACGCGACGCCGAGGGCGCGCTGAATGGTCGAGAGATCCGCTTCCGCGTTCTCCGGCGCGACGCCGGGCTTCAGCCGGCCGAACGCCGTCAGCAGCCGCGCTTCCCGCGATCCCGTCAGCGAGGGCATCGGCATCCAGAGCTCGGTCGTCGGATCCGGCGCCGCGAACGACGCCGGCATGACGCCGACGATCGTCACGCTGCGTGCCGACAGACGCAGCTGACGGCCGATCGCCGACGGATCGCGGCCGAACCGCCGCGCCCACAACTGGTCGCTGATCACGGCGACCGGCGCGACGAGCTGCTCCTCGTCCGCCGAGAAGGTGCGCCCGGCGGCGGGCGGCGTGCCGAACAGGGCGAGGAACCCTGGCGACACCCGCATGGCCTCGATGCGCTCCGGCAGCGCGCCGCTCGTGTCGGTAAGGTTCTCGAAGTAACAGCCGGCGATCGCATCGAGCGTCTTCGTCGCCGCGGCCCAGTCGTTGGCGCGCACCGGCGCGAGCAATCCCTCGGCTTCCCGCCGCTGCAGGTTGGTTTCGTGCAGCGTGACCAGCCGGTCGGCCGCCGGATACGGTAGAGGCCGCAGCAGCAGCGCGTCGACGATGGCGACGATGGCCGCGGTCGCGCCGATGCATACCGTCAGCGTGCCGACGACGGCGACGGTGAGACCGACGCGATGGCGGAGGCTGCGAACGGCGGCGCCGACGTGGTGCACCATGTGGGCTTGGACGCGGCGCCATGACGCGGGGTTAGTCGCGTTAGAATCGTGGCACGATGCCGAGCGCGCTCCGCCGTCACATTGGTCAGCTGCTGATTGCCGGGTTCGACGGCCATCAGATTTCCCCCGAACTGCGATCGCTGGCAAAGGAGTTCGGGCTCGGCGGCGTCATCCTGTTCGCGCGCAACATCGCCGAGCCGGAGCAGGTCGCCGAAGTCGCGTTCGACGCCGCGCGGCTCATGCCGGAGATGCCCGCGTGGGTCTCGGTGGACCAGGAAGGGGGCCGCGTCGCCCGGCTCAAGGCCCCGTTCACCGAATGGCCGCCGATGGCGACGCTCGGACGCAGCGGCGACGTCAAGCTGGCGGAACGCTTCGCGCGCGCACTCGCCGCGGAGCTGAAGGCGGTCGGGATCACGCTCGACTACGCGCCGGTGCTCGACATCCACACCAACTCGAAGAACCCGGTGATCGGCGACCGCGCACTCGCCGAGAAGGCCGAGGACGTCGCGCGCCTCGGCGCCGCGATCGTGCGCGCGCTGCAGGGCGCCGGCATCGCCGCCTGCGGCAAGCACTTTCCCGGCCACGGCGACACGAGCACCGACTCGCATCTCGAGCTGCCGCTGGTGGAGCATCCGCCGGATCGCCTCCGCCGGGTCGAGTTCCTCCCGTTCAAGGCGGCGATCGAAGCGGGCGTCGCGACGATCATGACGGCGCACGTGCTGGTGCCGTCGCTGGACGAGAAACGGCCGGCGTCGCTGTCGCGCAAGATCGTGTTCGACCTGCTGCGCGACGAGCTGCACTACGAGGGGGTCATCCTCAGCGACGACCTCGAGATGAAGGCGATCGCCGCCGGCTACGCGGTGCCCGAGGCGGCGGTAATGGCGATCGAAGCCGGCTGCGACGGCGTGCTGATCTGCAGCGGCGATCACGCGAC
The DNA here is from genome assembly GCA_025463215.1 of Acidobacteriota bacterium. GTDB lineage: Bacteria > Acidobacteriota > Vicinamibacteria > Vicinamibacterales > CAVVIG01 > CAVQFC01. Next base: position 9,592 of record JAOBWF010000105.1, on the reverse strand, counting down.
CCACGCGGCGGCGCTCGAGGCGATTGTCCACGCCGTCGAGCAGGAGCGGCTGCCGTTCGGCCGCGTCGAGGATGCGCTGAAGCGGCAGCGCCGTGCCAAGGAGCGGTTCCTCGCCTTGCCGGCGGCGGCGGCGAAGCCGGCGCACGGCCGGGCGCTGCGCGAACGGCTGGGGCGCGACGAGCACCGCGCCATCGCCGAGGAGATGGCGCGCTTCCTGTGATGCGCAAGCCGCGCGCCTTGACGCCAGGCGATCGTCTCGCGATCGTCGCGCCCGCCAGCCCGTTCACCCGCGAGGAATTCGACAGCGGCATCCGCGAAGTGCGCCGCCTCGGATTCGAGCCGGTCTACGACGACTCGGTGTTCGCGCGGCAGCGCTACGTCGCCGGCACGCCGGCGGTGCGCGCCGCCGCGATTCACTCGGCCTGGCGCGATCCCTCGATCGCCGGCGTCATCGGCGTCCGCGGCGGCTACGGCAGCGCTCAGTTGCTGCCGCTGCTCGATCGCGACGAAGCGCGCCGCGCGGCGAAGCCGTTCATCGGCTACAGCGATCTGACGTCGATGCTCACGTTCCTCACGCTCGGCTGCGACCTCGTCGCGTTCCATGGCCCGATGCTCGCCGGCCGGCTCGGGCGCGGCGCCGAGGGCTACGACGAAGACTCGTTCGTCAGGACACTCTGCCGGCGCGAGCCGGCGGGGGAGCTGGCGCCGCCAGGCCTGGAGTCGGTGCGCGGCGGCGAGGCGCGCGGGATCCTGCTCGGCGGCACGCTGACGCAGCTCCTCGCGTCGCTCGGCACGCCGTTCGCGTTTGCGCCGCCAGCCGGCTACGTGCTCTTTCTCGACGAAGTCGGCGAGCGGCCGTATCGGCTGGATCGTATGGTCACGCAACTGGCGCAGACCGGCCTGCTGGCGCGCGCGTCGGCGGTCGTCATCGGCGAGCTGCCGAAGTGCGATGAGCCGGCCGGGGATCCGACCGCCCGCGCGGTGATGGCGGATCTGTTCGCCGATTTTCACGGACCGGTCGTGATCGGTTTTCCATCGGGCCACACGGTCGGTCCGGCGATGACGCTGCCGTTCGGGGTGACGGCGCGCGTGGTCGCCGGCGCGAACCCGCGCCTGGTGATCGAGGAGTCGGCGGTCGAATGAGCAGGATTCATCTGATTGGCGTGTGCGGCACGGCGATGGCGACCCTCGCCGCGATGCTGAAGCGGAAGGGGCACGACGTCCAGGGATCGGATCAGGACGTCTACCCGCCGATGAGCGACTTCCTCGCATCGGAGGGGATTCCGACACTGGTCGGCTACAAGCCCGAGCACATCACCGGGGATCTCGATTTAATCGTCGTCGGCAACGCCATCTCGCGCGGCAACGCCGAGCTCGAGGAGGCGCTCGATCGCAAGATCCGCTACTGCTCGCTGCCGGAAGCGATCCGCGAGCACTTTCTCTGGGGTGCGCGATCGATCGTGCTCGCCGGCACGCACGGCAAGACGACGACGACGTCGCTGACCGGGTGGCTGCTGACGCACGGCGGCGCCGACCCGAGCATCCTGGTGGGCGGCATCGCGCGCAACTTCGGGGAGCATGGCTCGAGCTATCGCATCGGCCAGGGGCGCGACTTCGTGATCGAAGGCGACGAGTACGACAGCGCGTTCTTCGACAAGACGGCCAAGTTCCTCAAATACCTGCCGGACATCGCCGTCATCAACAACGTCGAATTCGATCATGCCGACATCTACGCGGACTTCGACGCGGTCACGCTGGCATTCCGGCGCCTCGTGAACCTGGTACCGCGCAAAGGCCTGCTGCTCGTCGGCGCCGACAGCCCGGGAGCGCGGGCGCTGATCGACAAGGCGGTGTCGCGCGTGCAGACGTTCGGCACCGGCGAGGGGGTCGACTGGCAGGCGCACGATCTCGAACCGGCGGGCGGGTCGACGCGGTTCAAGCTGCGCCGCGCCGGCGCGCCGTTCGGCGTATTCGAGCTGCCGCTGGTCGGTGCCTACAATGTGCGCAACGCGGTCGCGGCGATCGCCGTCGCCACCGACGTCGGCATCGGCCCGGAGCGGATCGCCGAGGGACTGCGCGCCTTCGCCGGCGTCAAGCGGCGGCTCGAGGTGGTCGGGGTCGCCGGCGGCGTCACGGTGTACGACGACTTCGCCCATCACCCGACCGCGGTCGCGGAAACGCTGGCAGGACTTCGGGCGTCGAATCCCGACGCCCGGATCTGGGCGGTGTTCGAGCCGCGGTCTGCCTCCTCGTGCCGGCGGATCTTCCAGGACGACTTCGGCCGCGCCTTTGCCGGCGCGAACGAGGTCCTGATCGCGCCGATCTTCCGGTCCACGCTGCCCGAGGCCGAACGCTTGTCGGTGCCGCAGCTCGTGCGCGATCTGCACGCACAGGGCCTGTCGGCGCGGGAGGCCGGGTCGATCGACGACATCGTCTCGGGGATCGTGAACGAGCACCGCCAGGGGGACCTCGTCGTGCTGATGTCGAACGGCGGTTTCGGCGGGATCCACCACAAGCTGCTGCGCGCGCTCGGCGGCGCCGGCCGGGCGTCCTGACCCTGTTGACGGACCCCGCCATGTCCCTGCCGTATCGAATCGTCGCGGCCGGCGAATCGGCGCTGATCGTCGAGTTCGAGGAGCGGATCGATCCGGCGATCAACGCGCGCGCGATCGCCTGCGCCGACGCGATTCAGGCGGCATCGGTCGCCGGCGTCCGCGACGTCGTGCCGACCTACCGCTCGGTCGCGATCTATTTCGATCCGCTTCGCACCGACCACGGCACACTGGCCGCCGAACTCGAACGGGCCGCCGCTCGGCCGCTGACGCCAGCGTCGGCCGCTGGCGTCGCGGTGCGCATTCCGGTGTGTTACGGCGGCGAGCTCGGGCCCGACTTGGCCGGCGTCGCGGCGTTTGCCGGAGTGCCAGAATCTGACGTGGTTCGCATCCACGCGTCCAGTACGTATCGCGTCTTCATGCTCGGCTTCGTACCCGGCTTCGCCTATCTCGGAATCGTCGATCGGCGGATCGCGATGCCGCGCCGGGCGTCGCCGCGCGTCCGCGTGCCCACCGGATCGGTCGGCATCGCCGGCGTGCAGACCGGCGTGTATTCGGCCGACACCCCGGGTGGCTGGCAGCTGATCGGGCGCACGCCGATGAAGCCGTTCGACCCCTCGCGCGCCGAGCCGTTTCTGATGAAGGCGGGCGACGGCGTCCAGTTCTATCCGATCGATCGCGGCGAGTACGACCGGTGGGCGTAGCAATCACGGTCATCAAACCCGGCATGTTGACGACGGTGCAGGATGCGGGGCGATGGGGATTTCAGGCGCAGGGCGTACCGGTGGCCGGCCCGATGGACCCGGTGTCGCACCGTGTCGCGAATGCGCTCGTCGGCAACGCGCGCGACGCGGCGCTGCTCGAGATCACGCTGCTCGGTCCCGAGCTCGCGTTCGAGGACGAGCGGATCGTTGCGGTGGCGGGCGCCGAGTTCGCGGTGACGGTCGACGGCCATCCTGCGCCGATGCGGGCGCCGTTTGCGGTGTCCGCCGGTTCGCGGCTGCGCTTCGGCGTGCGGCGGCACGGTGCGCGGGCCTATCTGGCGGTGTCGGGTGGCATCGCGGTGCCGCCGATCCTCGGCAGCCGAGCCACGCATCTCGTGAGCGGGATGGGTGGCCTCGGCGGTCGCGCGCTGGTCGCCGGCGATCGGCTGCCACTGGGGGTCAGATCTCGATGGTCGCACCCCGCTGTGCCCGCGCCGGAATCGACCGTGAAAAAATCAAGATCTGACCCCCACGCGCTGCGCGTGCTGCCGGGACCGCAGGCCGATCATTTCGCGGACGAAGCGCTCGACGTCCTGCAGTCGGCGCCGTATGTCGTCGCGCAACATTCCGATCGCATGGGCTTTCGCCTCGACGGTCCGCGCCTGAGGCACGCCCGCGGCGCCGACATCATCTCCGACGCCACGCCGCTCGGTGTGCTGCAGGTGCCGGCGTCGGGGCAGCCGATCCTGCTGATGGCCGACCGACAGACGACCGGCGGCTATCCCAAGATCGCGACGGTCATTGCCGCGGACATGGCGATCGCCGGCCAGCTGGCGCCGGCCGACGCGATCCGCTTCGCGGTGTGCACGCAGGCCGAGGCGCTGGCGGCGCTGATTGCGCAGGAGCGCGCCCTGATGGCGCTCGAGGAGCCGCGCGCGTGACCGATTTTGCGGCCGCGATGCGCGCGGCATTCGGCGCCGATCGGCTGCGCGCCGGCGCGCCGCTCGCGGCGATGACGACCTTCCGGGTCGGCGGCCCGGCGGACTGGCTGATCGAAACGCGCAGCACCGAGGAAATCGAGGGGGCGCTGGCGATCGCGCGCGACGCCGGCGTCGCGGTGACCATCCTCGGCGGCGGCTCCAATGTCCTCATTGCTGACGCCGGCGTTCGCGGCCTCGTCATCCGCGCGCGGGGCGGCGAGGTCCACGCGATCGACGCCGGGCATATCCGCGCCGATGCGGCGGTCACGATCAATGGACTGGTGCGGTGGACGATCAACCACGGCCGCGCCGGCCTCGAATCGTGGGCCGGCACACCGGGGACGGTCGGCGGCGCCGTCTTCGGCAACGCGCATTTCGGCGGCCGGCTGATCGGCGACCTCGTCACGCAGGTGCGGCTGGTCGCGCCAGACGGCGTGCGCGCCGACGTCCCGGCAGCGGCGATGGCATTCGGATACGATCGCAGCCGCCTCCAGTCGTCCGGCGAGGTGCTGCTGTCGGCGGTCTTTCGCGTTGCGGCCGGAGCGCCGGCGGCGCTCCGCGCGGTCGCGCGCGAGTCGCTGGCGTTCCGCAAGCGGACGCAGCCGCTCGACACCCCGAGTGCGGGGTGCGTGTTTCAAAACCCCGAGCCGGGCCGCGACGCCGTGCCGGACGGCATCCCGTGGTCCGCCGGCGCGCTGGTCGATCGCGCCGGGCTGAAAGGCGAGGCCGAAGGCGGCGCCCGCGTGTCGCCGGCGCACGGCAACTTCATCGTCAACGAAGGCGCCGCAACCGCGGCGCAGATCCGGCGGCTGATCGACCGATGCAAGACGGCCGTGTACGATCGCTTCGGCGTCGAACTGCGTGAAGAAATTGTCTACCTCGGCGCGTTCGACGAGGACTGACGACCAACGACCAAGGACCAAGAACCACAATGTCTACGCTGTTGATTGAAGGCGGCCACCGCCTGTCGGGCGCCGTCGACGTCGAAGGCAACAAGAACGCGGCGCTGCCGCTGCTCGCCGCCTGCCTGCTGACGAAGGAAGAGTGCGTCCTCACGAACGTCCCGCGCATCAGCGACGTCGAGGTGATGGCGCGGCTGATTCTCGATCTCGGCGGCGAGGTCGAGGGGATCGGCAGCACGACGCTGCGCGTCCGCTGTCCGCAGGTCGTCAAGGACGAGCCTGACGCCGCCCTGGTCGGGCGGCTGCGCGGTTCGGTGCTGCTGCTCGGCCCGCTGCTCGCGCGCCGCGGGCGCGCCCACCTTGCGCCGCCCGGAGGCGATTTCCCGGCGCGGCGCACGATCAACACCCACCTGGAAGCGCTCGAGTCGATGGGGGCTCGCCGGGTCGAAGGCACCGGCCACATCCTCGAAGCGCCGCACGGTCTGAAGCCGACTTCGATGTATCTGTACGAAGCGTCGGTCACTGGGACCGAGACGGCGCTGCTCGCCGCGGCCGGCGCCCCGGGGATCAGCGAGATCCGCCATGCCGCCTGCGAACCGCACGTCGTCGAGCTCTGCGTATTCCTGCAGCAGCTTGGCGTCGGCATCACCGGCGCGGGGACGCCGACGATCCGGATCGAGGGGGGCGGCACACTCGGCGGCGCGGAGCACAAGCTCTGGGGGGACTACATCGAGGCGGGGAGCTGGGCGGTCGTCGCCGCGGTGACCGGCGGCGAGATCGACATCAACGGCGCGCGCGGCGAGGACATGGAAGTGGTCGCGGCCGTGCTCACGCGCATGAACATCCAGTGCACGATGGAAGGCGAACGGTTCCGGGTCGAGCAGTCGACGCCGCACGCCGCCGGCCGCATCACGACCAGCCTCTGGCCCGGTTTCCCGAGCGATCTGGTGAGCCTGGTGACCGTGCTCGCGACGCAGGCGGAAGGGCAGACCCTGGTCCACGACTGGCTCTACGAGCTGCGCCTGTTCGCGCTCGAGCAGTTGAGCGGCATGAGCGCCGATCTGTTCCTGTGCGATCCCCATCGGATCATCGTCCATGGACCGCGCCAGCTGCGGGGCCGCCCGCTCGACAGCCGCGATTTGCGGTCCGGAATGGCGCTGATCGCCGCGGGCCTTGCGGCGGACGGGCAGAGCCGGCTGTCGCCGCTCGAAACCGTGGAGCGCGGCTACGGCCGCCTCGTCGAGCGGCTGCAGGGCCTCGGCGCCAAGGTCGCGAAGATGTCGTAAGGCGGCGCGACGGCCGGCTGCGCGCCGGCGTGGCGGCGTATGGCGGGCGCGTCGTCGCGCAGGCCTCCAGGCCTCCCGGGCTACCGGCCGCCGGGTTTCTTGATCGGCACGGCGGGAGCGGCAGGGTCGTCCGCCTTGGGCAGTTCCGGCGGCTTCGGCGGCTCGATCGGGAGGAGCGGCAGCTCGGCGATCGGCGCCAGCGAGTCGCGGCCGACGCGGAAGGGGCGCAGGTCGGCCTCGGTCAGATCGAGGACGCGAATGATGTGCGGCGTCAGCGTCAGGATGATGTCGGTCTGATTCGCCGACTTCGTGTTGTGCGCGAACAGCCGGCCGACGAGCGGCAGATCGCTCAGCCCCGGAATGCCGTCCATCGAGCGGCGCTCGTCGTCTCGAATCAGCCCCGCCAGCATGTTCGTCTCGCCGTCGCGCAGCCGGATGATCGTGTTGATCTCGCGGTTGCCGAAGGTCGGCAGGCCGCCGAACCCCGTTCCCGAAATGTTGGTCACGGCGATCTTCAGCGTCAGCGACACGTCGTCGTCGTGATGCGTCCGCGGCGTGATGTCGATGTTGACGCCGATGTTCTGATAGTTGAACGAGGTGATCGGCTGCTGATTCGTGCCGCCGGCCGCGAGCGGGGCGAAAGTGGTCACCGGCACCGGCACCTGCTCGCCGAAGCGCGCCTGCGCGGCGACGCCGTCGGTGGTGCGCAGCTGCGGGTTGGCGAGCGTGCGCGAGTTCGCGTCCGTCTTCAACAGCCGGTAGTAGAGCGACGGCAGGCTGGCGAGCAGGAGATCCGACTGCGACAGATTGCGCAGCGCCTGCAGCGAGATCCCGGCCGCGCCGCCCGCGACCGAGACGCTGCCGTCGAGCCCGGGCGACACCGATGACGTTCCGGTCGAGGCAAGCTGCAGGCCGTACTCCTGCAGCCTGGTGCGATCGACCTCGATCAGCTCGACGTCGATGATCACCTCCGGCCGCGCCTTGTCGATCGCCGCGATCACCCGGGACGCGGCGGCAATCCGCTCCGGCGTGTCCTTGATCGTCAGCGCGTTGGTGGCGGTGGTCGGCGAGATCCGGCGCGCGTCGAGCACCATCCGCAGCAGGTCCATCGTCTCCTTGAGATCCGCGTTGCTCAAGTAGAACGTCTTGACGATTTCTTCTTCGTACTCGCGGCGTTTCGCCGGCGTGTCGGGAATCACGACGATCGTTTTCGGCGCGGTGACCCGGAAGAAGGTGCGGGTCGCGCCGGCGACGGTGGCCAGCGCGTCGTCGAGCGTGGTGTTGCGCAGGTCGACGGTGACCGCGGTGTCCCTGAACGAAGCGTCGAAGATGAGGCTGATGTTGGCGAGGCGGGAGATCGCCGTGAACACATCGCGGCTGCTGGCGTCGCGGAAGGTGAGCGAGGCGGGCATCTTGACGCCGACCGGCAGGTCCATCCCGGGCGGCGGCAGATCGCGCGTCCGATCCATCAAGGTCTGCAGCTCGGTCTTGCCTTCGCGGGCGACGGCAATCTTCGCGCGCAGCTTGTTGCGCGTCGCGAGCAGCTCCTTGTCGAGGTCGCCGTTCGACGGGTTCAGCTCGGCGGCGACCTGGTATTCGACGAGCGCCTGATCGAATTTGCCGGTTGCGGCGAAGCGGCGCCCGCGGTTGAAATGGTCCTGCGACGCCCGCAGCTTGCTGCGCTCGAGTGCCGCGCGCGTGTTGCTATCGTCGGGCCGCAGGCGCAGCGCCTTCGCGTACTCGACGACCGCGAAATCGTAGTCCTGGCGGTGCTCGGCGTCGGTCGCGCGGCGCAGGGCGCCCGACGCGGCGCAGCCGCCGGCGAACAGGCACAGCGCGAGCAGCGCGGCGAGGCGGCGGCGGTCAGTTCCTGGATGAAGCAGTAACAACATCAACCCCGCGCGGGATCTTGAAGGCAAATTCCTTATCGGCGACACCGACGTTCTCCTTCAGGTTGGTGAAGGCAAACGTCGAGGTTCCGCCCTGCGCATCGACGGTCATCAAGCCCCGCAGCGCCAGCGTGGACGGCTCGAGCACGAGCACCAGCCAATCGTAGTCCCGTTGCTTCGCCGTCGGGACCAACTTCAGGGCGCGGCTCCCCGCCGGCATTCCGGCGGGTGCATCGACGAGCGAAGGTGTGAAGTCGCGCGTGACGTTGCCCTTGCCGGCGAGAAACAGCGTCGGCGTCGGCGCTTCTTCATCAGCCGGCACGGTCGCGACGATCACCTGCTTGTCCTGCGGAATGTACGAGTACATCTTGACGCCGTCCGAGACGAACTGCTTCGGCTCGGGCTCGGCGTAGTCCCACCGCATCTTGCCGGGCTTCTTGACGAGCAGGTGGCCGCGCTCGGTGATTTGCTTGCGCAGCACGCCGCCTTCGTAGACATGCTTGAAGTCGGCGGAGAAATCCTTGATGCCGTCGTATTTGCGCTGCAGCGCGGCGGCGAGCTCAGGCGCGGTTGCATCGGCGGCGCGCGCGACGAGCGGACCGCCAAGCGCGGCGCACGCCGCCACCGCGAACGCGGCGGTTCGAAACAGACTCATGATCAACCTTACCTCAGACAGTCCGTGCGGCACGGAAACTAGCGAATGATCGTATCGATGAGGTAGCGCGGCTGCGGCGCGAAGATGTTGGCGCGGTACGAAGCCTGAATCGCCGCGCCGTGATCGTCGAACGCCGCGAAGCTGACGCCGCGCTCGACGATCAGCGTGTGCTGGTGCGCGGCGATCACGTGGCCGAATCCCATCCGGCGGATCGTGTCCGACCGCAACCAGGCGTCCATGCGCACTTCGACCGGGACGCCGCGGAACGACACCTCGCGGTCGAAGGGGACGTCCTGCCCGATGACGAGATCCGGGGCGTCCCCGGCTATCCCACCGACCGCGGCGTAATCGCCTGACGGCATCGTCGTCACATGACCGGCGGTGAGAATCCGCAGCGCGGTGACAAGCTCGGCCTCGTCGACGGCGAGGTCGCGCGACGACCGCAGAACGCAGACGACGTAGCGCGTCCCTGACGGGACAGTCCCGAGCATGTCGGCGAGCGACGGCACGGCCACGCGGGTGTCGGACGTGGACGGCAGCAGCGGGCCGTACGCCGCCTCGATCGACGCGCGGGCCCGTTCGGTGGCGACGACGCGGCGGCCGATCGCGCGGTTGTCGGCGACC
>JAOBWF010000052.1 GCA_025463215.1 Acidobacteriota bacterium | reverse complement strand
AGGCCTTCCTTCGGCTGCTTGAAGTGGCGGCCGATGATGTCCTGGAACGGCTCGATCGACACCTTCGCGTTCGGATCGAACGCGTAGAGATCGTTCACCGTCACGAGCCGCGGCTCCATGTACCACTTGTGGTTCTTGAGCATCTTGTAGGTGTCGGCGATGTACTGCGGCGGCTGATAGTCGTGGCCGAAGATCCGGTAGTACTGGTCCGGATATTCGTACCCGGCATCGTCGTCTGCAAAGAAGCGCAGGGTCTGGTGGTAGCGGATCGCGAACGCGCTCTTCTCGGGGATGTACGGCTCGAACAGCTGCGCGCCCCACCAGCCGTGATCCGGCTTGATCAGCGAGAGCACGCAATCGTGCAGCAGGCACGCGAGGATGATCTCCTCGGACATGCCGGTCTTCATCGCGCGGGTCGCGCTCTGCAGCACGTGGTTCGCGGGGGCGAAGCGCAGCCGGAAGAAATCGTGCAGCGTCGGCTTGTCCGGCATCTTCTCGAGGATCTTGACGTTCTTGCCGCGGCCGGTGAAGACGTCTCCGGCGCCGCGCCGGTAGGGGCGGGTCTCGATCTGCGCTTCGATCTCGGCGGCGGTGGGAAACTTTTCGGGCTGCTGGGCGGCGACCATCTCGTCCAGCTTGTCTTCCATGTAATGTTCGAGCGCTTCGGCCTTCGCCTCATGGTCCATGAGGTTCACAGCCGCGACGCCGCCGAGACTCGCGATGAAGACTCTCCGGTCGACTTCCATGCTGACCTCCTGAGTGCGGCTCGCGCGCCGAAGCGCGGTGCGCGAAGGCGAGACGGTCAGAGGATAGGCCCTTCGCCAGACCGTTTCAACGGAAAAAGGGTACATTTATGAAGGGGGCCAACTGATGCTTGGGGTATTTCTCGCCGCGGCGTTCACGATCGGCAGCACCGCGTTCACCGACGGGGGCAGCATCCCGGCCAAGTTCACCTGCGACGCCGGACAGACGAGCCCGTCGCCCGCGCTGTCGTGGAAAGACGCGCCGGCGGGGACGAAGTCGTTCGTCCTCATCATGGACGACCCGGACGTGCCGATGCCCGGCGGCTTCACCCACTGGGTGCTCGCCGACATACCCGCGAGCACGAAGGAGTTGCCGGAAGGCTTTCAGGTCGGATCGGTCGGCGTGTCGGCGAACAGCGGCTTCCGGCGTCCCGGCTACGCGGGCCCGTGCCCCCCGACCGGCGTCCACCACTATCACTTCAAACTGATGGCGCTCGACGTCGACACGGTCGGCGTGGCGCAGGGCGCGCCGCGCGCCGATGTCGACAGGGCGGTGGCCGGCCACGTGCTCGCGACGGCCGAAACGATCGGCCTCTACCAGAAACAGCCGAAGTAGCGCAGGCCTTCAGGCCTGCCGTCTGTCGCCGCTGGCGGGCGCCGGGTGATCCGGCCTCGCCGCCGTTACGCGGCGCCATCCTCGCCGTCCCATGAGGGCGAGAAAGAGAACCAGCGACTGCGCGAGGTTCATTCCGGTGCGTTCGTAAGCATCTCGAAAGGAATCGACGCAGCTGAGGAGAAACGGCAGCACACCTGATGAGACCGGCTGCTCGCGGCAGAAGTAATACGGCGCCGTGAAAAGTCGGTGACGCGTGGCAACATGAACAGGTGACGCGGGTGTCTGCCGAAGCGATCGGACGCACGGCTCTCGGCGCTGCCATCGGCGGCCTCGTGATGGTGACGGTCGTCGCCGATCGCATGACGCCGCCGGCCGCCGCGATCGCCGATCGCTATTCGACCCTCGCCGCCATCCTCCTGGTCGCGACTGTGCTCACGGTGATGTTCGGGTCACGCGAGCGGCTTGGCCGCCCGGGGCGCCTCGCGGCCGTCGTCGTCCTGATGGTCACCGCGACGACGTGGTACAGCGCGCGGTTATGGGTTCACGAACAATACTTCGACTACTTGGTGGCGCAGCAGAAGACCGCGCTGGCGCTCGGCAGCGTCGAGTTGTCCGGCGACATCGTCGGGTTCCTGCGCGAGCGCGGCCGCCACGCGCCGCCGCGGCCGCAGCCGGCGACGTGGGAGCGCGACGAGGCCAAGATCTTCCAGTACGAGCAGGAAACGACGCGGTTGTACGAGGCGGCATTCGGCGCGCCGGTGCGCCGCACGCGCGACCTGTTCGCGCTGCGCGGCCTGACCGATCGCGACCTCGACGCGTTCTACCGGCGGCCGTCGAGCGCGTTCGACATCGGCGTCATCGCGCGGCGGCTGGCGGCGCTGGCGCACCGCCTCGAGCGCACCTAATACCGTTCCGAGTCCTTCGTCGGCGCGAGCGGCCACAGCGTCGACTTCTCGCCGTTGACCGTGGTCCCGCCCTGCGAGAACATGCTCGCGACGTTGAGGAACGGCATCGGAAAGCCAAGGGTCGGCTTGGAGAGCGTGTCGAGCCGCGCGATCTGATCCGCACTCAGCCGCAGATCGAGCGCCGCGAGGTTCTGATCGAGTTGATCGAGGTGGCGCGCGCCGATGATCGTCGACGCGACGCCGGGCCGCGCCTGCACCCAGGCGAGCGCGACCGACGCGGGGCTCGCGTCCAGGTCGCGCCCCAGCGCGATCAGCGCGTCGATGATCGCGTAGACCTTGTCGCCGAGGTTCTGCGTGACGCGCTCGCCGCGGTCGGCCTTGACCGTCGCGGCGTTGTCGCGGGTGTATTTTCCGGACAGCAGGCCGCCCTTCAACGGCGACCACGGGGTGACGCCGAGGCCCATCTCGAGTGCCATCGGGATCAGCTCGCCTTCCACCGTCCGCTCGAGCAGCGAGTACTCGATCTGCAGCGCGACCAGCGGCGCCCAGCCGCGGAAGCGGGCGATCGTCTGCGCCTGCGCCACCTTCCACGCCGGCGTATCCGAGAAGCCGATGTAGCGGACCTTGCCGGCGGCGACCAGATCGTCGAGCGCCCGCATCGTTTCCTCGATCGGCGTGAAGCGATCCCAGCAGTGCATCCAGTACAGATCGATGTAGTCGGTCTGCAACCGGCGCAGCGACTGCTCGCACGACGCGACAATCGTCTTGCGGTTGGCGCCGCCGCCGTTCGGATCGCCGGGATAGAGGCTGCCGAAGAACTTGGTGGCGAGGACGACACGATCGCGCTTGCTGCGATCGCGGCCGATGCAGTCGCCGATGATCTTTTCCGAGTGCCCCCTGGTATAGACGTTGGCGGTGTCGATGAAATTGCCGCCGCGCTCCAGAAAGGTCGAGATCACCGCCTCGGATTCCGCGACGCTCGAGCCCCAGCCCCAGTCTTCGCCGAAGGTCATCGCCCCGAGGCAGAAGGGGCTCACGCGCAGCCCCGAGTGGCCGATGGTCACGTAGTCGTTGAGAGCCATTCCCGTAATTTACTTCGGCTGGACCACCACTTGCACGGCACCGTCTGCAAGGAGCAGCTCATGCTGTATCGAACGCTCGGGCGGACCGGAGAACGGGTGTCGGCGATCGGTCTCGGCGGCTGGCACATCGGCTTCTCGTCGCTGCGCGAATCGGACAGCATCGCGATCATCCGGTCGGCAATCGATCGCGGCATCACCTTTCTCGACAACAGCTGGGATTATTTCGAGGGCCGCTCCGAGCAGCGGATGGGCAAGGCGCTGCACGACGGCTATCGCGACAAAGTGTTCCTGATGACCAAGATCGATGGCCGGTCGAAGAAGGAGGCGTCGCGCCAGCTCGACGACTCGCTGCGCCGGCTGGACACCGACCGTATCGATTTGGTCCAGCACCACGAGGTGCTGCGCTACGAAGACCCGCATCGGATCTTCGACGAGGAAGGGGCGCACGGCGCACTGCTGGACGCGCAGCGGGCCGGCAAGCTGCGCTACATCGGCTTCACCGGCCACAAGGACCCGCACATCCATCTCCACATGATCGAGGTTGCGCGCGCCAATGGCGTCGTGTTCGACGCGGTGCAGATGCCGCTGAACGTCATGGACGCGCACTACCGCAGCTTCGCGCAGCTGGTGGTGCCGCGGCTCGTCGCCGATCAGACCGGCGTGCTGGGAATGAAGAGCATGGGCAACGGCCTCATCCTCAAGTCAGGGGTGGTGACCGCAACCGAATGCCTGCACTACGCGCTCAGCCTGCCGACCTCGGTCGTGATCACCGGCATGGAAAGCATGGAGCGCCTCGACCAGGCGTTCGCCGTGATCCACAACTTCACGCCGCTGTCGGAGATCGACATGCTCGCGCTGCTCGCGAAGACGGCGTCGGCGGCCGCCCGCGGTGAATTCGAGCTGTTCAAGACGTCGTCGATCTTCGACTCGACGTTGACGAACCCGAAGTGGCTCGGCGAGGAACCGAAGCGCCTCCAGGAGCTGATGCCGTGACGACCGACGACTACTTCACCTCGACGACCATCAACTCGATGGTCGCCGCCGTTTCGTTGACGTCCTTGTGCATCGCCCCGGCGGGCATCGGCTCCTGCCAGTACGCCTTCCCCGCTTCGTAGCGGGTCACCGTTTTCCTGCCCGCCGCGTCCATCGTCGTCAGATCGCCGCCGATGATCCCGATCACCGTACGGAAGCGATCGTGGCGATGGAGCGTGGATTCGGTGTGGGGCGGGATGACGCTTTTCCAAGACGTCGCGCGCTCGTTGTCGAACTGGGGCACGCGCGTCATCTCCGGTTTCGGCGCCTGCGCGGAGGTCCGGCTCGCGCCGAACAGCACCGACACACACAGCAACGCCGCCAGACCCGCCCCTACCCCCTGCCCTACGTGCCCCACCTGCTCTTTCATCGGGCCACCCGCTCTTCCAGGCCGAGCAGCCTGGCCGCGTTCTTCCAGCGGATGCCTTCGCGCTGTTCGTCGGGGACCGGCAGCGCATCCACCGCCTCCAGCATCAGCGGAATGCTGCCGATCTGATGCGGATAATCGCTGCCGGCGAGGATGTGATCGGCGCCGGCGAAATCGATCGCCAGCTTCAATGCCCCCTGATCGAAGTTGACGGTGTCGTAGTAGAACTCCTTCAGGTACGTGCTCGGCGGCCGGTTGATCTTGGCGCGGCAGTCCTTGAAGTTATGGAAGCCGCGATCGAGCCGTTCGACCAGATAAGGGATGGTGCCGCCGAGGTGGCACAGCGCCCACTTGATCTTCGGGAAGCGCTCGGGCACCCCGTTGAAGGTCAGCGATGCGGCGGCCAGCGTCGTGTCATAGAGAAAGCCGACGAGCGGCATCAGCCAGAACTCCTCCATCTGGCTGACGTTGACCGGGTGCTCGGGGTGGATGTACATCACGGCGCCGATGTCGTTCGCCGCTTCGTAGATCGGCCAGAAGCGTTCGTCGCTCAGCGCGAGGCCGTTGATGTTGCTGAACAGCATCGCCCCGCGCATGCCGAGCTCGCCGGTCGCGCGCTGGAACTCTCTGAGCGACGCCTTCGGATCGTTGAGCGGCAGCGTCGCCAGCGCGGTGAAGTGCGAGCCGCGCGTCTCCATCGCCTCCTTGAACTCGTCGTTGACCATCGACGCCAGGCGCACCGCGACTTCCGCCTTTTCCACATGCGTCCCCGGCGTCGTCAACGTCACGCACTGCATCGTGACACCGTGCCGGTCGAGCACCTCCTGCCGGTAGGCGAGGTCGCGATGGCCGCGCACCGCGACGTTATAGTCCCCCGGGTAGTGCAGGTTCGGATTGCCGTCGCTGTCGACCGTCACCCGCACGCTGCTCTCGCCCGATTGCAGCGCCTTCATGTAATTCGGCGGGTAGTAGTGGTTGTGAAAATCAATCACGGGCATGCGAACGTCTCCATAAAAAGTAGACCGGCAGACCAAGGATGACGAGCGCGAGACCGGTGACGCTCTCGCGCGGATCGGTGGCGATCTGATTCAGGACAATCGCGAGACAGACGAGCGCGAAGACGATCGGGACCACCGGAAATCCCCAGGCGCGGAACGCGGGCGCATAGCCGCCCGACCGGCGCAGCGCGATCGTGCCGAGCGCGAGCGCCCCGAAGAAAATCCACTCGGTGTAGACGACGCGCGACACGATGACGCCGTAGGTCCCGGTCAGCACCAGCACCGAGGACCAGATCCCCTGCACAAGAATCGCGAGGTAGGGCGTCTTGTGGCGGGGATGCACCGCGCCCATCCACGTGAAGAGCAGGCCGTCCTCGGCCATCGCATAGTAGACCCGCGGCCCGGCGAGGACGATGCCGCTGATGGCGCCGAACGACGAGACGATCACGAGGATCGAGATCGCCGACGCCGCCGACGGTCCGGCGGTCGCCAGCGTCGCGTCGAAGGCGATGTGG
Organism: Acidobacteriota bacterium; assembly: GCA_025463215.1. Taxonomy (GTDB): domain Bacteria; phylum Acidobacteriota; class Vicinamibacteria; order Vicinamibacterales; family CAVVIG01; genus CAVQFC01. The sequence goes on along the minus strand of JAOBWF010000052.1, from coordinate 8,388 downwards.
GTCGACGTGAGGACCGCGTCGAACGGCAGCACCAGCAGGTAGGCGCTGTTCAGGGCGAGATAGATGACGACGACGAGCGCGGTGCCGACCATCAGCGCGCGCGGGATGATCCGCTCGGGGCTGTGCGTTTCTTCCGCCGCGTAGGTCACCATGTGCCAGCCGCCGAACGCGAACAGGCCGGCCACCAGCGCGCGCAGAAACCCGCGCGGCGCGATCGCGCCGAGCGACGCCGGCATCCGGGCGTGCCCCATCCCGAACAACACAATCAGCAGCACGAAGATGGCGCCGATCTTGGCGATCGTCAGCGCCGTCTGAACCGAGCTTCCCGGCCGGACGCCGACGTAGTTGATCGCCGACAGCACCGCGATCGCGCCGGCCGCGACCAGCCGGATGCCGAGATCGTTCAGCGGGACGATGGTCGCGGTGTAGCGTCCGAACACCATCGCGATCGCCGCGATGATCCCCGAGTGCATGCTCCAGAACATCGCCCAGCCCCAGAGAAACCCGGCGGCCGGCGAGAACATCTCGCGCAGGAAGACGTAGACGCCGCCGGTCTTCGGATAGGCCGACGACAGCTCGGCGCAGATGCTTGCGCCGAACCAGGTGAGGGCGCCGGCGGTCAGCCAGACCAGCAGCATGCCGCCGAACGACGGCACCGCCTTGCTCACTTCGGACGGCTGCACGAAAATCGACGACCCGACGATCGTGCCGACGACCATCGCGGTCGCCTGCGTTAGCCCGATCGTCCGGGCGAGCCTGGCGGACACGGCGCGAATCGTAGCACCATATCGATCGTGTCAGCCTCCGCCGCGGTCTTGTCGTCGCGATAGCGTTTGACGCGCGCGAAGCGCAGCGCCACGCCGCCTGGATACTGCGGGCTGGTCTGGACGTCGTTGAACGCGATCTCGGCGACGATCTCCGGCCGGACGTACACGGTGTAGGCGTCGCGGCCGATCTCGAGCTCCAGGAACTTCTTCGTCTGCCACGCCAGCATCGCGTCGATCAGCCCCTTGAACGTCTTGCCGAGCATGACGAAGCCGCCGTGCACCGGGTCGCGCGCGCCGAGGTGCAGGTTGCTGAGCGTGCCGCGGCGGCGGCCGTTGCCCCACTCGGCCGCGAGGATCACGAGGTCGAGGGTACGCGCCTGCTTGACCTTCAGCCACGCCTGGCCGCGGCGGCCGGCGGCATAGACGCCGTCCACCGCCTTGGCCATCACGCCTTCGTGTCCGGTGGCAAGCGCGCGTTGCGCGAAGGCGGCGGCGGCGCCGGAATCGGCCGTCACCAGGCGCGGGACGAGATTGGCGCGCGCGCCCTGGTCCGCCAGCAGTGCGACGCGGCGCGCCAGCGGCTCGTCGACGAGCGGATCGCCGTCCAGATACAGCGCGTCGAAGAACATCGGCGTGATCGGCAGCGCGTCGGCCAGGCTGGCGACGTCGAGCTTGCGGCCGAACCGCCGCATCGTCTCCTGGAACGGCAGCGGCGTGCCGTCCGGGCGCAGCGCAATGGCTTCGCCGTCGAGCACCAGCGTGCGCGCCGGCATCGCGCGCACCACCGTGACGACCTCAGGGACCGCGACGGTCACATCCCGCAGCGCCCGCGAATACACGCGCACCTCGTCATCCATTTTGTGGACCTGCATGCGCGCGCCATCGAGCTTGTATTCGAACGACGCCTCGCCGAGATCGTCGAGCGCGGCGCCGACATCGGCGGAGGAATCGGCGAGCATCGGCTGTACCGGTTGAAAGGGGCGAAGCGTGAACTGCGCCAGGCCCGCGTCCCCGTCGACGAGCGCGGCGCGCGCGACCGGGGCGAGCTCGCCGGCGAGCATCGCCGCGCGGCGGATGCGGGCGGACGGCAGGTCGGCGGCGCGTGCGACGGCGTCGACCAGCACGCCTTCGAGGGCGCCTTGCCGCAGCTCGCCGAACAGGAGGCGCTGGAGGAAGTCCTGCTCGTCGGCGGTCGCGGCCGAGAACAGCTCGCGCAACAGCTGAACGCGCGCGGCAGACGATCCTGATCCCGACAGCGCCGCGATGCGGTCGAACGCGGCGTCGACCTCGCGCAGCTCGACGCGCGCGGCCGCCGCGGGCGGCACGCTGCGCAGTGCCGAGAGGATCGCACCGCCGATCTTCATCCGGCCCTGACGCGGTTCGCCGCTGAGGAACGCGATCACGGTCGCGATCTCGTCCGGCGGGACCCGCGCCAGCAGCTCGGCGAGGTGCCCCACCTTTTCGAGCCGCGCCGCCGTGCCCGCCACCGCGCGCGAGATCGCCGCCACCGCTTCGAGCCGCATCACTCGATCGTATCCAATCCCGCTGCGAAAGGCGGGGGGCGCGTCAGCGGTGTTGGGGTGGAGACCTGGACTACGCCCTGAGCAGGGCGCGCAGACGGCCGAAGAGCGCGGCGGCGGGGGACGCCGGCGCCTTGCGCGTCGGCGCCGCCGGGTTACCGCCGCGGCGCTCGGCGTCACCGGCCGCCGGCGGCACGACGTCGCGATACTGCAGATCGTTGTGGCCGATGATCTCGGCCTGGCCGCGAATCACCAGCGCGGCGCGGCGATCGCCCTGCGGAAAACAGCGGCAGAAGTCGTCGACGGTCGATTCCACGTCGACGCCAATCGCCTTGGCGTAGCTGCGCACGTACGAGCGCGCGTAGATGCCGGCCGGCCAGCGCGACAGGTCGTTGCGTTCCAGCCCTTCCCACAACGCGGCGTTGACGTTGGTCGCGGCGACGATTTGGTATATGGAGATATTGCGCTGGACCCGGATCCGGCGCAGATTGGGCCCGAAGGCGTCCCGCTCGCTCATGACGCGACCTCTTCCGCAAGATCGCTACCACCGCCGGCACCCGGCCGGCCGGCGGTGCGGCCAGGATCGGAGCCCCGCCGCGTCCCATTTTTCTACAGCCGATTACAATTTCGAGGGAACGGACGATGCGGAAAACAGGGTTCCAGCGGGAACGGAGAGGCGCGTCCGTGTGCTCTCAGTCGAATTCCCGCCGCGGCGCGGTCTGCTCGCGGCCGACGCGTCCGGCGACGATCTCGGCTTTCGCATAGTTCTCGCTTTTCATTTTCGCGCCGCCGAGCCGGCGCAGGATCGCGAGCTGGCCGATGTGCGTCAGCGAATCGGCAATCGCGCCCTGAAACAGCCTTTCCGGCGCCGCCGCGAGCGGCGCGTCCGACGCCAGATATGCGTCGAAGCGCTGCAGCGCCGCGAAGAAGCGTTCCGCCTCGCGCTCCCATTCGAGCGGCGGCGAATCGTGCCACGCCTCGGCGCCCTGCGCCTGCGTCAGCGCCCAGTCGTACAGATCGCCGAGGTGCGCCAGGATCTTGACCGCGGTCCGATCCGAGCCGTCGCCGCTGAATGACGCGAAGCTCGCCGGCGCGCCGCGGACCGTTTTTCCGCCGCGATACGCGACCGTCGCCACCGTGTGCCGCAGGAATGCGCGCGTCGTGTCCATGTCATTTCCCTGTGCTTCGACCTGAAGCTGCAACACCGCTGGGAACGATTGTCTCCGCGGCGCCGCCGGCCTCGGCGGTCCCTTCTCTGTCAGCCGGCGAACTGCCGCAGATGATGATCCATGTGCCGGTAGATCAGCACGCCCCACGCGCGGGTCGACAGCGTGCCGAACGCCGGGTGCTCGGGCCAGCGCTCGGTCGTGCGCGCCGACGCCGCGCGCGCCAGCAGCCGCTGCACGTCGGCGACATCGGCGGCGAAGTCACCCGGCTCCCGTGCCAGCAGTTCCGGCGCCGTCGGCGCTCCCTTCGGAAAGGGCGCCACGTAGATGATCAGCTGCTTCAACGGCGCGTACCGGATCGGCGACCGTTTTGGCCGGATCATCAGCTCGCCCATCGCCATCTTCAGGCTTTCCGCGAGATGGCAGATCATCTGCGGCGCCGTGAAGCGGCCCCACGCAGCGCGCCGGTCCCAACGCAGCGCGCCGATGCGGTCGCTGAGCTCGCGCCGCGCGTCCTCTTGCCAGATCGATTTCACCCTGCCTCCGACCTGCGGCTACCGATTATTGATGATGAGGCTGCAACACGTGACCGCCCCTTCCGCCTTCGCGAGCTCGCTGGCATCCACCAGCTCGACACGCACGCCGAGCGACGCCAGACGCGCGGCGGTGTGCGGATAGGCCGACGCCGCGATCACCCGATCCGCCAGCCGCAGCACGTTGGCCGCCGACGGTTCGTCGGCCGCGACCTCGACGAGCGTGGAACCCTCGAACGACGCGGCATCGATCCACGCGGGATTGACGAGCAGCCGCGCCTCGTCGATCGCGGTGACCGCCGACTTGAGATGCAGGCAGTCCCCCCGCACCTCCGTGGGAATCACCGAGTAGCCGTACGGCTCGAGAATCCGGCGCACCTGCCCGACCGCTGCGTCGTTCGTGCGCGTCGAGCGGCCGACGAAGACGCGGCGGCCGACCACCAGCACGTCGCCACCGTCGACCGTGCCGGGCGGCTGAATCTGCTGCAGCGGCCGATACGCCGCGAGCGCGGTGGCAACCGCCGGCAGTTCACGCCGGCGCGACTCGGCGCCGGGCCGCGTCAGGATCGCGACCTCGTCGAGCACGACCGCCATGTCTTCGACGAACACCGAATCGGGCATCGCCGCGTCCGCCTCGAGCTGTTCGACCTCGTAACCCGCGGCGGCGAGCACCGCTTCGTACGCCCGGTGCTGCGCCCGCGCGATCTCGACGTCGATCGCGATCCGTGCGTGATAGGTCAATTCGCACGCCGCCAGCCCGGCGCTGACGGCGCGGGTGATCGCCACCTGCGACATGCGGCTAATCATAGCCGGGGCACACACAGGAATTTCGCACTTCGGCGATCCCGTAGACTGGCACCATGGATCTTGGACTGACCGGCAAGCGGGCGCTCGTGACCGGGTCGACAGCGGGCATCGGGTTCGCTACTGCGCGTGTACTGGCTGAGGAAGGCGCACACGTCATCGTCAACGGCCGGACAGCCGCGCGCGTTGACGCGGCGATTCGGGCCGTGCGTGCCGCGCTGCCCGGCGCGATCGTGGACGGTGTCGCCGCTGACCTCGGCACCGCCGCCGGGTGCGACGCGGTGATCGCCGCGTGGCCCGATGTCGACGTTCTCGTCAACAACGTCGGGATCTTCGAACCGAAGTCGTTCGAGGACATCTCTGACGCCGACTGGATGCGCTTCTTCGAAACGAACGTCCTGAGCGGCGTGCGGTGCTCGCGCCATTACGTCCGCGGGATGCGCGCCCGCAACTGGGGGCGCATCGTCTTTGTCTCCAGCGAGTCGGCGCTGCAGATTCCCGCCGAGATGATCCACTACGGTACGACCAAGACCGCTCAGCTCGCGGTCGCGCGCGGGTTGGCGGAAACGCTGGCGGGCACCGGGGTCACCGTCAACAGCGTGCTGCCGGGGCCGACGGCGTCGGAAGGCGTCGGCGCATTCATGGCGCAGCTCGCCAGGGCGCAGGGGGTCGACGCCGCGGCGGTCGAACGCGACTTCTTCGCCCACGCGAGACCCTCGTCGATCGTCCAGCGCTTCACGACGCCGGAGGAAGTCGCGGCCATGATCGCGTACGTCTGCAGCGCGCGTGCGTCAGCCACGACCGGCGCCGCGCTGAGGGTCGACGGCGGCGTCGTCCGCGCCATCGTCTGAGTGACCCGCCGACCGGCGAGGCTTCCAAAGAAAAACCGCAGAGGGAGCAGCGAGCGCCGGCGAGACATTCTGCTCCTCTGCGTTCTTTGCGAGCTCCGCGGTTTTTTACGATCGTCCGCTTATCTGTGGTCGTGCCGCCACTGCCAGTAGGCGCGCTGCTGCTGCCGGTTCATCTTCGAGAAGGAGCGGTACTGGTGGTGTTGTTCGCCGAGGTACTGCCGGTACAGCCGATCCTCGTCGCCGTTCCAGGCGTGATAGTCACGGTGCGTGCGGTCGTAGTACCGCGCCTCGTGCTTCTGCTTGTGTTTGTCTTTGTCTTTGTCTTTGTCGTCCTTGGCGAGTGCGCTCGCCGGGAAGAACGCCGTACCCGCCAGCGCGCCGATAACCGTCAGTGCGGAAAAAGTGCGTCTGAACATGTGCGCGGCCTCCTCAGCCGATGCCTGGAAGAGGGGCAAGAATCTCGCCAACCGTATCGACAAAAACAGGCGCTTTTCGGTTGATGGGCTAGTCCGGTTGAGGCGTATTCAGGTCACACGAAAGAAAAAATCTTGGGAGGCGCCGAGAGCGCAGAGCACACGCAGAGGAAATGTTTTCCGATCGCGGCGTTATCGCCGGCCGCGCAACGCGTCGAGGCTGATTGGTCCGGCGCCGGCGGCGCAGAAAAAGAGCCAGAGAAACGACAACAGCACGGCGAGATCGCCGCCGTTGTTGATCGGCCACGAACCGTGCGGCGCGTGCTGCGTGACGTAGGCGACCGCCATCTGTCCCGACAGGATGAACGCGACCGGCCGCGTGAACAGGCCGAGCAGCATGCAGACGCCACCAATTGTCTCGATTACGCCGGCCGCGGACATCATCGTCAAGGCGAACACCGGCAGATGGAACGGATGGCCCGGTACGCCGAACATCTTCTGCGTGCCGTGCGCGACGTAGACGAACGCGGCGGCGACGCGCAGCACACTGAGAAGGTAAGGGGTCAGACGCGACAGTCCGGAGCTCTTCATCGGCGCCCTCTTTGATAGACTTGCGGGACCATTATGTACTCACGCGACGAAATCAAAGCGCTCACCGACAAGGTCCTCAACATGACGAAGGCCGACGCGGTCGAAGTGAACTTCGACGGCGGCGAGCGGTCGGCGACGCGGTGGGCCAACTCGTCGATCACGGTGAACATGGTCCAGTACGACCAGCAGCTCACGCTCAACGTCCGCCACGGCGCCAAGCAAGGCAGCGCGTCGACGCGCGAGTTCGACGACGAGTCGCTCAAGGCGATGGTCGACGAGGCGCAGCAGGCGGCGCAGAAGGCGCGCGACAACCCGAACCTGCCGCCGCTCGTGAAGGGGCCGCAGGACTACATGCCGGTGGACGCCGTCCTGCCCAAGACCGCCGATTTCGGCCCCGGCGAGCGCGCCGCGTGGGTCAAGCAGTCGATCGACATCTGCGAGAAGAAGGGGGTCCTCGGCGCCGGCTTCATTCCGAAGCAATACCAGACCACCTGCCTGACGAATTCGGAAGGACTGTTCGGCTACTACCAGTATGCCGAAACCGGCTTCGTGCTCACCTGCCGGATGGCGAGCGGCGGCGGCTCCGGCTGGTCGGGCATCACGGGCGCGAAGGATCTATCGCAGGTCAATGTCGCGGAGCTGACCGAGATTGCCGCGAACAAGGCGTTCAAGAGCCAGAAGCCGCGCGCGATCGAACCGGGGCGCTATACCACGATCATCGAGCCGCGGCCGATGGCGCGCCTGCTGTCGGCGATGATGGGGGCGTTCAACGCCGGCGGCGGCGGCGGAGGCGGCTTCGGCGGCGGCGGCGGCTTCAACTTCGGCGGCGTCGGGCGGCCGTTCGTCGCCGCTGACGGCACGCCGAAAATCGGCCAGAAGCTGTTCAGCGACAACTTCACCCTCAAGAGCGATATCGGCAATCCGATTCTGCGCCAGACCCCGATCATGCCGGACGGTCTCGCGGCGAAGCCGGTCACCTGGATCGACAAAGGCGTGCTGAAGAACGTGTACTCCGACGCCGCGACCGCGCGACGGCAGAAGGTTGCGCCGTCAACCGCTAATCCCGCGATGAGCCTCGTCGTCGAAGGGACGAACCAGTCGATCGAGGACATGGTGAAGACGACCAAGCGGGGCCTGCTGGTCACCTTCTTCTGGTACCTGCGGCCGGTCGACACGCTGACGCTGCTCAACACCGGCATGACGCGCGACGGCCTGTTCCTGATCGAGAACGGCGAGATCACCGGCCCGGTCCAGAACTTCCGCTGGAACATGTCCCCGCTCGTCGCGTTTGCGAACATCTCGGCGGTCGGCACGTCGGTCCCGATCCACACCGGCGAAGCCTACGACGGCCCCGGCACCGCGCTGGTCCCCGCGGTGCGAGTCGAAGACTTTTACATGACCTCGGTATCGCCAGCGGTCTAGAAGAAACCGGAAGGTTCCATCTTTTTCGTGGATGAGACACATATGAGCCCAACACGTCGCGACTTTCTCAAGTACACCGGCGCCACGTCGATCCTGCTGGCGTCGAGCGATCTGATTGGCGAGCTGATCGCGCAGTCGCCGAAAGGCAACCCGCTCACGTCGACGTTCAAGGGGCTCGCCGACGTCGTGCTCGGCGAGGCGAAGAAGGTCGGCTGCTCGTACGCCGACGTCCGCTTCACGCGCAGCGTCAACTCCGGCGTCACCGCCACCGGCGGCAACGACCGCCCCGCAGACGCCGGCGGCTCCGGCGGCGGGCGCGGC